>CAYRPX010000054.1:0-14141 GCA_964426195.1 uncultured Salinivenus sp.
ATCTCGACTACTCGGTGCCGGTCCAGGAGCTGCGCGAGGAGCTTCAGCGCATCGTCGAGGCGTCTGAACACTGGGACGGCGACGCGGTGGGCCTGCAGGTGACGGACGCCTCGGAGCGGACTTTGACCCTGCGCGCCACCGCGAGTGCCAAGGATGCCCCAACACTCTGGAATTTGCGCTGCGAGATCCGCGAGAAGCTCGTGGCGTACGTCCGCGAGCACTCCCCCGAGGCCCTGCCGACGCTTCGGGCCCGGCTTGAGGAGCCACAGGACGGCCCGTCTCCAGGTGGCGATGGGGAGTAGAACCCTTATCAGGTTTGGCAGGAAGAGAGAAAGTGCCGACTAGGGAGCGTTCAGGGCTTCCTCCTGTATCGGATAAGGCCGAGTCACTAGATTGATTGGAACCACTCTCGGTCCACGTTTTCTCTTTCAGCTACCTTGGTTTCAACCTCGAGCTCCAGTTCTTTCAGTCTCTCAACAAGGTCATCCCCGTCAATGAGATCGATGGGAGTTGTGCCGTCACGGGTGGCCTCCTGCTTAGCTTTCTGGGTGGAGAACTTCCGCTACCTCATCTGGAATGTTCTCCAGGTCGATGACTTTCTGGGGGATCTCTTCAATCGATCCTGACCCTCCGGGCTCCTTTAGAGCGCTGAGGAGAGGATTATAAAGGTCCTTGTGGCCGGGCACGTCAGCCTTCCGAGGGGAGTCATCGGCCCATTTCGCTTCATAGGAAGAATGCGACAGGCAAAAGCGGGGGTGACCCCAGAGGGGTCTACAACAGATGAGGGGGACTTTCAGTCCCTCATTCGCCTCCACTCTACTTGGTCTCCATTACGTACACCCCGTTCCAGTCTTCCCCTGGGGGATCTTCCTTGAGGTGGCGGCACCGCTCCAGCAGCACGAGGGAGGGATTGGTCTTGATGCCCGGGTCCTCGTCCGGCTGACGCGGCTCCAGCAGCGCCGCGTCCTCCAAGTAACGTCGGGCATCCGCCCAGTCCTGCCGGAGATACGCCTCGTATCCTTCCTCGTAGAGTTCAATGCATTCACGGTCCGAAGCCTCGACCTCGTCCTTCAGGCCGTAGATTTCGTAGACCCGAACCGGCTCGGTTTTCCCCTTCACAACGATCTGGTCGAGCACCCGAAACACGCACCGATCCCCATGCGCTTGAGCCTCATCCTTCGTCTCTTCGGTCACCATCGTGTAGGCCCCGTAGGACTTGGCCCCACTTTCGCAGCGGGCGGCGAGGTTCACGTTGTCGCCCATGATGGTATAGTTGAACCGACGCTGGGAGCCGATATTGCCGGTGACCATCGTTCCCGTATTGATGCCAATGCGGTTTCTGAGTTTATGCACAAGCTTGGGCCACTGCCCGTCCGTTTCCCACTTTTCCCGAAGGGTCTTCAGCTTGCGCTGCATGAGTTGAGAGGTGATGCAGGCTCGATAGGCGTGGTCTTCAAAGTAGACGGGCGCCCCGTAGAAGGCGACAATGGCGTCTCCGATGTATTTGTCGAGCGTGCCGCCCTGTTCGTTGACAATGTTGGTCATGGCCGACAGATACTCGTTCATCAGCTCCACCAGGCGGGGGGCGTCCAGCTGTTCGGAAATCGTCGAGAACCCCTGGATGTCGCTGAAGAAGGCCGTAATGCGCTGCTGCTCGCCGCCCAGCTTGGGTTCCTCCCCCCGTTCGACCATGCGCTCCACGAGGGCGGGAGACACGTAAGACTGGAACATGCCCTTGATGCGTTGCTTCTGGCGCTGTTCGACGACGTATCCGTGGCCCAGGGTGCCCCCGTATCCCAGCAGGGCGGCCATCATGGGCCCGGTAATCGCAAGCATGTAGTTGTGCGCTACGAACAGCCAGACACAGGCGGCGAAGTAGCCCCCCCAAAAAAGCAGAAGAAGGCCCAGGCTAAGCCAGATGTTCAATCTGCGCGCCGCAATTGTCGTGAGGAGTGCCACCAGAAGAATGAGGGCCCAGGCCCACACTCGCGGCATGCTACGGAGATAGTTCTGGTCGAGCATCGTCTGCAGGGCGTGGGCGTGCACTTCTACGCCGGACATCGCCCCCGCCTCGACAGTCCCCGAGTACGGCGTCGCGTGAAAGTCGTGCAGCTCCGGCACCGTCGCTCCCACCAGAACGATTTTCCCGTCGAACACCCCCCGCTGTAGAAGGCCTGTTTCAGGGGCGTTGAAGGCGTTGATCGGAAAGGCTTCCCGTTCAAAGGTGGTTTGAAAGGTGCTGTCATCGACCACCTCGTCGAACGAGAAGGCCGGGAAGCGTCCGGCCGGTCCGTAGTAGTTGATGCGCATCGATTGGGACCGAGCCAGCGGAATGTTCAACGGTCCCCATTCCAGGTGGGCATCACGGTGCGCGGCCTCGGTTCGATCGAAGTCGCCGTACAGACGGAGGAGTTCGAGGCCCAGGGCGTAGTACCGCTCGTCCAGATAATTCTGGAACAGCAAGTATCGGCGCAGCACGTCGTCCGAATCGAGGGTGTTCGTCACCACACCGAACGGGTTGGGATTTCGTTCTTTGTAAAGAGGAATGGGGTCGACCTTGGTGATCTCTTGCGAGCGGTCGGCGGTCCCGCGCTGAACGTCTGTGCGCGAGACGCGCCCCGCCAGCACGGCGTTTTCGTGCTCGTCCAGCGCCTGTGCGAACCGGCGGTCGCTGGTTGAATCTCGGGGAACGTCGAACATCACGTCGATCCCGATGGCACGGGCCCCGGCCTCGTTCAAGTTGTCAATCAGACGGGCGTAGAGCTTGCGCGGCCACGGGTAGTCGTACGGGATCTCCTCGTAGGCTTGCTGGCTGATGGTGACCAGCACCACGGGTGACTCCTCCAGGCTTTGGGGACCGCGAATTTGAAAGAGGAGATCACTCGCCTTGTGCTCCAGCGTTTGAATGGGGGGCGTCAGCGTCAGCCCCCATACGAGGAGGGCTACGGCGCCCGCAATGCCGGCCAAGACCAGTGCAGATTGGTATGTGGACTCTTCCTTGGCGGCCATGAGCCCGCGTCAAGCCTGGTGAAGCAGAGATGAGTCCCTCTGATGCGTGGTTCGTGATGCGTGATCAGTGGCGGACGAACGGCCCAGTGCTCTCACGCCTCGCGCATTCCTGCCCCACGTGCTGCGGCCCGTCGATTGCTGACGGGGAGAAGAGGGCACCTCTCCGGGCCGAAGCTAAAAGTCGTACACGTACTGGATCCTCAGAATCCGGTCGTTTGGGAGGGAGCGGCCGTCCTGGGCCACCACGTTGTTGAAGTCGGCGTTTGCGAGGATGGAGTGCCGCGGGGCCAGCTCGTAGCGCGTGCTCAGGTTGAACACGTAGCTGTTGCTCTCCTGCTCCGTCGGCGTGTCGGAAGGCTCGTAGTAATCGTCGACAAACTCGCTTTCTGTGCCATTGTCATTGACTTCAAGACGCCTTGCGGTTCGGGAGTTCACAGTCAGAGCGAGTGTGCCCGAAACTTGAAGTCGGCGGTCCAGGAGGTAGGCGGTCCCACCCACGGACGCCCCGAGGATATCCAGCGAGGAGAGTCCCCCCGAAGATTCTGTCTGATTCACGTTTACTCCAACCTGCGTGTCGAGGGGCAAATTCGAAAACCGGTTTCGGACGTTGAGTGAGTAGGAAAGATTTTTCGTCCCGCCGTACTCGAACACCTCATTGTTAGTGCGCAGGTAACTGACGTTCAGGGTCGCGTCGTTAATGACGGATCCAGTGGTGAATTGCTGAGTGATGGAGCCGCTCAGCTGGGTGGTAAATGATTGTACGGGATTGGGAATCACCTGGATGCTGTCCGACGTGATTCGCCGGATGTTTCGGACCGCCGACATCTCCTGCCCAGCCGGCACTTCGGGATTATTTCGGGCCACGCCGTTGCCCCGATCGCGCAAACGGGCGTTGACGCTAATTCGGGGCAGATTGCGCTGCACTGGATACCAGCTCAGGTTGGTACGGTACGTCTCAGTGGTCGTCGTGGCGTCTTTGGTCCCGACCACGTTGTCCTTGAGGGTCTCGTACCCCAGTGTCACATAGAGGCGATTTTCGAAGAGCTGGAATCGGTCCGAGATGCCGAGGCCCTGGAGGTCTTGCCGCAGCGTTGAGTTTGCGAGTGAAACGTAGTTGGGCCCGAACCAGCGATATCGAACCTGTACCTGATGGTCCAAATAGTTGAAGCTTGCCCTCGACTGACCACCAAAAATTCCGGAGGGGACGAAGGGCGTGAGCTCATTCTCTCCGTCGGCCTGCTCCTCGAAGCGGAAGGGGAGGGTGCTCATCTGCTCGTTGATGATGAGGAGCCATGAGATTCGAGAGAGCAGATCCTCGGTGGACTGATTCAGGTCCACGCCGATGTCGTCGGCTTTCTCCTGGGTCAGGACGCCTCCTCTGATGTTCTCGTTGAGGAGGCTTACTCCAAACTCTGCGTCGAGCTGGATGTTGTTGTCGTCGAGGCGGAGGCGCAGGTCGGAGCTGGCCGAAAAATTATCTTTCGGTTTTGCATTGCTTCCCGACACAGACAGCGCGGTCGGATTTTCGTCCAGATATTGCTTATCTGCCGGGTCCAGAGAGCTGATGAGCGTCTGAGAGTGAGTCCGTGCGTCGGTGAAGTCGCTGATTGGACTGAGCGAGGTGGTATCGTCGCGTACCCGCAGGGCATTGAGGCCCCATTGGATGGGCGTTTCATCTCCGGCACTCAGCCGCCCCCCTATAATAGATCGCTGATGCGTCCCTCGACCCTGGTTCGCAAATGGAAGGGTGTAGGTTGAATCGACGATGGGCCCGTCCGCCGTGCTGCCGAGGGTGTCGTAGTCAGCACGAATGGTTCGGTACTGATTGTTGATGGAGCGTCGGAGGCGGCCGTACAGGAATTCAGCGTTCAGATTCTCTCCGAACAATTCGAGCCTCGCGTCCACACCGCGGACCCGCCGTCCGGCCAGCGTTAGTCGGCTGAGCGAGGGATAAGAGTCGCCCATGCGGAGCTCTCCCCAGTTTTCGAATAAGAGTTCGGCCCCGTAGCGATTGCGGGGCTGCAGGCGGGAGGACTGCTCGGAGGTGAGAGTCGCATTCACGTTGTATCGCACGATTCCTTCACGGCCCTCAAGGCGGAGCCGACCACGAGCAATGTCGGAGCCACTTTGCCCCACGCTCTGATTCTGTGAGGAGAACTGGGCACGGCCCGACACATAATCCTCTGGTTCAGATTGGGCCAGCGGACTTGCAGTCTGTGCTTCCGGGGCCTCGGCTACCGTGAACCCCCACTCGACCAGCTGGTATTGCTGCTCATTCCCTTGGTACGTAACCCGGGCGGTGTGCTCCCCGAGCCCGATTTGGGACGATTGGTACGAAACAAAGTGGCTGCTCACGTCTGCGCTGTCTGTAACCTCGTGGCCGTCGAGGTACACGCGAAAGCGGCCCTGTTCAATCGACGTGTCTTCGTAGAAAAACGTAACGGCGAGGATGGCCTCGTCCGGGGTCACCTCGGCGTCGGGTTTGGGGGAGAGAATCGATGGCGAAATTTGTTCTGCCAGCTCATTCAAGGCCGTCGTGTCCGGGTCAGTACTTGGATCGACCACCTCTACCTGCACAGGATTGGAGGCTGCGTCCTGAGCCGGGTAGGTAAGCTCGTTGCCGTCTCGGGTCCGAACTCGAAAATAGTATTCGACTCCGGAGGCGTTTGCCTGGTCAATCGAAAGGCGGCTCGTAAATGTGCCCTGCCGCAGTTGCGTCTCCCTTTGCTTGTAGGAGGTGTCCCCACTGTATCGGTAGAACAGGAGGGCCTCCTGGGCCTCATCGGAGCGCATCCCGGGGACCTCGAACGTAAGCTCGTGCTGCTGATTGCGCTCCAGCACTGTTGGGGGAGTGTGGCGAACCTGGTTCTGCGCCCGGCTGTCCGAAAGTCCCAGCAGCAGGAGCCCTATAAATGGAGCGAAATACTTCATGTGCACACCTCGGCTCGTCGAACATATGGATTGTGTAACTCCCTGCGAAGAGAGTGACGTGCGGGAGACGCACGGCCTACAATACTACGACATTATGGTACAGAACGGACGGGAAGAAGGAAAGTCTACTGCGCTCGCTGCAGGGCGATTGCATCTTAAAATTCTCGGCACCGAACTGATCGAGGCACCCGTCTTCAGACGCCACAGACCCGGTTCCGGAAGAATGCCACCGGGGCCTTCCGTCGCGATTTGCTTAACATGCGATTGCCCTAGCGCTCGCTGCGGTTCAAGGATGCCAGCGGGCGTTGAAGAGGGGCCCTATTCGTTCTCGTTTGGCTCGTCCTCATTCTCGTAGTACTCGATTTCGACTTCGCGGACGTTGCCATTCTCGTCGCGGAAGCGAAGCTCAAGGGTCTTGGATTGCCTCTGCTGTTCGGCCTCCTCAAATTCTTGGCGGCGGCGTTGCTGGTCCTCCTCGTCCATCTCGCCGGTCGTAATCGTCTGCCCGTCCGCACTCACTCGCGCAAACCTTCCACTTCCAATGTCTTCGGTTTGTCCCGACTCTGTGGCAAGCACGGTGATTGACCCTTCGAATACGTAGTGAAGGCTTTCTCCCGTAGGTTCCACAGAAGAGCCGAACTCGGTGCCCTTCACCGTTGCTACGGAAGAGGACGTGGCAACCTCGAAGTCGCTCCGGGTAGCATCGTTAACGTTCATGAGGACCTCCCCCGCGTTCAGCAAGATGCGGGTCGAGGTGCTTTGCGTCGCATCATCCACGCTCCCGTTCACCAACAAGATGGAACTGGGTTTTACCTTCGCCAGGCTCTTGTCCATAAATTGGACGGCGGCGTAGCCGTCTTCGCCGGTGGCCAGCGTATCTCCGTTGAAGAGCTTTTCGCCCTGTTCGGCCTTCAGATACTTTTGGGAGGCCCGATTAAAGATGTTGACCTTCGGCTTGAATCGACGAACGAAGGCCAGGGGACGTCCCTCGTCGGCCTGCGTGCCTTGCTCAACCGTGTTCGATTCGCTATCGGATTGGGGCGTCTGGGCCTGGAGGGAGCCGGGGATGAATAAGCCCCCCCCGAGAACTGCGATCAAGATATACTTTGTATAGAGATGCATGGTCGACAGGGGTAGGATTAGTCCTCGGTATTAGTAATTGTGATTTCACCACCCTGTGCCCGTTCAAGAAATTGTCTCAATTGCTGGCGCATCGCCGCGCCTGAATATTCTTGCCCCTCGATGACAATCGACACTGGCTCCATGTCTTCCCCCTGGAGGAAGCTCAGCTGCTCGTCGTCCACTACGTTGCGGAGCGTTTGGATCGTTTCCTTGGACAGTTCCGGGGACTGCTCCTCTCCGGATTCCGAAATGGAAAACTGCCAGATCTCAGAGGCGACCTGTTGTTCCCCGTCCGCGGTTGTTAGGAGGGCGTTGACGCGCCAGAGGTAGGTTTCCCCCGGTTCCAGTTGTTTCACCGACGAAGCGGGGTACTGGAAGCTGTTGCTGGAGAGTCGGACATCGGCCATTTCGTGTTCGAGCAGCGTGTTGTCGCGATTGACGTTGTCCACGATGATGGGTCCGGTGTCCTCCGCGGCCTCAATCAGGGTTTCCGGGCTCTCCGTGCCCTCCCGCTTCACGACCACGAGCCGGTAGTCCAGGCCTGTTTCTCCCGCCCAATCGAAGATCGGGCGCTGCGTATTGATTGTCGCATCGAAACCACTTCCCACTTCTCCGCCCGGGCGATTAATGTAGATGTCGCGCACCTTAGAGACCGAATTCGTTCCGACCGTGGCCGAGGCCGAGGCCACCTTCGTGCCCCGTCCCCGGTTCCCGTTCTGGTAAATTTCCACGGTGAGGGTAAACTGATCACTCGGGAGCCGGGAGGTCCCTTCCAGGTCATTGACGAATTGCTCGCCGGGGCCGGTGAGCCCTCCGGAGAACGTCGGATTCCGGATGCCGGGCACGCCCTCTTGCAAACTGTTATTGTTTGTCCGGACCACCTGGCCGGGATCGAGCGAAAACGGCTGCCCCTGCTCCTGATTCAACCGAGCGAGCACGTTTGACGTGTTCTCCACCTTCACGAAGAAGTAGAGGTCTTCCTGCAGCTCGCTGGTGTTGTTCTGAATCAGCAGGGTCCCAAGTTTCTGACCTTGGCCCCGTCGGTCCACGCCGAGTGTGGACAGGCTCAGTACTTGGGCCTGGGACACCGGGTCACTCAGTTGGAGTTGGAGTGTAATGTCCCCATCCTGCCCGTATAGACTCTGCATGGAAACGGAAAGGAACAGAATTGTGGACAGGGCAAGGAGCCCAAGTATCCTTCCGAGAGACATGTCGATTTGGCTGTTTGTGAGATGTGTTGTTTTATTAATTGTGCAGGATTCAAGCAATGGGGCTCCGGAGAGGAGCAGGAGGCGAATAGAAACCCTGCCTTCCCGGGTCGGGTCAACGATAGCCGGTAGCCTGAGCTTTTCCTAGATGATCGGACCCACTGTTGTGCCCAGCCTGTAGAGGAAACATGGATCCGTAAGTTTTCTAACGGTTTTGTGAGTCTGAGAACGTTTCTGTATAGCGTAGTTGTTTCATGGAGATGGAGAAGATTATCGGATCACGGATGTGCTAAGCGGGCAGATGGCAACCAGGCTCGTGCTGGGATCCTCGCTCTTTCCGGGTCCTCGGCCTGTTCCGCGTCTGTTTAGTCGGTGGGCATGTCGCCAAGACGCCGTGAACGAGAGGCCTCGAATGTTTGGGGGGAGGTGCCGGGAGCGCAATACACTTATCAAAAAGATCTCATTCCACGAGGGACGAATTAACCCCTCTTAGGTCAGCTTATGGACAGCTTTTGGGGCAACATCTTTCGCCGGAAGGACGAGAAGACCGTCCATGCGCTGCTTGAGAATATTCCACTGTTTGATGGTCTGTCGCGGAAAGAATTATCCGCCATCGAGTCGATTTTGCACCGGCGTGAATACGACCCCGATGAGATTCTCTTCCATCAAGGCAATCCCGGAGTCGGGATGTACATTATTCAGGAGGGTACGATTGACATCTTGTACGAGCCGACGGGGGATACGTTGGCGGAGCTCACCGACGGGGACTTTTTCGGCGAGCTTGCCCTTCTAAATGAAACGCCCCGATCGGCAACGGCCATTTCGCGTGCCGACTCGGTACTCTACGGTCTTTTCCGGCCTGATCTGCTCGATCTCGTAGAACGAGATCCGTCCCTTGGCGTCCAGGTTCTTCTTCGCATGGGACAGGTCCTCAGTGAGCGTCTCATCCACACCAACGAGCAAGTGCAAGAGCTTCGGGAACGGCTTGCCCAAATGCCGGCGGACGTAGACGAGCATTAGTTGGTCGTTCGTTGCTTGATCGTCTGCCCTCAATATGCCCATTTGAATATCTCTTCTCCTATGTCGGAGCCGAAGACTGACGTTTCGATGTCGGCCCTTCTCGCCGGCCTTCGCCGACGGGTCCGCGGAATTCTTTTTCTGGGAGGAGTCGGGGTTCTTCTCTATCTCCTCTGGGACATCGCACAACTGTTTCTGGGGGCGGGCCTTATCGCTTATCTGCTCGATCCTCTCGTGCGTCGGTTCCAGGGGAACATGGGCCGAACGATGGCGACCCTCCTCGTACTTGGCCTTCTCGTGTTCGGCCTGATCGGGATTGGGGTGGGGGTCAAGCCCATTGTCGAGCGACAGGTCGAGACCCTGCGGGCCAATGTTCAGCCCGAACAGGTCTGGAATGTGATCCGCTACCTCGAAGACCAACTCAGTGCCCTTTCAACCTGGCTCGGAGGTGATCCGGTGAATCTGGAACTGCGGGAAAAGCTCAGCCAGGAGTTTGGTAGCCAATTGTTCAGCAGAGTTCAGGGAGTGCTTGGTTTTGCGATGAATGCCGTGGTTGTCCCATTTCTGGCCGTGTTTCTCCTCCGAGATGGGCCTCAAATCAAACGCGGTCTGATTCGGATCGTCCCGAACCGGTACTTTGAGTTCAGCCTGGAGGTTCTTCATAAAATCGACCTCCGACTCGGAAATTATCTTCGGGGGATTGTGGTGCAAAATACAATCATGAGCGGACTTGCGATTGGAGTTCTGTGGCTTCTCAATGTGCCCTCGTTTATCCTTCTAGGGCTTTTGATCGGCCTCACAAACTTCATCCCGTACTTCGGCCCCCTGATCGGAGGAACGGTCGTCGTGCTGGTTCAACTGGCGAGTACCGGTTCGGCCCAGATGGCCGGGCTTGTTCTACTTGGCATTCTCGCCATTCAACTTCTGGACGAGGCCCTCGTCGTTCCGGTTGTTTTTGGCAAGGCCGTGAACCTCCATCCCCTCGAGGTTTTGCTTGCCCTCTGGGTGGCGGCCCAGTTTTTCGGTCTATTAGGTGTTGTGCTGGCCATTCCAGTAGCGAGTTCGGCCAAGGTTGTGTTCACTGAGGCAACGGCATTGATCCAGCAGTACCGGTTCAGCTCTATTCCGAAGTGACTTGAAGAACTGGACTTTCGGATCTCAGTTTCGAAAACTCAAAAGATTTGCGGCGTGGCAGGTGCTGGTTTTTTCGTGAGAAAGCAGAGTTTTTACTAGCAGAATGCTCTTGGAGTCAGAACGATTCAACCGATCCGTGACGCCCCGTTCTCCGTTCCTCCTCCTTTACGATTCGTTTTTGGACATCCCAACGAGTACAGCGCCAATCCTGATTTTGAACTCAACACACGACCTTAAATCCCGATTTCCGGTGGTCATTCCGAGTACAGCCTGAGGGCTGCTTCCTTTGCCGACGGCGGTCGGCGTCGGGGCGAAGTCGAGAAATTTCCTCCAGCTGGATTGCTCGTTTCGAAGGGGTGTACTGCCTCAGTCGCTCCGCCGAGTCTCGACTTTGTTCGAAACGACTAGCATGAGGATTTGAGATTGGATTGAGGTTCACATTGAGGCTTGACACCGTGGGAGATCATTCTGGATCATCCTCGGGCTTGAGACAGAATCCAATCGGGGTTGTGCCACTCTGGTACAGTCTTTGCGCAGTTAAAAAAGAGGGCTCCGCTATGAGGGAAGGAGGACGGTTCTCCTCGTGAAGGGCCTGTTCGAGCATTTAGACTTCAGGAATGCTTCCTCGTGCGGCCGACGGGATAAAAAGAGCACAGACGAACGTGACGTTCATTGTACCCCTACAATTCCCTTCCCATGCCGGTTGAGCTTCTTCATTTCACGGACATGCACCTCCTCGCAGATCCTGGGGATACGTTCCTTGGGGTTTCCCCACACATCACATTCCGAGAGGTGGTGGCGGAGGCGAGTGCACATTCGTGGGACCTCGCGCTGTTGACAGGCGATCTTTCACAGGACGGAACCCCGGCTGCGTATGAGGCAGTGCGGGACCTCGTGGCCCCGCTGAAAACGTCCTGCTACTGGGTGCCCGGGAATCACGATCGGCCTGCCGTCATGAATCAATTGCTCGATGGGTCTCCGTTTCGAGCAGATCGAGCGTTTTCGGCCGGCGCATGGCGAATGGTGATGCTCAACACGGCGGTTCCCGACGAGACTTACGGTCGGTTGTCCACAAACGAGCTCGAGTTCTTGGACGAGTCCCTGTCGTCCCACTCGGACACCCCCACACTCATTGCCATGCACCATTCTCCGGTTCCCGTGGGGTCGGCCTGGCTGGATCCCATCAATCTGCGCGAGCCCGAGGCCTTTCGGCAAATCGTGGAGGCCCATCCGCAGGTCCGGCTCGTACTGTTCGGTCATGTACACCAGCAGGTTGAAGCACAATGGGGAAAAACCCAACTCTACGGATGTCCGTCAACGTGCTTCCAGTTCGCCCCTGGGTCCGAGGAATTCCGTGTCGATGAAGCCGATCCGGGGTTCCGGCGCGTTATCCTTGGGGACGATGGCTCCATCGAAGTGTCCCTTCAACGCGTGTCGATCTCGTCTGTCGCTGATCTAGAGGCAGAGGGATATTAGAAAACCAGGAGTCTCGTTGGGACGGAAGGGGCCGTCTCCCACGAAGAGCTCCTTCGGTTTGTCGAAAGGGAGGACCATGAGTTCCGATGCCCTTCTACGCAGGAAGGCGGTGCCTAATTGGGGATGCACTGTAGAGGGTTTTGAGAGCGGGAACGTCGAGCGTTGTCCTCGGTGGAGTGTCTTCCCCTCGCGGGTCAAATTGGATCAGTGCGAAAAGTCTTTTCAGGTCTTCCAAGGGTCGCATGGCCGATATGGGCACTCCAGAGATTACCGAGACGACCGACTTTCTCGAAGAGGCCGTTCGGCGAGCGCAGTCGCTCTTTGAGATTAATTTGCGACTGAACCGGATGCGTGACCTGGACGCCCTGCTGGGGTTTATCATCGAGACCGCTGCCGACGTGCTCGATTGCTCCGCCGCGTCCATCCTGTTGTACAATGGGGCGTCCGAGAGCCTGGAGTTTGCGGCCGCTACCGGATCGGATCCCGAGCAGCTTGCCGAAATTCCGGTGCCGCTGGACGATAGCATCGCCGGGCGCATTTTTGCGGAGAACGAGCCCGTCGTCGTCAACAATGTGGCGCAGGATGAGGAGCACTTCGATTCGGTGGGGGAGGAGGTGGGCTTTGCGCCGAAGAGCCTCGTAGGCGTGCCGCTGCGTATCGAGGATGAGCCAATTGGGGTGCTGGAGGGACTCAACAAGCGGGAGGGGCTCTTTACGGAGAGCGACGTGTCGGTGCTGTCGGTGATTGCGTCGCAGGCGGCCGTTGCAATCCGCAATGCGCGGCAGTTGGAAGCTCTGGAGGAGGCCAACGCGCAGCTAAGCAAGCTCGATGAGCTCAAGAGCGACTTTATGGCGCTGGCCTCCCACGAACTCCGCACGCCGCTGTCCGGCATCTTGGGGTTTGCGAACACGTTGGAAGGGGAAGTTGACCCGGAGTTGAAGCCTCACGTAGACTCCATTCTCGACGCCGCTGGCCGGATGAAGACCGTCATTGAGACGATGACGCAGATGGTGATGCTGCGGAGCGGGGAGGCGCAGCTCGACAAGCAGTCCGTAAAATTACAGGACCTGATTCAGGCGGCCTGCTCCGAGGTGACTGCAGACCGGTCTGACTACCCGTCCATTACTGTCGATGTCCCCGACGAGCCGGTTCGGGCGCGGGTAGACTCCGAACGCACTCAGCGCGTCATTGCAAACCTCCTCGATAATGCCATTCGGTTTACCCCGACGGATGGGAAAATCACGGTGAAGCTTACTCCCCGCGACGATACGGTGGAAGTGGCTGTTCACGATACGGGAATTGGCATTGCCGAGGAAGAGTTAGATCGGGTATTCGACGAGTTTTACCAGGTCGAGGATGCGCTGACGCGGACCCAGAAGGGGTTGGGACTCGGGCTGACGATTGCTCGCAAGCTCGTGCGCCTCCACGATGGGGCGATCTGGCTGGAAAGCGACGGGGAGGGCGAAGGAACAAGTGCCGTCGTTCGTCTGCCGTACAATGGCAGTTAATCTTCGAATGGGATCGTTCTGCCCCGGTGGGCCCGCGTCTGCGTCAAACGGGCCCGGTCTCGAGACGGTGGAACGGCAATTTCTCGGTCTCGTCGAGGCTCTGCGGTTTTAGAGACTCTCAGTTATTGCCCCCGGACGGCGTGCGGTCCTCATACGGTGGGCGCTCGGGCTGGACGGGCGTGTAGTCTTCCAGGGCCCGCTGCATCTCCTCGATGGCGCGCCGGAGCTGCGGGTCCTCGCCGCGGGCGAGGGGCTGCGGGGTGCTTTCCACGCGGATGTCGGGCTCCACGCCGCGGCCCTCCGGAAACCACTCCCCATCGGGGCCATACTGACGGAACGTGGACACCGAGGAGGAGCGAAGCGTATCGCATAGAACGAAGGGCGGGCGAGAGAGAAGACGAAATGAGAACCCAAAGGGGATCCGACGTACGAACGGGCCTCCGAGACTGTTACCCCTTGATGACGCCGAGGGGGCGAAGCTGCGCCACCTTCTTCGAAAGCCCAGCCCCCTCCACGGCCTCCACCACGTCGGCCACGTCCTTGTAGGCCGCCGAGATTTCCTCGCGGACCGTGCGGCTGCTCTCCCCGCGCACGATGATGCCCTCGTTGGCCAGCTCGGCGGTCACGTTGCGGTTGCCCGCCGTCTTGCGGGCCTGACGGCGGCTCATCTGGCGCCCGGCCCCGTGGCACGTGCTGCCGAACGTCTCGTCCATCGCCGCGTCGGTGCCCACGAGGA
>CAYRPX010000055.1:0-13959 GCA_964426195.1 uncultured Salinivenus sp.
TACGTGGTGAGCAAGGTGGGACAGAATAAAGACTGGTACAAGGTCCGCATTCCGGTGGAGGCGTTTACGCGCAAGGTGGGCAACATCGAAAACTTCGACGACATCAAGTCCGTCCGCCTGTGGACGAGCGGACACGAGGCCCCCGTTACGATGCGGTTTGCGTCCCTGGAGCTCGTGGGCAGCCAGTGGCGCGCCTCGGAGTCGGTGGCCCAGCAGCCCGTAGAAGACGACAGCCTGCTCGATGCGGGGTCGGGCGAGCTCCGGGTCGCCAGCATCAACAACGAAGAGGACCTGAGCTACGAGCCTCCTGCCGGGGCTGTCGTGGGCCGAAATCGCACCTCCCGCGGCGTCCAACAGCGGAGCCGCGAGCAGGCCCTCCTGATGAGTGTAGACCAACTGGAGCCCGGTCGGCAGCGGGGGGTCTTTAAGACGTTCGGGCAGGGGCTCGACCTGCTTAAGTACTCGAATCTGCGGATGTACACCCACCTGCACGGAGCCTCGAGCAGCTCCCAAGTCAAAACGAGGCTCAGCGAAAATCTGCGGCTGTTCGTGCGCTTTGGCTCCAGCGAGACGGGCGATTACTACGAGTACGAGCAGAGGCTCAAGCCGGGAGATGTCCCCAATGCAAGTGGGTCCCAGAATCTCTGGCCCGAGGAGTACGAGATGAACCTGGTGCTCGAACGCCTCAACCGTCTCAAGCTTCTCCGTGACCAGAGCCCCGTGCCACCGGACGAGACATTTTCGAGCGATCAGGAAGGAATAGATCTAAACCTTAGTGCCTTTGCTCCCCCGGGAACAGTGCTCAGGGTGCGGGGGACGCCGTCCCTGCAGAACGTGCAATCGATCGTCGTCGGCGTGCGGCATGACGGCAATCCCGAGGGGAATGCGCCTGTGTTGGAGGACTTCGAGGTCTGGATGAATGAGCTTCGAGTGAGCGGCTTCGACGAGAAAAAAGGGTGGGCGGCCAATGCCAATGCCACTCTCGACCTGGCCGACTTTGTCTCGTTGAAAGGAAGCTTTCAGCGTCGAACAGATGGATTTGGCTCGCTGTCGAGCACCCTGAACGAGCGACAACAGTCCCGCAGTAGGAGTTGGAACGTTCGCGCCGAACTCAGTCTCGATTCGTTTTTGCCTGAGGGGCAGGGGTGGCGGTTCCCGCTGACCATGCAGGTGCAGTCGAGCCGCACGATTCCACGCTTCGACCCCAACCGCGGCGACGTGGCGGTGAGCAGCGTGGTGAAGCAGTTCGACGCCGTGCCCGACGACAGCCTGGAAACTCGGTTTAGGGATCAGTACGGGGGCCAATCCGGCAGCGAAATTCGCCGTCTGCTGAAAGATAGCGTGCGCACGGCGGCCGAGACACGCAGCCTGCGCCGCACGATGACGGCGGACATCTCGAAGCAGGGCTCCGACTCGTGGTGGCTGCAGAAGACTGTCGACGGGATGTCGTTGAATTTCTCGTACCTTGACCGGACGCAGCGCAATCCCCAGCGTCAACTCAACGACAAGTGGAGCTGGTCGGGGGACTTCCAGTACCAGCTCGACTTTGGCCGAACCCGGACCATCCAGCCCTTTGGATTTTTGCCGGACGCTGCAGTTCTTGGAACGCTTTCTGATCTCTCGTTCAACTATGTGCCGCGTTCCCTCTCCTTTTCGACGAGCGCTGAGCGAAATGCCCGGACGACCCAGAGTCGTCCGTCGGGGCAACAAGACAACGGAGACCGCCCTTACCGGGTGGCCTTTCCCCTCCGAGAACAGCAACGGTTTAACCACCGTCGCAACTTCAGCCTCCAGTACGATCCCTTCCAGTTCCTGAGTCTCAGCTTCGACACCAACACGCGCCAGAATTTCGACGACATCTCCTCGCGGATCCAAACGAACGTCATCATCAGAGGGGACGACGTTCCCAATCAGGTGCTCACGGACATCGGCATTCATCCCGACAGCACTGAAAACTTTTTCGGACGGTTGGACGACTACGGCCTCGGTGATAGTGGCCTTACGGAGAGTGATGAGGGGAAGAGAGTGTTTTTTGAGGATCGGCTCTCTCGTCGATCAGAGCTCAAGGTCTTCCGAGACCTGCTCGTGGGAGGGATGAGCCCGCGCACCAGTGACTACTCGCAGCGGTTTTCGGCCACCCTGAGTACGGGATGGACCGATCGGGAATGGCTCGACTGGATCGACCTGCAGGACATCTCTTACCAGTCGTCGTTCCAGTGGTCGAACGGATCGAAGGGAAGTCTCCGCGGGGCTGGGGTGAACAATTCTCTTACTGCTCGCACGGGGATCACCCTGCGTCCCAACAACATCTGGAGACGGTTCGGATTTTTCGAGCGACTGAAAGAGGCCCAGCGCCAGTCCGGTCAAGACGAACAAAATGGGAGCCAGGGAAGGGATCGGTCATCCGAGGAGACCAATGGAAACGAGGAGGGGGACGGGAACAATAACGGGGACGGAGACGGCGGTCTGAGCTGGGAGGACGTGCCCCTGCCCAATCCGGCAGGAATACTGCGGGGACTTGCCCTCATGGTCCTCGACGTCAGCGATTTCAGCGTCAATTACAGCGGCGACTGGAGCGCGCGCTCTTCCAACGTGGGAACTCTCACTGCGGATTCGGCGGACGTGAAGGCAAAGTATCGTTTGTTCGATGCAGTGCAGGGGGAGGGACCGTCCGTGGGCTACCGCCTCGGGTTTCGCCGCTCAATTTCCACCCAGAATCGTGTATTGCTGGAGCGATTCCAGGTGTCCGACGCGCTCAGCAACAGCCACCGGTTCGAGGGCCGCACAGCCCTGAGTCCGAGTCAGACCTTTCAGATCGATCTGAGCTGGAACGTGCAATGGCAGACGCAAACCGACGTGACCTTTCGGACGCAGCGGACCGAAGGCGACGGGGACGCCGTGGAGCAGTTTACGACCGAGAGCGGAGAAAACTCAGCGTCGGTGTGGGGGTTCGGGTCCATTGTCTCGATGATAGAGGGACAGAGAGATCGAATTTCCCAGAAGGAGGGGGACGGTTCCGACGGAGTGCGGTCCGCGGGGGCGGTGGCGCTCACCAATGCGTCCGTCACGGATGATTTTCGGGGGTCATACCTGACGGGCTTCGGCAGCATCGGGGCGCACGATTTTGCTCCCTTTCCCCTGCCCGGCTGGAACGTTCGCTATTCGGGATTGTCCGACTGGCCTTTTCTCGGCCGCGTCGTGGAGAGTGCCTCGCTTCAACACGGCTACAACGCGGAATACCGATCGAGCTACTCATCCGACTCGAAGGCGGGGGATCCGGAGGAAGCCCCGCTGAACCAGGGGAGATTCCGAAATCCGGACTTCAAGTTTGGGTCGGCCCGGGTCAGCGAACGGTTTCAGCCCCTTGTCGGAGTAGACATCACCTGGCCTGGGAATCTGGATACAAGCTTCAAGTGGAACCGGCAGGTCGAAACGTTTCTGCGAACCGCCAACCTGAAGGTGGAGGAAGTGACGACCACCCAGCTATCCGGAAGCATCTCTTACCGGAAGCGTGGACTCCGCATCCCATTCTTCGGACTCGGGCGCCTTGAAAATCAGGTTCAGTTCTCGCTTACGATCTCCCGATCGGTCAACGACGAGCGAAGTTATAACCTCCGAGGAGCGCTCACGGAAGTCCAGTCGAGCAATTCATCTCTCGATCCGTCGCAGATTTTGGACCCGACGAACGATTACGTGACGGTACGAAAACAGACCTCGCGTATCAAGATGAGCCCCGAGTTCACCTACAAGCTCAGCGATCAGGTGACGGCGGACCTCCTTGTCGAATACGAACGCTTCAACGGCGACAATCGACAGCCGTCTTACACCCGGATCAATGGGGGCTTTAACGTCCGGGTCAACATCACGCAAAACTAGGCGAGGGGCTGCGGGTACAGTCTAATGGCCTTCTTGCATACCGGACTGTTCTCAGATATGTCGGCCTCCGAGCAGAACGAAATTGTGGTGTGTCACCTCGGGCGCGTCCCCTACGAGCCGGCGTGGACCCTGCAGGAGCAGGTGCAGGAGCGTCTCATCGCGGCCAAACGGGCGGAGCCATCGGAGCCGAGGCCCCACGTGCTGCTTCTGCTAGAGCATTCCCCCGTCTACACCCTCGGCAAGAGCGGGGACCTCGAGAATCTGCTTGTGTCTGAGGAACGGCTCGACGCGCTCGGGGTCACCTTCCACCGCGTCGGCCGCGGGGGCGACCTCACCTACCACGGCCCGGGCCAGCTCGTGGGCTACCCCCTGTTCGACCTCGACCGCTTCTTTACCGACCTGGGTCGGTACCTGCGCACGCTCGAAGAGATCATCATCCGCACCTGCGCGGAGTACGACGTGACGGGCACACGGGTGGACGGGCGCACCGGCGTGTGGATCGGGCCGGACGAACGGGGACTGGAGCGCAAGATCTGCGCGATGGGCGTGCGCTGCAGCCGCTGGGTAACCATGCATGGCTTTGCCCTTAACGTGACCACCGATCTCGATTACTTCGACCACATCGTGCCCTGCGGCATTGCCGACCGCGGCGTCACCTCGCTGGCGGAGGAAGCCGACGCCCCGATGGACGTGGACACGGTGCGCCCCCCCGTCGTCAGGCACGTTGCCGACCTGTTCGGGGCGAAGGTAACGGAGCTGCGGGGGGTAGACGCCCAGGACTTTCTTCGGGACGTGACTGAAGCGGACCTCGTTTCGGCGCAAGGACCGCCGTAGTCATTCGGGGACGGCCTCTTCTCCCTCCGCAATCTCGTCCACGTCTACGGGGGGCAGGTCGTGATACCAGTCGTGGTGCGGCGACCAGGCATGGCACTTATGGCACTGGGTCTCGCGCCACACCTTGCCGCACTCTGGGCACTGGCCCTGCGTGTCGAACGTATGCCAGGAATGACCACACTCACAGGTCCATTGTGCACTGGCGGGCGGTTCCCATTCGCACTTGGGGCAGTAAATGTCCATCGCAACGTCAGTTTGAAGGCAAACAACGTCAAGCGGCAGCCCCGAGCCTCGCGGTCCATGGAGTTGATAAGGTCGGGGGCGGTGGCTACCCTACACGTCGACTCGTATCGATTTCTGTCTCCTTCGATTCCTCAGGGCTGCATTATGCCGGTGTTTGATCTCGCGAACTTCACGACCCGTCTTCTTGCCGAATCGCTGTTCTACGACCTGGAGTACGGCCTCGTGGGCAGTGTGAGCCTCATCGATCCGGAGACGGAGCGGGAGCTGTATCTTGCGTCCTTCATGCCCCACGACGGCTCGTATCTGGTGGAGGAAGCAACGGCCTGGGAAGAGTCTCCCAAGCTGGAGGACGACACGGACGTGGCGTACGCCCTGGCCGTTGATAGCACCGTGCAGGGGCGCTACGAGGTGCCGGAGGAGGCGGCCCGGACCCTGCTTGAACTGGCCCGCGAGCACAACCTGCTTCCGAGCGTCACCGTCCTGTTTGAGGACGAAGAACTGTGACTACGTATGGAGGGCTGGACGGGTGGATGGGTGGAAGTCTTGGAAGATCAGCGGGGGGACGGGTGCTTCCTACCTTCCTACACCTCCAACCATTCATGCTTCCCCCTTACGCGCCCGTGACGGCGCCCCACGCCAGCAATATCCAGCCCACGATGAAGGCCACGCCCCCGAGCGGCGTGATCGCGCCGAGCCAGCCCGTGTCCGTAAGGACGAGCAGGTACAGGGTGCCCGAGAAGATCACGATGCCACCCAGGAAGCAATAGCCGGCCCAGTGGAGGAGCGCCCCCCATCCCTGCGCCGCGGCCCAGCCTATGAAGAGGAGCGCCAGGGCGTGCCACATCTGGTACCGCACGCCTGTCCGGAACGTCTCCAACCGATCCGGCGACACCCGGCCTTCGAGGCCGTGGGCGCCGAATGCCCCGAGCGCCACGGCAATCCCGGCCGCTAGGGCACCGAGTCCAACGAAGACACGTGTCATTGAGGAGCAGTCGTGCACGAGTGAAAGAAATTACGCCGCATCCGGCGATTGCTGAAGATTTTCCTGCAACAGATCGAGGTCCGAGGCATCGCCGTCTTCGGGCACGATTTCGGAGTCAGCCTCGCCCCAGAGGCGGTCAATCCGATAGTGCTCACGCTTGTTGGGCAGAAAGATGTGAATGACGACGTTCACGTAGTCGAGCACGACCCACCGGAGGTGGTCCATCCCCTCTCGCTTCCAGGGTTGCTCCCCGCAGACCTCCTCGATCTGATCCATGACACCGTTGGCAATGGCTTTAACTTGAAGGTCCGACTCCCCAGTGGCGAGGACGAAGAAGTCAGCCATGTTGCTGACGTCCCGAAGGTCGATGACCGTAATGTCCGAGGCTCGTTTGTCGGCCATGGCGTCTACAGCGCGCGCCGCGATTACGGGACTGGGATTGTCGGGAGTCCGGCGAAGGGAAGGGTCTGCGGAGGAGGTCTGGTTGGGGGAAGCCATATGGTCAGGACATTGGTGTAGGGAGTGATGAGGGGAAAAGGAGATCCAGAAACAGGAGGCTACGGGGCCTCCTGAAACGGACGAAGATGCTCGTAGTCGTGTCCGAGGATGACAGAGGCATCGAGGTAGTACTGGCGCCGAATTTCCTGCCGTACCCGCTTCGGGGGAATGCCGAGGGCTTCGGCCACGGTCCGGGCCGCCTCCCGATTGCCAATCCGGTCGATGACCACCGATCGCTTCTGATCGAAGGAGGAGTGGTTGCCCACCTCCACCACGTCGAAGCCCCGATCTCGGAGGTACTGCGTAGTGCGCTCGGCCAAGTGATCGACCCCTGCCCCGTTGCGCACCTCAACCTGAATGATGGAGCCGACGAGCTCGGAGGAGTCGGACGCCGGACGCTCAGGACTCGGGCCGGTGAAGAGGGTGCGCGTAGCAAGCGCGTACAGGAGCACCAGCACGCTCAGTCCCCCGATCGCGAGTGCGACGTTTAGCAGTCCATTGGTGAGACGAGAGGACCACGAAGCCATAGGCGCCGAAACGAAAAGGCCGATTGGGCAGGCACGAATCTGTGACGGGCGTCCCGCCGTGCTCCGCGACTGCCAATCGACGCCTGAGTGAGGAGCACAGCTTAATTCGGAAAGAGAGTGCCAGTGGGAGAGAAGCCGCGTTGACGATACATGCCGTACGGGTTCGCGTAACGCCCGTAGGGACTCTGCTGGACCTGAAAGTGAACCTTCATGTTGTCGGAGGGGCTGTAGGCCACTTCGGCGTTGCGAAGGAACACCTTCGTCTCCTGGTTGCCGAAGGCACCATCGTTGGCAAGCGGATGCGCGACGCCCACGTCGACTCGGGCGGCCAAGTCGGAATTGAACTGCCACATCATCGAGTTGGTGTACATGCCCATTGAGGTGGCATTCCCACCGAACGAGGAAAAGGACATCTGATAGCTATGTCCCATGCGGAAGTCCTCGGCGCCGAAAAGGTTGCCGAGGGCGTTGGTTGCGCTGGAGCCGGTATCGTACAGCTTCGTGACCACCGAAGAGTTCTGCTGGGCCGTTTCACGGAGCTGGGCGTGGGCCGGAGCCGTGACACTCAGCATAAATACGAGACACAAGAGGGGCAGAATCGTGCGCATGAGAATCTCGTTCGTCGGGATACAAAACGGGAGTAAAGAAAGAGCCGGTAGATACTGCAGTCTTCATACCCCAGAGTGGTCGGTTTGTTCGCACTTCATCCAGGCTCCGGATCCAAGCACGAGGTGCTTCGTGGGAAGGTCCGACTGAAAGCCGCCGAGACTCCCGGATCTGGTTGATCGCTGGTGCTTTGCTCCTCCCTCGACCGGCGAATCGCGGAACGAGAGCCCCCCAAAGAGACGCGCTGTTCGTGGGAAGAGCCCCTCTTCCGATGAAGAGACGCTCCAGTGAGAGATTGACATGTTAAAGGAGATTGGCTGTCTACCGGAGGCAGTTCTCCAGAGCCCGACACGTTGATTTGAAGACGGAATCATGCTTGTACTCGGCGTCGAAACCTCGTGTGACGATACGGCTGCGGCCGTGTGGGGCGACGGCACGGTCCGATCGAACGTCGTCTCCTCCCAGGCCGACCTCCACGAAGCGTACGGGGGCGTTGTGCCGGAGCTTGCTTCGCGCAACCATCAACGGCTCATCGTCCCGGTCGTCCAAAGGGCGCTCACCGACGCCTCAGTGGACGCCGATGCGCTCGATGCCGTGACCGTCACCCACGGGCCGGGCCTTCCCGGCTCGCTCCTGGTGGGGCTCAGCTTTGCAAAGGCGTTCGCGCGCAGCCTCGACATGCCGCTTATTGGGGTAAATCACCTGGAGGGGCACGTCTATTCGGCTGATTTGGATCCTCCACGTCCCGGGCGTCCTTTTCTATGCCTCGTCGTGTCCGGAGGGCACACGGAACTCGTGTACGTTGACGACGACTTTCAACATGAGGTGCTCGGGCGGACCCGCGACGACGCGGCCGGGGAGGCGTTCGACAAGGTGGCCCAGCTGTTCGGCCTCGGCTACCCGGGAGGCCCGGCCATCGACCGCCACGCCCAGGGGAGCGATCCCAGCTTCCATGATTTCCCTCGGTCCCGACTCGAGGGCTTCGATTTTTCGTTCAGTGGGCTTAAGACCTCGGTGCTCTACTACCTGCGCGACCGGTCGGACGACGAGCGGGAGCACCTTCTCGACGCGCATCTCGGCGATCTGTGTGCGTCGGTGCAGGCTGCAGTGGTGGACGTGCTCGTCGATGCCGTGATGCGCGCAGCGGACGAGACGGGGGCCGAGCACGTAGCCGTCGTCGGGGGAGTAGCGGCCAACTCGTCGTTGCGCCAGCGCGTAGAGGCCTTCGGAAGAGAGGAAGGTGTTGAGGTGTTCGTGCCCGACCTGGCGTACTGCATGGACAACGCCGCCATGATCGCCCAGGCCGGAGCGCGTCGCCTCGCGGCCGGATATGGGAGCTCCTCGACCCTGGACGTGGATTCCAATCTCCAGCTGTAGCGTTGGAGTGTCACACGCATTGAAGGGAAAGTGGACACTCGCCCCGGATTGAGGAGGTCGTTTCGGTGTTGTTTGTCAATTGATTTTTTTCTCGGTTCGTCCCGCTCATGCATTCGCGTCGATTTTTCGGTTTGGCAGCCGTCCTCCTGTTCTTTGGGGGGGGCATCGCCGGTATGGGGGGAGCACTTGTTTTTGGCCCCAATACCACTCCGTACGATGCGCCGCGCAGCATTTTCATTCCGCGCGACGCATCCCTCGACGCGACCATTGACTCGCTCAACCGGGCGGGCATTCTGGCCGCCCCCACCACGTTCCGCTTCGTGGCGGAGGCCACCGGCTGGGGACAGCAAATCAAGACGGGCCACTACCGTATTGCGTCCCACAGTTCCAACTATCACCTTCTCGACCGGTTGCGGCGGGGCCTGCAGGATCCACTGCGGGTGATGGTTCCGCCTGGCACACGGGTCGAGGGACTGGCCCGCGCGCTAAGCACAACCCTCGAACGAGACGCCGACGCCTTCCGCACAACCCTCCGCGACTCGACTCTTGCCCGCGAGCTGGGAACTGTTCCCGACCGGCTCTTCGGATACATGCTTCCCGAGTCGTACGAGTTCTACTGGCAGACGCCCCCCGAGACCGTCGTGCGCCGCGTCAAGCGTGCATTTGACCGGTTCTACGAGCGCGAACTCGCTGCGGGCGCCGACAGCCTCGGCTTGTCGAAGCGGGAGGTGGTAACGCTCGCCTCTATTGTGGAGAAGGAGGCGCTTTTCGACGAAGAAAAGCCGACGATTGCCGGGGTCTACCTGAACCGGCTTGATCAGGGGTGGCCCCTGCAGGCCGATCCCACTGTGCAGTACGCGTTGATGGACACCGGTGAGGGGCGTGTGACGCGGGTGCTCAATCGGCATCTCGAGATCGATCATCCGTACAATACCTACCAGATTCGGGGACTACCGCCGGGTCCCATTGCGAACCCCTCTTCGTCGAGTCTCCGCGCCACGGCGTTTCCCGAGCAGCACGAGTACTTCTACTTCGCAGCCGACAGCACTGGCGGGCACACCTTCAGTCGCACGCTGCAGGAGCACAACCGTGCCGCTCAAGAGTACCACCGCCTCCTTAACGAGCGGCAGAACGCTGAAGAGTCCGGGGCAGGGAAATGAGAGGAGCCGACGACCCGGCTAAAACGAATATCGAAGGCCGAACTGAACTCGATTGCGCGTGATCGTCTCATTGACGAAGGATGCGTTTGGGGACTCGTAGGGGAGCGTGCGGTCCCGGAATCGCTCCAGCATCCAGCTAAGGTCGAGGGCGAGTTGATTGCTGATCTGATACCCGAGGCCAGCGGTGCCGTAGTAGCGTTCTCGTTGCCCAACTTCGTCGGCGCCCTGAAGGTTTAACTGAGCGATGCGTTGCTCGTCTTGAATGTCGTTGAAGGAAGCGGGGGCGGGCTGATAGGCAAAGCCAAGTCGTACTGTGAGAGGATCGGTGGTGTACTCTGCCCCCAGTCGGGTATTGATGACGGGACTGAAGGTCTCTTCGAAAATGTTTTTGGCGTCGAGCTCCGTGCCGATTGTGCGTCCGTTGGAGATATTAAGCGTCATTGTTGTCCAGTCTACAACGATTGCGTCGAAGAGGAGCTTCAGGGAGCCCACCTCGCCCGAAACGCCCGCTCCGAAGCGCCAGGGCGTCCTGAGCGTGTACTCGGGATTTCTGCGTCCGGCGTCTTCGGACGAATCGTCGCCGTATACGAAACGGTCGCCGTTGTCGAAGAGAGTCAGAAGTTGAAGGTCGGTGGTTTCACTGACGGAGTACCAGGTGGGCGATTCCACCGTGACTCCAAGCCGAACCGGGTCGGTGTCGATGGAGAGGCCGCCCCGAATTCCGAACCCTGATAAGTCCGACCTCAACGTTCGGGTCAGGCGCAGGCGGTCAAAGTCGGTTGTGCCGTTCGTTCCGTCGTTTTCGTTTTGGTCGTCGACCTCTTCGAGGACGTCCTGGTATTCGTACTGTCCGAACGTAACATTGGCGGAGATGCCAAACATCACGTCTGGAGCCCCCTCGAAGGCTCCCCCGAAACTCATTTCCCGCAGCGTTCCGGACTCGGAGATGTCCCCGGCCTGCCGAAACTGCGTCCCCTCGACTACGACGGGGAGGAAGGCCGCCGATTCCTCTGCCCCCGATTCGTACAGTGAAGGATAAAAGTCAATGCCAAAGGTTCGGAAGGCCGCGTACGAGAGCGGACGCTCAATGCGGCCATCCCCGTTCGGGTCGAAATCTAACAGATAGTCGCTATTTTCGGTAGTGATTCGTTCCTGTCCGTAAAACAGCTCCTCTGGGCTTTCCCCAGCTGGAAACTGCTGGACGCTCACCTCGTCGTTGAGCGGGAGAAAAAAGTCTGAGATCGAGCTGAGTTGATTTCGATTTTGGAAGTTCAGTCCTCGGCCAAACGAGCGTGTTTCGTTGAGGGCCGCCCCCAGCACCAGCGAGCCCCGCTCTGTGGGGACCTTGTAGATGAGGGCTGTGTTGCCAAGGCTGTAGCTGGTGCGGCTCTGGTCGTTGACCGTGGTGGTAGGACGGGCGGGATCGCCGAAGGAGGTGGTATACGAGGCTTCATTGTTTGTGAGGGTAGAGCGCAAGGTACCAGAGAGTTCTGAGGAGTTGAGGTAGGCGAGGCCCGCCGGATTCGAGTAGAGGGCGCCGTAGTCTCCCACTCCGGCCCCGCTCGCGCCAGCAAGGGCACTCAACCGAGATCCGGTGCCGGGCAGCCGCTCAGCGAAGAACAGAGCATCGGAGGCTGACTGGGCAGTTGCCGAGACGGGCATTCCGAAGAAAAGGAGCCCGGCAACCAGTGAGCAAAACGAGACGGAACGGGGGAATGGCATAAAAACACACAGGACAGGTAAAAGGAGCACGACTCGGCGACATAGGAAAGGCCCGAGCGAAACCGCACGGGCCTTTCAGATGCTGCATGAGAACCGCCTAGAGGCCACGTCGGAGGTTACGAATCGTCGCGATCGCGGGAGCCTCTATCGTCACTGTCCCGAGAGTTCCGCGATCCGCGCGACTGTCCTCGATCCGACCGTGACGATCGTGATGAACGAGGGCGCGCTCTTCGACGGTTGTCTCGAGAGGAGGAGCGAGCCCGGGAACGCTGAGCCTTGTTCGATCGGGACCGCTCGGCTCGAGAGGATCGCTCCGAGCGTGACGAGCGGTCGGCCCGGGATCGCCGTGGGGTGCGGTTCCGCCGCGTGCGCCGTTCTCGGTTCGACGACCGGGCGGACTGGCGGTCCGCTGCCCGCCGGCCAACACGGGAGGATCGGGGTGCTCGCCCACTGCGGGTCGCCGAAGACGAGCGGTCATCGGCACTCCGTCCAATGCGTCCACGGCGTCCGGCGCTTCGTGATACGGTGGCGCTGGACTGCCGGGTCTGTGCCCGTTTGGCCCGTGACGAACGGTTGATGTGGTCACCTCGGGTACCACTTTCGTCACCGGCTGCAGGGGAACGACCTACGTTTGCCGACCGACGCCCCGATCGGCGATCGGTTACCGATGTGCCTCCGTAGGTGGGCATAAAGTGGGAACTGTAGTATCCGCCATGATACGGACTTCCATATCCAAAGAAGGATCCAGAGTAATATCCCGGCCGGTGATACCATGGTCGGGCGGAGAAGAACGGAGAGCCGAAGTGGAAGGACAAGGAAAACTGCGAGCCATATGGACGGTGAACCCAGGGGGCGTGGAACCAGGGGTCATGGAAGAAGGGATCGTAGTGCGACCGACTGTAGGTCCACCCCCGGTCGTAGAAGTGGTAGTTGTACTCGTGCTTCGCAGTCTGATGCGTTTTGGTCTGTCGACGAGCGTCCCGGCGGTACTCGCGCCGGTACTCGTCGGCATATTGCCGCTTTTCCGTCTCCGTAGGCCCGGTACGAGCCCGGTGGTCCGTGTCCACGGTCTTCAACTGCGTGTAACAGCCGGTGAGGCCGAGGATCAAAACGCCGAGAACAAGCAACAGTCCGGCGTGCTGCAGCGAGGAATTTAGAAGTCGTTTGGCGTACATCATAGCAGGCTACCTCTAGCCGCGCACAGAGATCAGTGTAGTAGGGGTAGAGCCATACGCACCAGTGCCCCGAAAGTTGCCGATTTTCGCCGCATCCTGCGGGAAAGAGTCCAGAATGGGGGCGGGTGCCCAATCCTTCACACGCTATGGCCGCCGTCTCCAGTGTAAAAGTAACGGGAGGAGGGGTGGGAAGCGGAACCCGTAGCTATAGCTGAAAACAGGGGTGACGACAGCGAGGGGCGCGGTTGTCCGAGATGCGATCGGCGTGAACACCGGTTGCATTCGTTGATATCTGCAGAATGAGGATCCTATATTGATCTTGACGGATCAAAGCAGGGGAGAGTGAAGGAATGCCCCCGAGCACAAGACGACCCTGAGCACAAGATAATGTGGGGGCGGTCTTTCACTCGTCCTTTCCCGTTCGTTCGTTTCCCATCGCTTTCCTCTCCTTCGACACTATGGCAGAAGCAGTCACGCCCCGCGACGAAGACTACTCGCAGTGGTACCAAGACGTCATCCGCAATGGCCAACTGGCCGAAAACTCGCCCGCTCGTGGGTGTATGATCATCAAGCCCAACGGCATGGCCCTCTGGGAGAACATGCGCGACGCCCTCGATCAGATGTTCAAGGACACAGGCCACGAGAACTTTTACTTTCCGCTCTTCATCCCGGAGCGGTACATGGCCCGTGAGGCGGAGCACGTGGAGGGATTCGCGAAGGAATGCGCCGTGGTCACTCACTCCCGCCTCACGACCGACGAGGAAGGCGATCTCATTCCCGATCCCGAGTCGAAGTTGGGCGAGAACTACATCGTGCGTCCCACCTCCGAGACGATCATCTGGGACACCTACGGTGACTGGATCCAGTCGTACCGCGACCTGCCGCTGCTTTACAACCAGTGGGCCAACGTCGTGCGCTGGGAGATGCGGCCGCGCCTCTTCCTGCGCACCGCCGAGTTT
>CAYRPX010000056.1:0-13839 GCA_964426195.1 uncultured Salinivenus sp.
CAGCGGCATGATGAAGGAGGTGTTGGGGGAGGATGGACGTTCCTGAGGGGACGACGCCCCGATCGTCTCTTCATGGGGGAGAGGAAATTCGCAGAGAGCGGGGCATCGCGGGTCGAATTCGGAGGAACACCACAAGTCTGAGCAGGGGGCCCCACCCCGACAGCCGAGCGTTACCCCGTAAAGTAGAGATAGGCGGCCGCAATAAGCGCCAGCACGATTCCGGAGGACGCCACGTCGATCCAGTTCCAGCTAGCCCGTGATTCAGCCCGGTCCGCCTCCGTCAGCGTTCCGTAGGTGAGTCCACTGATCTTCTCATACGGGGGAGGCTCGGTTGCGTAACTGACCCCCACCATGACGGCGATACAGACAAGGAAGATGAGCAGGCTGTAGTACTGGAAGAACGTATTGCTCACAATCCAAAGGAAGGAGCCCTCGGCATAGGAGAAGTTGTCGCCCAGAGCCACGGGGGTGTCGACCGCTAGCCGAAAGAGGCCCATTGCAAAACCGACCCCGAGCGTGGCCAGACAGCCCTCCTTGTTGAGACGCTTGTAGAAGACGCCGAGGAAGAAGACAACGAAGATTGGGGGGGCGAGGTAGGACTGAACGCCCTGGAGGTAGTCGTACAGTCCGCGGCTGCCCTGAATGACTGGAATCCACAGGATGCCGATAATCACCATCACCGTGGTGGCCACCCGGCCCATCCACACCAGGTGTCGCTCGGAGGCCTCCGGCACGAAGCGCTGGTAGAAGTCCATTGTGAAGAGGGTGGCCGAAGCGTTGAAGATTCCGGCCAGCGAACTCATCAGCGCCGCCAGGAGGCCCGCCACCACGATGCCACGGATGCCGACGGGAAGCACGTGCATCACCAGCATGGGGAAAGCCGCCTGAGCGTTTTCATTGATCACCTCGCCCTGAGCGTTGATCAGTTCATTGGTCATCGCGGGGACCTGTCCGCTCTTCGCTAGGGCGAATGTGATAATGCCCGGAATAATGAAGATGAAGACAGGGAGCAGCTTAAGGGCAGCCGCCGTGATGGAGCCCCGCCGGGCCTGCCGCTCGTCCGGCGCCCCCAGGGCGCGTTGCACGATGTATTGGTCGGTCGTCCAGTACCAGAGGCCTACGATGGGCGCCGCGAAGAGCATTCCCGGCCAGGGGTAGTTGCTGTTGAAGTACCACGCCATGTGCTCCTCGGTCTGGATGGGCGCCCAGGTCGCCTCGTAGCCCGCCGGCACGATCGGCTTCCAGAGGTCAAACATCTCCGAGCCGGCAATCTCGTAGAGTCGACTCCATCCGCCGATGGCGTCAAGTCCGTAAACCAGGACAAGGAGGGATCCAACGATGAGGACGAGCGTCTGCAGGGCCTCGGTGTAGGCCACCGCTCGGAGTCCTCCCAAGATGGTGTAGGCACCGGTTAGAACGATCACCAGAATCGAGCCAACCCAAAAGCTGTTCAGACCCATAAACTGGATTTCCGGCAACAGCACGCTAAAGACGATGCCCCCAGCAAATATGCCGACGGCAATTTTGGTCAGTACGTACGCCACCAGCGAGATGAAGGACAAGATTGTGCGGGCCAACGGAGAGAACCGCTTCTCCAGAAATTCCGGCATGGTATAGACCTGAGACCGCATGTAAAAGGGAGCCATGACCCAGCCCAGGACGAGCAGGCACCAAGCGTGCAGTTCATAGTGGGCCATGGCCACTCCGTCGGTGGCCCCGGTACCGGCCAGTCCCACGAGGTGCTCCGAGCCGATGTTGGAGGCAAAAATCGACGTTCCCACGATCAGCCATCCAAGGTGGCGACCAGCCAGGAAGTAATCCTCCGTGGTGTTCTCCTGCTGCCTAATGACCCACCAGGCCAGGGCCAGGATCACGAGAAAGTAACCAACGACGACGAGCCAGTCGATAGTGCCGAGGGCCATGTTTGCGTTTGCGTCTCGGTGAGAAGTCTGAAGAGGGGGAAATTGTTAGAGAGTCACGGGGCAAATCACAAAATCAGTCCCTGCAACGGGACTTTGAGGGGGCATTGTGAACAGGGCTGTATTCGGCCCGTCCAATTCTGTCGCGTTCATAAGGGTCCCGTGTGTTTTCCGTCTCGTTCGGGAGGAACCCGCCGAAGATTCGCTTTTGAGTGTACCGAGCGGGAAGCGCTTACACAAGTTTCCGGGAGGACTTGACATCGCTCTCCTGTTCGTTCACAATGTGAAGTAGCACAAAACGTTTTAGGGACCGGTACGACCCGGAGAAGGAGACGGCCCTCATTGTGGGGGAGTGGGGCATGTGGCACGACCCGATGCCCGGCACTGAGCCCGGTTTTCTCAAGCAGCAAAACACGCTGCGCGACGCGCTGGTGGCGGCGATCCACCTCAACGTCTTCAACCAGCACGCCGACCGGGTGCGGATGGCGAACCTCGCCCAGACGGTGAACGTGCTGCAGGCGCTGCTCCTCTACGACGACGGCCAGTTGGTGAAGACCCCCACATACCACATCTTCGACATGTTCGAGGCCCATCAGGACGCGACCCTCCTGCCGATGGACCTGGAACGTGGAACCTACACCCACGGCGGGGAGGAGACCCCAGCCCTCACGGCTTCGGCCTCCCGATACGATCAGGGACAGATCCACGTGACGCTTGCGAACACTGACCCCGATCAACCGCGGACGGTCGAGGCAGACGTGCGAGGACAGGCGATCTCGTCGGTCAGCGGCCGCATACTGACGGCGGACCGGATGGATGCACACAATTCGTTCGAGCAGCCGGAGACAATTCGTCCGGGCTCGTTTGACAAGATGCAGCGTGCGGAGGATATCCTTACCCTTGAGCTCCCGCCGAAGTCGGTGGTTGCGTTAACCCTCAAATAGTATTCTCCACACGACCGATGTCGATTCCTCGAATCACCGCATTTGTGATAATGGCCACTGCACTTGGCGCCTGTGGCGGAACGACCGAGGCTCCGCCCACAGGCGTGACAAAGAGCGCCTTTGGGGGGACCGCGGATGGGGACTCGGTGGATCTCTACACCCTCACCAACGAGAACGGCGTGACGATGAGCGTCACGAACTACGGCGGCATCGTTACCTCCCTCCGCGCGCCCGACCGAGAGGGACAGATGGACGACATCGTGCTCGGCTTCGATTCGCTGGCGGGATACACGAGCGAGGCGTACGAGGCGGCCAATCCGTACTTCGGGGCGCTCATCGGCCGGTACGGCAATCGGATTGCCGACGGCAAATTTACAGTCGGCGGTCAAACGTACACCTTGGAAACTAACGACGGCCCCAATCACCTGCACGGCGGAGAAGAGGGCTTCGACCGGGTCGTCTGGGACGCGGAGCCCGTCCGGAAAAACGGCAAGGTGGGGCTCGTTCTTACCCACATCAGTCCCGATGGCCACGGCGGCTATCCGGGCCGGCTGGACGTGGAGGTGACCTACACGCTCACCGACGCCAACGAACTGGTCGTCGACTACCGGGCGACCACGACCAAGGCCACGCCCGTCAACCTGACTCAGCACAGCTACTTCAACCTCGACGGTCACGCGAACGGGTCCATCCTGGATCATGAGCTTATGATTCACGCCGAGGCCTTCACGCCGGTCGACGCTACCCTGATTCCAATCGGGGATGTTCGCTCCGTGGCGGGAACGCCCCTCGACTTCCGCGATCCCACGCCGATTGGAAGGCGCATCGATCAAGACAATCGCCAGCTTGAGATCGCCGGCGGGTACGACCACAACTTCGTCCTCGCCCGACAGGACCGCGACTCATTGCACCTTGCGGCCCGCGTCTACGAGCCGGACAGTGGGCGGGAAATGGAGGTGCTGACGACTGAACCCGGCCTCCAGTTTTACTCCGGAAACTTCCTCGACGGATCGATAACGGGCAAAAGGGGCGCAGTCTATTCCCAACACTCGGGCTTTGCCCTCGAGACGCAGCACTTTCCGAACTCCCCCAATGAGCCGGACTTTCCGTCCACCATCCTTGAGCCGGATGAGACCTACACCTCCCGCACCGTCTACCGCTTTTCGGGACCGGAGTCCCCCTGACAAATCAGGAGCACAAATCAGGAGCTCTCGCCAATGGAAACCGAGATCTCCCGGTTGGCCTGTCGCAGAACGCTCATCCACCAATTTCATAGCAGCAGATGACCTCGATGCAGAAGGGATCTCCCACCGAGGAGGACGACCGACCGCGCATGGCCCTGTTAGGCATCATGCAGGAGCTATACGACGACATGCTTCCGGGCATTACTGATCGGCAAGGGCGCTATGCCCAAAAGATTGCCGACCAGCTGAGTAATGTCGTCGACGTGACCTTTCAGGAACCTGCTCGCAACCGGAGTGACATTGAACGGCAGGTGCGTCGGTTTAACAACCAGGAGCTGGATGGCATCATCATCGTGATGCTCACGTACGGCCCCGCAATGCGAACCGTGCGGGCCCTTTCGGAAAATCAACTTCCGGTGATGCTGGCCAACGTGCAGCCCGAACGGACCATTACGGGGGAGTGGGACATGGCCGACCTTACGTACAACCAGGGCGTGCACGGCGCACAGGACTTGGCCAATACGCTCCTCCGACTCGGCATCAATGCACCGGTCATCTCTGAAGATTGGCGCACCGACCGCTTCAAAGAATTCGTGGCGGATTGGGCACACGCCGCGCAGTCGGCCCAGTCCCTGAAGGACATGCGGCTTGCTCAGTTTGGACAGATGCCCGGGATGGGCGATATTGTGACCGATCCGTCCGCATTTATGCAGACACTTGGGCCCCAGGTGGATCAGCTGAGCATGGGCCTCATCGATGAGCGGATGCAGTCGGCCTCCGACCAGGCCGTTACGGAGGCGATGCAGGCGGATCGGCAACGCTTCGAGATTGACGAGGACCTCTCGGCAGAGGCCCATCGCTACGCCTCGCGTTTCCAAGTGGCCATCAAGGACCTGCTTGTTGAGGAGGGCTATGAGGGCTTCAGCATTTACTTTGATGCCGTCGGCGACGATGGTCGGTTCGAGCAGTTGCACATGCTCGCGGCCTCGAACCTCTTGGCGAAGGGCTACGGCTACGCCGCCGAAGGAGACATGTGCTGCACAAGTCTCGTTGCGGCCGGGCATCGGCTGGCCCCCAACGCTCACTTTACGGAAATGTATGCCATGGATTTTGAGCGTGACTCGGTGCTTCAGAGCCACATGGGGGAAGGCAACTGGCAGATTGCCCGAGATGATTACCCTGTTCAGCTTATTGACCGCGAACTCGACATCGGGGGCCTCCACAATCCACCGACCGTCTTGTTCATGGCTGAGCCCGGTCCCGCGACCCTCGTTTCGCTTGCTCCGATCTCGGGCGAGGACTACCGGCTCGTGGTGGCGACGGGCGAGATCCTGGACACTGCCCCCCTGCCCAATGTGGAGATGCCCTACTTCCACTTTCGGCCCGACTCCGGCGTGCGCGACTGCCTGGACGGATGGCTCGAACACGGAGGAACGCACCACCAGTGCCTCCACCTCGGCGACGTGAGCCGGCGGTGGGACATGCTCGGCAAGATGGCCGACATTGACGTCGTCCAGGTATAGATCATAGCCGGCTTCGTCCCCAGACGTGGACGCAACTAGGCCGAAGTGCACAAAGAAACTTCGCAGTTGGTGTGAATCTGGAGGCCGAAATGACTGTGTTAGAGTCGACGGCGCTCGTGAAAGAACCGGCCTCTGCATTACCGTCCTGTTTCTTTCTCTAAATGAGTCCCTTCTCGGAGGACAATGTCGAATTCTTCCTTCGCCGTCGGCCTAGATTATGGAACCCAGTCGGTTCGGGCACTGGTGGTTGACGTAGCGACCGGAGAAGAGGTTGGGACGGGCGTGTTTTCGTATCCGTCGGGGACGGACGGCGTCTTTGTCGACCCAGAAAATCCCAGTCTGGCTCGTCAGGAGCCGCAGGATTACCTCGACGGGTTGGAGGCAAGCGTGCAGGCGGCGCTCGAGGATGCGAAGGGACACGAATCATTTCATCCTGAGGAAATCATCGGAGTGGGCATCGACACGACGGGCTCGACCCCGATTCCCGTCGACGAGGATGGCGAGCCCCTGGCGTTTGACGAGCGCTTCGAAGACGACCTCGACGCCAAGGCATGGCTGTGGAAAGACCATACCGGGCACGCCGAGGCAGAGGAGATCACTGAGACCGCCCAGAAGTTGCGGCCCGAATACCTGGCCAAGTGCGGCGGTACCTACAGCTCGGAGTGGTACTGGTCGAAGCTCCTGCACTGCTGCCGCACCGCACCGGAGGTCTTTGAGGCAGCCCACACGTGGGTGGAGCACGTGGACTGGATGCCAGCCGTGATTACGGGGACCGACGACCCCGCCGAGCTGAAGCGCAGCGTCTGTGCCGCCGGTCACAAGGCCATGTACAACGAGGAGTGGGGCGGGTACCCCGACGAGGAGTTTCTCGCTGAGCTCGATGAGGGACTCGTCGAGGTGCGTCGCGCTTTGCCCGACGAGACGTACAACGCGTCCGAGTCCGCTGGCACCTTGACGGGCGAATGGGCCGATCGTCTTGGCCTCCCTGCGGGCATTCCCGTAGCCGTGGGGGCCTTTGACGCGCATCTGGGAGCTGTGGGAGCTGGCATCGAGCCCGGGACGCTGGTTAAGGTCATTGGCACTTCTACGTGCGACCTGATGGTGGCGCCCCTGGAGCAGGATTTGGCCGACATTCCCGGCCTTGCGGGCATTGTGCCCGAGTCGATCCTGCCTGGCTACTACGGACTGGAGGCCGGACAGTCCGCCGTCGGTGACATATTCAACTGGTTCGTTGACACAATGCAGCCCGACGGGATCGATCATGAGAAGCTCACCCAACAGGCCTCGGAACTGGAGCCCGGCGAGAGTGGCCTGCTCGCCCTCGACTGGCACAACGGCAATCGGACCATCCTCGTCGACCAGCGCCTGACGGGCGGGGTTCTGGGTCTTACGTTGCACACGACCCCCGCCGAGATTTACCGGGCGTACGTTGAGGCCACTGCCTTTGGGGCCCGCGTCATCATGGAACGGTTTGAGGAGTACGGCGTCCCCGTAGAGCGAATCGTGAACTGCGGAGGCATTTCGGTCAAGAACCGCATGGTCATGCAGATTTACGCTGACGTGTTGGGACGCCCCCAGCGCATCTCACGCAGTGCCCAGACGCCGGCCCTCGGCTCCGCGATTGCGGGAAGCATTGTGGCTGGGGCGATCAACGGGGGACACACCGACTTCCACGAGGGAATCTCGGCCATGACTGGGACGAAAGACACGGTCTTCGAACCGACTCCTGAGCATCAGGAGGTCTACGATCGTCTCTACCGGCTTTACCGGCGGGTCCACGATGCCTTCGGGGTCGAGGACGATGAGGACGACCTGTACGAGGTCATGAAAACTCTTTTTGATATCCGCGAGGAGGTGCGCGGAAGGGGGGATACCGAGGCTTGAAGTGGGTCGACGATGGTCTATTGCTGATCCTCTCCCCGGGTGTCTCCATCTTTCCCCATCTTTTCGGAGTGGGCATGGATGCATTGAAGCATCGGGAGAGTTCTGGCCTCGATATGTGTCGACCTCTTACATTGCCCTTTCCGAAGTTCAGCGTGAACTGGGAAAGGCCGACACGCAAGATCCAGCTCCTCAAGTCATTTCTCTCCCGGCCGTGCGTTGGGACGTGTCTTCCGTTCGCTGTCTTCTCTGCTCATTCAACCTCCCATCATGGCCTACGACACCCTGAGAGAGAACGTTTATCGCGCTAACTTGGACATCGTGGAGGCCGGTCTCGTGGAGCTTACTTGGGGCAACGCGAGTGCCGTCGATCGGGAGGCCGGTGTGCTGGCGATTAAGCCCAGTGGGGTTGACTACGACCGCTTGGCGCCCGACGACATCGTGGTCGTATCGCTGGACTCGGGGGACGTGATCGACGGTGCCCTCGATCCCTCGTCCGACACGCCCACCCACCGGGTGCTCTACCGGCAGTTTCCATCGCTCGGCGGTGTGGTCCACACGCACTCCGACGTGGCCGTAAGCTGGGCACAGGCCGAGAAGCCGATCCCGTGCCTCGGTACCACACACGCGGATTACTTTTACGGCGAAATTCCCGTCACGCGCTCCATGACGGCGACCGAGATTCGAGACGACTACGAGTACAACACTGGTGCGGTCATCGTGGAATATTTCCGCGAAAACGACGTCGATCCCGCACGGGTCCGTGCTGCGCTTGTGGCGGGGCACGGCCCGTTCGCCTGGGGGGAAGGCGTAGAACAGGCCGTCGAAAACGCCATCGTTCTCGAATCGGTTGCCCGTAAGGCAATGCGGACGTATTCAATCAATCCGGACGCTACACCGATCGACAAGGCGCTCCTAGACAAACACTATTTGCGCAAGCAGGGCGAGGAGGCATATTATGGTCAGTCCTAGGTTCGGGCGAGCCGGGGGTTCGCGAACGTATTTCTTTAACACGACGGACAATGAAGGAGCAGAGGGAGGCCGTGCGGTTGTACGGTCCAGATGACGTGCGCGTCGGGTCGATTCCACATCCCGCCCCTGCGGAGAGTCAGGTGCGTCTACGTCCGCATAGCGGTCGGCATATGCGACAGTGATTTGCACCACTTCCGGGAGGGGAGTACAGGGGACGATGAAAACACCGAACCTTTCGTGCTGGGGCACGAGATTGCAGCGGAGGTGCTTCCGAAAAGTGCGGAGCAACTTGGCCTGGAGGCGGGTGCGATTGTGGCCCTCGATCCCGCCCATCCCTGCGGCGAATTGTGAGTGATGTGGACGCGGCCCCATTGGACTCCTGACTGTACAGGTCGTTCAGGCTGCGGGCACCTGTTTCACCATTGATTCGCTAGCGTACCGTCTCGACGTTGCGGACCGACTCAGTGCCGACCGCACCGCGGGGCCCCACGAGGCCCTCCAGGCGTGGACCGACGGGCGCGGAGTGGATGTGGTGATTGAGGCAACCAACCCCCAAAAGAACCTCTTGAAGATGCACCAGGCCGTTCCGGGACCATTCAGTCACACGGCTGACTAAAGCTACCCGGCGCCGGACGGCAGGCCAAAACGTCCAGTTCTTCCTCAAAATCACGCTGATATGCCTCCACGATGGCGCGTGCATCGTCCTTCTCAAAGGCCTCTCGAGTCCAGGCCATGACTGCTCCCCCAAACCCGGCCCCTGTCAGCCTCCCTCCCAACACACGATTGTTCTGTCTGAGCTGGTCGACCACAAAGTCTAGTTCCTCGGTGCTATTTTCGTAGTCGGTACGTGAGCTCTCGTGTGAGGAGAAAAGCAACTCCCCAACCGCCTCATGGGCTTCCTGCTGCAGGAGACGGACTGCCTCCTGCACCCGCCTGTGCTCAGTACTCACGTGACGGGCTCGTCGATACAGCACGTCTGGGAGCTGATCCTTCACCGCTTCTACCTCTTCGGGAGCGACATCGACGAGATGCTCTACGTTCCCAATCAGGTTGCTTAGATGATCGCGGGCGGCCCGGGCCTCGTCGTGGCGATCCTGGTAGTGGGCCTCGGCCAGTGTGTGGGACTGGTGGGTACGAAAAATCCAGAGGCCCGTCTGTGCAGGAAAAGGCACCCCGGAGATCTCTTCGGTTTGAGCATCGAGGCGGACGAGGCGGTCTTCATCACCAAACGCCACCACCGCTTGATCAAGGAGCCCACAGGGCACGCCGACAAAGACGTTCTCGGCCCGCCGTCCCAGTTGGGCCAGCTCTTTTCGGGGAAATTCTCCCTCGAAGGCCTCGTTGAGCGCAAACGCAGTTGCCATTTCCAGGGCGGCACTGCTACTGAGCCCTGCGCCCACCGGAAGAGTGCTTTGAACCTGAAGGCCAAACCCGGTTTCGACCTCCAGTCCCTCCGCCCGCATCACCGACAGCACCCCGAGGACGTAGTTGGCCCAAGCTCTCTCTCCGCTCTGGGCCTCGATCGCATCGTGATTTACCCGGACGGGCGGCATATCTCCCTCGCTCTGAAGGATGATCCCATTGTCGTCCCGGTAAGACAACCCCACAGCAATCCGCCGGTCGATGGAGGCGCCGAGCACCCATCCTCCGTTGTAGTCGGTGTGGTTCCCGATAAACTCGACCCGACCCGGGGCTGAGGCGTACACGTCGGGGGCATCGAAGCGGTCCACGAGGGGAACGGTCATTTCACGAACAGCAACAATTCCAGGGAAACAAACGAGTGAACGGAGGTGCCGATCTCATTCCCCTCGCCATCCCGTCGGTTTACGAGGGCGTCAGAGAATGCCGCGCGGAAGCGGGGGAATTACTCGACCCCCAGTGCTGGCGGGTCCACTGTCACCAGCAACACGAGCAGGCCGACGGCCAGGAGGCTAAGCACCCCGAGGACCCCGTAGGCGTAGCTCCATCCCCAGTACTGCGCTAATGTACCCGTTACGACGTTTGCTAGCGAACCCAACAGGACGTACAGCATCCGGACGATGCCGAAGCCTGTCCCGTGCGTTGTTGAGTCGAAGTGAGCCATTGCCCGTTTCGCGATGGCACCGCCCCCCGAGAGCCCCAGACCGACCAGGCCGGTTCCGAGGAATGTGCTCCAGGGAGCCGTGACGGACAACATTATGGCGATTGCCACGGCCATCGTACCGAACGGGAGTAGGAGGACGCGTTCGGTCCGTGCACGGTCGGCCAGCCGACCGATGAGAGGGAGACCAAAGGCAACGACTAGAAACGCGGTGCTGAAAAGCAGGCTGGCACGCTGGGGCGCGATGCCGTGATACTCCCGCAGGAACGTGGGATAGAAGGAGACAAATCCTTGGAAGAGGTACATCAGAACGCTCCCGAGGGCGATGGTTGTCACGACGGCAGGTCGGGTGAGGAGCCCGATCAGAGCCGAGGGGGAGAGACGGTCCCGGACGGCAATGGTTGGCGACCCGAGAGAGCTCCCTCGGAGCGAGAGGACCACGACGCCAGTTGCCAGCACAACGGCAACCGTCCCGACGGCAATGCCAGCTCGCCAGTCGAACCGGTGCGCGATCGTGGTCGCAATCGTTGGGAAGAAAACCCCCGCAACCGTGCCAGCGGCGGCGTGCACGCTAAGTGCCTGACCGCGGCTTCGGTCCCCAAATAGGCCACTCAGGTACGCGTGCCCTGTGGGAAAATATGCACCGCCGCCAAGGCCGAGGATGACGCACCCGAGCATGAATGTAGCAAGGGTCGGCGCAGTCGTGACGAGCAGACTGCCGAGGGCCGTGAGTCCGAGGGCAATCCGAATCACCCGCGATGGTCCGTACCGATCCGCGAAGACGCCGCCGGGATAGTGCACGAGTGCAAAGACCGCCCACATCAGTGTCAATACCCCCCCAATCGTGGCTTTGCTGGCGCCGTATGTCAGTGCAATTGCCGGCACAAAAGGACTGATGACGACGCGGGCACCGAACTGGCTCCCGTTCGCGACGAACGTACTCGCGAGTGCGGTGTTACGGGTGGGCGATCCCATGGCTCCGTATTGGAAAACGGGAGGTGAAAACGATAGTGGTCCACCACGGTGGCCACCTAGCAGGGCCCGGCTTCCTGAGTGCCGTCGTCGACCTGGAAAGCACGTCAACGCACCTTCGATGAGCGATTCAGCCTTTACGATCAGGAGGAGGGACGGGACGCTCCGAGAACATCTCGACCAAATCCTCAATACTCTCAAATCAGACCCACAACACACGGCTGGGTCTGGATCGGAAGTGGTCGGCTGTCGGGTCTACAATTTCGGGCCTTCCTCCTCAATTGAGTGTAAGCCATTACACAGACGGATTGTCAAATGCCAAACAACGAGCCACGTGGGACACGGGATCCGGATCGGCGCGAATTTCTCTTGTCGATGGGGACGGCAGGAGTCGGGTCACTGCTTGTAGGATGTCGGCGGCAGGCACGCCTGGGGGGCGAAGGGCCCGACCCGACAGTGCCCGACCCTCGCGGGTTCGGAGAAATCGAGGTCCCCGACGAGATTGCGCCCATCGACGCTCCCTTCCAGATGCCGGCCCTGACGCGACCGACCTTTCCCGATCGGACCGTTGACATTCGGGACTACGGGGCCATGGCGGGCCGGGATACGACGGACACCGAGGCCATCAACGCCGCGATTATGGCCTGTCACGAGGCCGGAGGGGGGCGCGTCGTCATTCCCGAAGGGGACTGGCGCTCGGGCACAATCCAGATGGCGAGCAATGTCGACCTTCACGTCGAGGAAGGGGCCACCGTTCACTTCATTCAGGACGTGGAGGCGTACCTTCCCCCGGTCCTCGTGCGCGAGGAGGGCGTGGAGGGCTACAACCTGTCGCCGCTGATCTACGCCCCGCACGTGGAGAACATTGCGATTACCGGACCGGGGACGTTCGATGGGAAGTGGGACCAGTTCTGGAAGGAGTGGTCCGAGGAGTCGCCCAGCGGGGGGGACCGGACGGCCGCGGCGAAGGTTCCCCTCGAGGAGCGCGACTACGGATGGGAGAACGGAGGCATTCGTCCGAACTTCGTCGTTCCCTTCAATGCCAAAAACGTGCTAATCGAGGGCCCCTCCTTCATCAACTCCCCGATGTGGAACCTTCAGCCCACCTACTGTGAGAACGTCGTCATACGGGACGTTACCATCGACAACCAGTCCGAGAACGGCGATGGAGTGGTCGTCGACTCCTCGAAGAACGTCCTCGTCGAGTACATTGAGGTGCGTTCCGGGGACGACGCGGTGGTGATGAAATCGGGCCTGAACGAGGACGGCCGGACCATCGACGTGCCGACGCGAAACGTGGTCATCCGAAACTTTACCGCCAAGGAGGTGCGCACCGGAAGTGGGGGGGTTGTCTTTGGGAGTGAGACCTCCGGCGGAATCCACGACATCTACGTCACTAACGCCTACTTTGAGGGCACCGACAAGGGCATTCGCTTCAAGACGGCGCCGCGCCGCGGGGCCTACGTGGCAAACATCTTCGTCGAGGGGGTTCGAATGAAGGATGTAGAGGGCCCGGCGATGAATTTCAATTTGCAGTACGACGAGATGCCGGACGAGACGGAGGGCCGGTTTGCCGCGCCGCGACTGCTCCATCTTCAGTTCAACGACCTCTACGTCGAGGGGGCGCCCCGGGCGCTGGAGACGCTGGGGATCGACGATCAGCCGATTCGGGATGTTCGGCTCGAGAATGCAGTCTTTCAGAATGTGGAGGACGGAATCCAGCTCGAGTGGCTGGACGGGGGGCGTCTGGAGCGGGTCGATGTCCGGAGCGAGAACACGCCCTTCACGCTACGGCACGGGCATAACGTTCGCCTTGACGCCGTGTCGCTATTGGGCGCGGAGCCACACCTGACAATCGAGGACAGCGAGGAGGTCTTCCGGGACGGGTCGCGCGTAGGGGAGGACGAAGGATCAGGGACTTAGCAGAGCAATCCAGTGACCGTCGGAGGGGGGATCCAGAGTGATTGTTTGTCCCCCGTCCACCGACATGGGTTTAGACCAGCTCCCACCTGCCGCCTCCAACCACTGCAGCCGGAAGGAACCGTCGATCCCCGAAAGATCGAGTTCTACCGAGCCTCCGTCGGGAAAATAGACAGCGTACGCCTCTCCCCGGACGTGCATCAGATACGCTTCGTCCGGGTTCCGGCGTAGGAGATGTGCGCTTGCCGTATCGGGTTGGGCCTGAATGACATCGAACGTATCGGCGAGCGCGCGGGCACTCCGTAAATGATTTTGAGCCGGTTCGCTCAGACCAATGCCTGATTCCAGGCAGTGAAACCGAGCCGACGCCGCTCCCCCGAAGAGTGAGCGCCAGAATCGCTCAATCCCGTCCCGGGTCGTGCCGTACTCCCCGGTGTCGGCTCC
>CAYRPX010000057.1:0-13805 GCA_964426195.1 uncultured Salinivenus sp.
GTCGTCCCCTCAGGAACGTCCATCCTCCCCCAACACCTCCTTCATCATGCCGCTGGCCTCCCTCCTGTTTGGTCCGCCTTGTCCACTACGTGGTCCCCGGAGCGGTCGGTGATGGACCGCCTGAAGATGCTCCGCCCTCTGGCGAATTGTCTCCGGCCCGTGACTTCGCGGATCACGTACAGCCCGTGGACTACTCGGGCTCGCCCCAAGGGCATTTCCTCGCTCCCGCTCGGGGCGCTGCGTTCCCGGCACAGAACGGATTCTGCACTCCCAGGCTGAAAAATCATAGTTGACACGACAGGAGTCGCAGGCCCCGGAACCTTCGCCAAACTACTCCTCAGCCTTCTCTCTCCGCCACACGAGGGAGCGGGCTTTCTTCGAGATGTTTCCATGCATGTTCATACCCCCTTTCCACGATCTCGTCAAATTGATCCCAGTCAAATAAACCAAACTCTTCTAACGGAGGCTGTATAAATAGATCTGCTTTTTTCACTTTTTCTGCGTAATTATATGAGCTACCAACTGTTGAGGTTTCCCAAAGGATTTCAAATATATTAGGCATATTATCTGTCTTCAATCCTGTAATCCTTCGGAAGGCTAACTTGTACGGAGACGGTGGGATTTCTGTGTGGGTCGGGCCTCTTAGCTCCCGTGAAGGGCTCACGTCGACAGCAATAACATCCCCTCTAAGCCGCTCATCCATGATATCGACCGGGAGATTGTTCAGGACGGCACCATCCACGAGCAGCTCGCCGTCATGAAGAAAGGGCGGACCGATACCAGGGATGGTTATGCTCGACAAGATCCACCGGAAAAGTTTCCCTTGATCGTGAACGACCGTTTTTACTTCAGACAAATTCGTCGCAACACAAAAGTAATTAATTGGAAGATCTTCTATGTATCGATCCCCAAACAGTTCTTCTAGTACTTCCTTGTATTCTTCCCCCCGTATCAGAGAATATATTGGAAGTGTATAGTCAAGCATGGAACCGCGCCCCATAAACGCCTCCTTTACGGCCTCTATAAAGACCGAGGCGTCCAAGGACTGGGCCCAGGCCGCCGCCAAAATGGCCCCGACGCTCGTTCCTCCGACGTAATCGGTCGGAATTCCCAACTCCTCCATGGCCCGGACGACCCCGAGATGAGCAAACCCTCGAGCCCCCCCACCCCCAAACACAAGACCGACGGCTTCTCCCCGAATGAATCGGGCGAGGCGGCCCAAATCCTTCCCATTCGCCAACTGGGCGTGATGATGACGATCGACCTGTCGCGGCTCAAGCCAGTCCGCCGTCCGCCCTCTTCTTATCTCCGAGGAGTCCCGCAGCAGAATAAGTTCGTGGCGAATGTTGTCCTTGAGGTACGAGGACCGCTGGAGCTTCTCCTCAACCGGTTTGACGGCGGGCGACCCGGACATCTGACCGACAAGAAAAATCCGATCGGCATTTTGAACGGCATACCGGGTCCACTGGCTCCATTCTGGGTCACACTCGAAGAACACCATTCGATTCTGTTCTTCGTGCTTGTAAACCCACTGATAAAACGACGCGGCGTCGAAGTGGCCCTGCCCGCCACGACAAAACAGCTCCTCCCAGCGATGTCTCGACAGATACTCGAATGATTCCGACGACGGCAGATAATCCCGAAGCCGGGCGGTGAAATGCTCGATGGGCACAGAGGGGGTGAGCGGCACGAACGCGTGGAAGTTGAGGCGCGGCGTATACCGCTCCTCCCCCATCGTGTCCTTGAGGCGACGGATAAGAACGTTGGTCACGTTCCGCATCTGCTGCGGATGTTCACCCACAAAGGAATCGAACACGTCCTGGTCCATCCGAAGCAGGTAGCTGTCCCGCACCGCCGTCACCGACGCGCTACGGGGCTCGTTGGTGATAAACCCCATCTCCCCCACACACTCCCCCCGGGTGATCTCGCCAACGACCTTTTGTTCCTCTCCTTCCGCGACGGACGCAATGAGACGGCCAAAGACGAGGATGTAGAAGCCGGGAGACGAAGCCCCCTGCTCGAACAAAATGTCGCCGCTCGATAACTTCACCCACTCCAGGCGGGGCACAACCTCCTCCAGTGAGGGCTCCGGAACGTCCGCGAAGAACGGGATCTCTTTCAGCAAGTGCCCCAATTCCGGAGCGGACGGTCGATCCATGACCCTGTCGTGGTGCGGAAAAGTGAGAAAACGTCGAACCCGGACGAAGAAGACCGCCGAGCCTGGTCTTTACGGCAACCCTTTGTGGCAACTACGAATTTCCTCTTCGCATGCACAAGCCCCTCAGGGTCGGAAGGAGACCTTCGAATCGTTCCGACACCGACCCATGGACCAAAGATTGCTCCTTTGGTCGATGTCATCGACACAGCAACTCTTCGTCGACGGTACAGGGAGTGCGAACCTCGGAATCAGGAGAGCTCGAAGTCTGGCTCCCGTTCGCGGGCGATCCGCTTGACGTTTTGCAGATGGGTATACGTCACGTTGTCGCAGGTGGACGTGCCCCCGTACGTGCCACACCCCAGCGTGAGGGACGGTACGAGGCCCGTCGTGAGACCCGTCACCCCACTGGAACTCGGCGCGTTCACGATGATTCGGCTCGCAGGCATTCGTTCCCCGTATCGTTCAATGAGGTCATCGTCGTTGGAGTGGATGGACGCCGTGTGCCCGGTGCCGTCCAGGGTCAGAAGCTGCTCAGCGACGTCCAGCGCCTCGTCCTCGTCCGCCACCGTGTAGAGACTGATGAGCGGCAGCAATTTTTCCTTCGAGAGGGGATTCTCCTCGGACACCTCGTCCGCGGGAATGACGATGAGTTCCACCTCTCCGTCCCGCTCCATTCCAAGATTCGCCATGATGTCCTGGGCGGACTGCCCGACCAGCTTTTTGTCGAAGACGTTCGTCTTCTCGTAGATGGAGTGCCCCATAAAGTGCTCCTTCTCCTCGTCCGTGAGGATGGCCGCCCCCTGGCGTTCGAGTTCAGTGGCCACCTCGTCCCGCATAGACTCGGGGACCACGAGGTTGTGCTCCGAACCACAGATCAGTCCATTGTCAAACGTTTTGCTCCAAATAATTTTGCTCACCGCGTCCTCCACGTTCGCATCGGGGCCGATCACCGCCGGCGCGTTGCCAGGCCCCACTCCGATGGCCGGGTTGCCGGAGCTGTAAGCGGCCTTCACCATGCTGGCCCCACCAGTCGCTAGGATGAGATCAACCTCGTCGTGTTGCATAAACATCTCCGTTTTCTTTCGCGAGTTGCGCTTCCGGACCTGCTGGACCAGGTCAACCGGCGCCCCGTGCTTTTCAAGAATGGAGTGCACTAGGTCGAGGAATTCCCCCCCAAGCTCTTTCGTGAGGTGGTGGAAGCTCAGAACGATTGCATTCCGCGACTTGATGCTAATGAGCGTCTTGAAGGCAGCCGTGGAGATCGGATTGGTAATCGGAATGAGGCCAAAAATCACCCCGACGGGGGCCGCCCAGCTCACGACCCGACGATTTGTGTCCTCCTCAATGATTCCCTTCCCCACACCGTCCACCATCGACTGGTGGATGCCTAGGCTTCCCAGCTTGATCTTTATGACCTTGTCCGGCGCGTTGCCCAGGAAGCTAGCCTCTACCGACTTCTTGGCAAACTCTTCGGCCCGCTCGTCGATCGACTGTGCCAAGTCGGCGAGCAGATCGTTGATCCGGTCTTCCGTCCATTCCTGAATGTCGGCCTGCGCCGTCTTCGCGCGGGCGATAATGTCCTCGACGTGGGGGGTCGGCGTGACCTGCGTCTCCTCTGCAAGCTTCACGTTCGTGGTCCGCAATTTCTGGGCGGCGTGCTGCCCGAGCGCGTGGTAGACGTGCATAGCGAGACCCGGGTGCTCCTCGGAGAGCCTCTCGAGATCGTCCCGCCGAAGCTCCCGCGCCACCACCCGGGTGTCGGCGAAGGCCCCGGCCGAGCGGGGGCGGTCGTCCAGGAGGCTGAGCTCCCCGAGAATGGCATCTTCGTCCAGATACTCCAGGACGTGCTGCGAATCGATCTCTTCGTACGCCAACTCAATCCGCACCTGGCCCTCATCGATGATGTAGCAGGACTCCCCCTCGGCGCCCTCTTCGAAAATCGTCTCTCCCTCGGAAAATTCCGTGGTCCGGGCGACGCGATTTAGAGTCTGTTCTTCGTCGGCACTAAGCTTGTTAAGGGGCGGTGGAAAGTTCATGGAATGTCACCTCGAACGTGGGTGGTGAGTGATGAGCGTACGCCTGATACTATTCACGGTCGTTCACTGTGCACCCTCCCTGTAGATGGTTTCGGGCCTCTTCCGCCGCTTCTAAAACTAAACCCCCGATGCAAGACTGGGATGAATGCGTGATGAATCCCCGCCTCTGGAATTGCTGGTATTACGCCGTGGAAATCCTGGGTCCGAGAATCCTCTTGTCCTCCCCAAACAGAAAGGTTCCTACTGTCCGTTTGTCGCGCCGACGTCGGGCAGTTGCTGGATGCTTTCCCCGGCCGGACCAAGGGTCTCGGAGAGTTGAAGGGCCTTTTCGCGATGTAGTCGGAGCAGGCGCGTTTCGCTCGTAGCGCGCACCGTGGCCGTTCGGTTCACATTTTTGAAGACGGCCTGCTCCCCGAAGTGGTCGCCCGGACCGAGTGTTCCTACCCGCTCCTCCCCGTCGGGCTGCTCGTAGACAATCTCGACCTCCCCCTCCCGAATCAGGAACATACTGCGGCCCACCTCGCCCTGCTTCACGATGGATTGACCAGGTTCGTAGAGCACCGACTCAATGCCGATCGCGTCGTCGTGCGTCATGCTCACGATATCTCGACCCAGAAAGAGCTCCATGAGCCAGTCGAAGACCACGCGGATGCGCCGGTCCCAAGAGGGGAGGTAGAAAATCATGAACGATCGCCAGATGATCCACCCGATGAACCCGGTGAAGGGCACGCCCTTCAGGTGTCCCACGGCCTTGTTGCCCCCAAGTACGCAGGCATCCCCGAGGCCGGGGAACGAATACGGATCCATGGACCGGTCGCGGGTGTACCTCAAGACGTTGGTCCCAATCGTCTTCCCCGCCGTCATCGCGTAGACGGCGAGCGGGGGACAGTAGCCGCCGGAGGGATCCGGCACCGCCGCACAGTCTCCTCCCGCCCAAATCGTCTCGGTCCCCTCCACCTGTCCGTACTCGTTACTGATCACGCGCCCATCGTCCAGACGGTCGTAGGGCAGTTGGTCGAGCAGGGGAGACACGGCCGTGCCCGTACAGCTGATGATGGTCTCGGTTTGAATGCGTTCACCTGTGCTCAAAACCGCCTCCTCCGGGGTGGCCGCCTCCAGCTTGGTGTCTCGTCGAATCTCCAGGCCAATGCCTTCCAGATAGTCCTCGGCGTAATCGACAACCCCCGGCTGCTTCGCGTCGAGCTCGGGCAGGATTCGGTCCCCGCTATGAACGACCATCACCCGAATCTCGTCCGGATCGATGCCGGTATAGTGGGTGCGGGCGAGCTTCCGAAACGACGTGAGGATGTGTGAGCTCACCTCAATGCCAGCAAAATTCCCGCCAGCAACCAGGAAGGTCAACAGCCGCCGACGAAGGTCAGGGTCCGTCTCCGCCTCGCCCAACTCCATCATCTGGAAAAGGTGGTTCCGCACGTGAAAACAGTCCCAGTAGTCCTTCAGCTTCATGGCGTGCTCGGCAATGCCCCGGTAGCGGCTGAGGTCATCGACGGAGCCGATGTCGAGCACGAGGTGGTCATAGTCGAGCTCAAAGGCTCGATCGTCGAGTGAGCGCCGCACGCCGACCGAGCGGTTCTCGACATCGATCTCCTCGATGGTGGCCTTGATGAAGCGAGCGGGCTGGAACAGCTTACGCGAAGGGCTAATGATGTTGCTCGGCTTCACCCGCCCCACGAGCATCTCTGGGATCAGGCCGTGGAAGTTGTGATAGTTGTCTTTGTCGACGACCGTCGCGCTGATCTCACCGTTCTTGATGGGCTTCCGCAGCACCTTCATGGCATAGATCGTCAGGTACCCTCCACCAAGAAAGAGGACCTCGGGCGTGTCGGACATGGGGTGTGCTGCGAGCTTGAGCGAAGGACGTGAACTGAGAGTGCCGACCAGTCACCGTCGGAGAAAAGGCGGCCCTTCCGTGAAATGATGACACGATTAACCGATGACATCCTTAACATAATTGCACGAAATGAGAAAGTCCACTATTCGATCCTGCCCACACGGCAATCGCATCAATTGACAAAACCGGATCTCCCCGCGCTTCGAGGGGGATTGAGACCTCCGAATTTCTCCGAATCCGGGCATACTGGCCCCAAAGTAGGTCCGGTTCGCCGACCCGGACCGGTCCCGTTCGGCGACCGGGACCTACGAGAGGCCCAGGCGCAGGGAGTGCTGGACTGATGCGATTGCCGTGATCCTGCCCAGGGCGATTGCATCTTAAAATTCTCGGCATTGATGCAACTTACGCAATCCCCTTCAAACGGCGGAGATGCGGGTTGCGAGGAGTGCCATTGTGGTCGCTCGGCACAATCAGGTTAACATGCGATTGCCCTGCAATCCTGCCAGACATTACTCCGTAAATTCTCTCATTTGCTAAATATGATTCCTCTTCCGACTCGTGAACAACACACCTCCACAGCGTAACGTACGCCGCGGAGGGGTTCGCTGCACTTGCCGCCGGGAATCGTCAGGCCCCCCTATCTAAATCCTGGGCGCTCTTTGAGAGGAACTCCCCATCCAACTGAGAATTGCAATATGTATCCCTCTTGGGGATTCAGAGATTCTCTTCTCATCCGTGGTCGTTACTCTCGCCTTCGCACCTCTCTTCCACTCGATCATCCCCATGCTTGACACCTCCTCTCCTCAAATCCGCGCCATCCTTCCGCTGCTCTACGTGGCCTGGGCCGACGGAGTGCTCACTCCCTCCGAGGCCGAGGCGATCCGCTCTCGGCTTCAGGCGCAGGATTGGATCGACGACGCGACCCGCGAGGAGCTCAGTGACTACCTGGATCCACAGTCCCCCCCCACGGCGACTGAGTATGACCGATGGATCCAGGCCCTGAAAGGGGCCGCGGATCAGTCCCCCGAAACGGCCCGCGGGTCTCTCGCACAGTTGGGAGCCTCAATGGCGATGAGAGGGGGAGACGGAAGGACCCTACCAGAGTCCTCGCGCGAGGCCCTGGAGGACCTCGAATCAGCACTCGGAATGAGTGGGGACGAGTTTCTGGACGAGCTTCTGGAAGAACAGCCCGAGCCGGCCCCGTCGGATCGGGAGGCCCCCTTCGAGGTCGATGCGATGAGCGCCCTGCTCGATGGGAAGCACGCCGAACTGCGCGACCGCATCCGCACGCTGCTCCAAGACCCGGTGTTCGAGTACCGCACCCGCCTCTCCACGGCGGCCTATCGCGAGCAGGTCCTCCGCTGGTGCCAAATACTCGCCGACCAGGGCATAGGCGCCTTGGCCTACCCGGAAGAGTACGGAGGTGAAGACGACATTGATAAGTTTATCGTCGCCTTCGAAACCCTGGCGTACCACGACCTTAGCCTCGTCGTTAAGTTCGGGGTGCAGTTTGGCCTCTGGGGCATCGGCGTGCAGCGCCTCGGGACGAAACGCCACCACGATCGGTTCCTTGAAGGGGCTGGCACGCTAGACATTCCAGGCTGCTTTGCGATGACAGAGCGGGGCCACGGCTCCAACGTCCGTGGGCTGGAGACGACGGCCCGCTACGACCCGGAGACCGAGGAGTTCGTGATCAACACTCCGCACGAGGCAGCACACAAGGAGTGGATTGGCAACGCGGCGGAGCACGCCCAGGTGGCCACCGTATTCGCCCAACTCGAGACAAATGGTGAGGAGCACGGCGTGCACCCGATCATCGTCCCCATCCGCACGGAGGACGGCACGCCTATGCCTCGTGTTCGGATCGAGGACTCCGGCGAAAAAATGGGACTTAACGGTGTGGACAACGGGCGTATCTGGTTCGACCACGTGCGGGTGCCCCGCGAGAATTTGCTCGACCGGTTCGCCTCGGTGGCGCCGGACGGCACCTACGACAGTCCCATCGAGAGCGATGGGGAACGCTTCTTTACAATGCTGAGCACCCTGGTCGGGGGCCGCATTGGGGTGGCGCGGACGGCACTGAGCGCATCCAAATCGAGCCTCACGATCGCCGTCCGCTACGCCAACCGTCGGCGGCAGTTCGGACCCAAGGACGAGTCGGAGCTGCCCCTTCTCGACTACCGCACCCACAAGGATCGGTTGCTGCCACGCCTGTCTACGACTTACGCCCTCCATTTTGCCCTCGACGACCTGACGACCCGTTTCGCGGCGAAGGGACGCGAAGAATCGCTCGACAAGGTGGAAGCGGAGGCCAACGCGCTGAAGGCGTACGCCACGTGGCATACGACCGACACCGTGCAGGAGGCCCGCGAGGCCTGTGGCGGCGAGGGCTACCGAGCAGAAAACCGCCTTCCCCAACTCAAAGCAGACACGGATGTCTTTACGACCTTCGAGGGCGACAACACGATCCTCATGCTCCAGGTGGCCAAGGGGCTACTCTCTGATTTCCAGGAGGAGTTTCAGGACGTGAACCTGGTGGGCATGGCCCGCTTCGTGGCCGACGAAGTGGCCACCCGGATGACAAAACTAAATCCGGTGGTTACGCGAAAGACCGACTCCGATCACTTGCGGAGTCTCGACTTTCAGCAGGGGGCCTTCGAGTACCGGGCCGACCACATGCTACTGTCGGTCGGGCGCCGACTGCAGCGCCGAATGAGCGGCGAGACGAAACCGTTCGACGCGTTCGTGGACGTGCAGGACCACCTCGTGGAGCTCGCGCACGCAGAGGCCGAGCGCGTGCTGCTGGACCGGTTCGTCGAGGCCATCAAGTCAGTGGACGATCCGGCTCTCCGAAACACCCTAACGACGCTCCGACAGCTCTTTGCACTGGCCCGCATCGAGGCGGACCTGGACTGGTTCTTACAGGCCGGCCACGTGGAGTCGGCGAAGGCAAAGGCAATTCGGGGTGAGGTCAACGCGCTGTGCGACGAGGTGCGGCCCTACGCGGGGGCGCTGGTCGACGCGTTCGGCATCCCAGACGCCTGCCTCGCGGCGCCAATTGCGACGCAAAACGGACCTCCCGCAACCTAAGAGGACAAGCGACCGCGGTCCTCCTTTCCTACACCGAGCCATCCCCCTCCGGTCACCACCGCCGCCCCAGCGCCGCCCCGATCAGTCCGCCGACACAAAGGAGCAGCAGCCCCGTCCCGACCATCCCTCCCAGACTGCCGACCTGCAGGGGAGCTGCACCCGTTCCGTTCGCCTGCAGGGCGGCAACCTGTTCGGCCAGCTCATTCTGCCGATCCGCCAGCCGCTCCACCCGGGACAGTCGCCGCCGCAACGAGTCGATGCGACTGCCTTGCTCCTGAAAGCCTTTCAGCAGCACCGCGGTCAGCCGGGGATAAGCGAGGCTGAGGCGCCCCTGTGGTCCCTCCGTCACCAGGCTCGGGAATTCAGTCTGCACGTCCTGCGCCAGCAGTCCAATCTGCGGCTCTGTGGGATGCCCGGTTTCGGCCTTGAACCGAAAGCGCACAGGGGGAATCCGCCCGAGAGCATCGGCCACGGAGTCGAGCGCTTCAATGTCGGTCTTCAGGCGCTGGTCGGAGTGCTCGGTGAGCGTACCCGAAATTGTGAGGTCGCCGTTCTTGCGGAGCAGGAGCGCGTTGGAGCGATCGGTCGGCCCACTTCCATTGCCAGCCATCAGCAGCGGATCCGAGTTTCGCCAGGTGTCCGGCGCTCCCCGCTGCACGTTCCAGCGTCCCAGAGCGACGGACGCGCTGGCGCCAGCTGTCGTATTGACGCCCAGAGCCGTGGAAAAATTCCCCCGCCCCCTCGTCATGTCCCCGAAGGCCACCGATCGAAGTCCCCGTGCCGTCGTTCGATACCCTGCCGCGAACGACTGATTCCCTGCCGCGGCCGTTCCCTGCCCCAGAGCCACGCCCCCTCGCCCGGAAGCACGGGTGTTCACTCCGACAGCCGCCGAATAGGCCCCCACTGCCGCGTCGTCCCACTCGGTCCCTTCACTCATGCCAAAGCCCACGCGACCGGCCCGGAAGGCCGCCTTCCCCGGATGCCAGAGCAGGCGCGTACCCGCTCCCTCAGTGGGGATTCTTCCCCGCTCGAACCTACCGGAGGCAAGCATGTCCCCCCTCTCAGTCACCTGGAACAGAACCTCTCCGTCCCGGCCTGTTACCGTCTCCGCCGGCGTCTGCGCATTGGCCGGACGGCCGCTCCCAAGGATGGTCCCGAGGAAAAAAGCGAGGAGGAAAATTCCTATACTTCCGCCCCCCCCCGAGCGAAAGGGAAGGAAACGCACTGGCCCTATCAATTTGCGTGAGCACATGAGACTGCTTGATCCAATTTCGAAGACACAAGAATACGAACACTTCCAATCTGGCAGAACGGGGATCCGCGATCCAGAAGGGTTCCCATCAGCGCAAACCGAGGGAGGAATCTACCGCCGACCGAAAGGTAAGGATCGAGCCACTTAGCATCGAGCCCATTGCTCACGCCTCAAGGAAAGCCGAGAAGGACTTGAAGAACGGTCGCGGCGCCCGAACCGGTCGCCGAACAATGCGCCGGATCGCCCTCCTCGGCGAAGTCCCCCAGGGCGGGGATCCTCGTGTAGAACGTGTCGGCAGACATGACTGGAGGTGGAGAACGGGAGACGACAGGGAATCAACGCAGCGGAATGGTTGAGATCCTGGAACCTCGTGAGTACTCTGAAACCGGAGACTTCAAATTCGACGGCTTTATTTTGTTTACTGAGGATGTTTACTGAAGATCGTCAATTTCCAAATTTCTATTCTTTCATGTCCTTCCGCTGCATCGCTGTCTTGTCCCTTGGTCTCATTTTAACGCTCGGCGGCGCTTCGTCTCTTTTCGCCCAGCCCGCAGACTCGCTTCTCCAGGAATCCGTCTGGAAGACCCAGGGCCTGAATCCCATCCTTTCGGCCTGGACCCAAAACGCACGAACCGACGAAGGCGTCTTCTACGCGCATCTCGACCGCACTTGGACCCCGACCGACTCCACGACGCAGCATCCAGGAATGCTCGCCCGGCATCTGTTTAGCTACTCGGCCGGGTACCTCATGAGCGGTCGCGACGAACACCTTCAGCGGGCCGAGGAGGTGTTCGACTTTCTCATTGAACACGGCTGGGATCAGCAACACGGCGGATGGTACAACGCCATACGCCGGAGCGGCGAGGTCATTGACGCCGACAAGGGCCTGTTCATGCAGATCTACGCAACGGCGGGCGTGGCCCTCTACTCCATCGTGACCCGCGACGAGCGAGCCCAGAAATACCTTCGCCGATCGCGGAACTTCCTCCAGGAGCATGCCTGGGACGAACAGCATGGAGGCTACGTGGACGGACTGAACCGCGACGGTTCGGTGCAGAGCAGCGCCAAAGACTTCACGCCGCAGCTCGCCCCGCTTTCCGGCTACCTTCTCTACCTCTACCCCGCCACCCGCGATTCTTCGTACCTCCGGGAGGCAGAGCGCATCATGGATCTGACGCTTACCCACATGCAGGACGACCGGGGGTGGATCCTGGAGCATTTTGCCCGGGACTGGACCTTTCGTCCAAACGACTCCCAAAATAGCCACATTAACGTCGGACACAATTTGGAGGTAGCTTGGCTCCTCCTCCGACTCCACGCCTTAACGGGAACTGAGAGCTATCGTCGAAAGGGACTCGCGCTTGCCGACCAGCTGCTGGACTATGCATTCCACGAAGAAACCGGCGCCTGGGTGCATCGGCTCAAGCGGACCAACCCGAAGCAAGGCAATGACTCCGCCGTCTGGTGGGTGCAAGCCTACGGCAACATGCTTCAGTTGTACGCCTACCGCATGACGAGCGAGGACCGGTACCTCGAGGCCTTCCGCAAGGGCGCCCGATTCTGGAACGACGCCTTCGTCGACGACGAACAGGGCGGGACCGTGCTCCGCACGACCCTCGACGGGACGGTCGTGGCCGGCGATAAGGCCGTCAGCAGCAAGACCTCCTACCATGCCGTCGAGCACGCACTGATCAACTATTTGTACTTGGGCCTTTGGGTCAATGACGAGCCCGTTACCCTACACTACCGCGTGGCGAATCCAAACGGGAACCGTTTCTATCCGCTGCCAATCGAGGACTCTCCTCAGATCAAACGCCTGCTCGTCAACGACACCCCTCAGACGGTTCCCAACACGCCCAACGGGTCCATTCGCCTTCCGACAGAGGGCCCGGCCCGTATCACTATCGACATGACCAGCACTCCCGATTCCAATGATTGACCTTCTCCCTCCACTTCGAGCTCTCTTCCGAACCGCCCTAGGGCTCAGCCTTCTGATGCTGATGGCCGCCGGCCCGGCCGCCGCGCAGCCGTCGCCGCCCGTCGACCGATTCGACCTGGTACTGGTGGGCAACAACCTGGACGCCTCGACCCATCAGGTTTCCCTCAAGACCAATCCCTGGCGTAGTGACGAATGGATGTCGGTTTCTCCCTCGAAAGGAGCGTCGGACTGCGAGTCTCAACCGAACCTAAAGGTTCGTTCCGACCTTTCCACGGCACAGTATCTGGGCCAGGACATCCGCGAGAATTACATCGCCCTCCGGATCACGACGACTGAGGGGGGCACTGAGGGCACGCTTCGAGCCGCCTACGCTCTACCGTCCACGGACACGTGGACCGAAGCGGCGTGCGAGCGCCTCGCTACGTTGATCGAAACGAATCCGTCCACGGTCCGCCACCACAGCGTGGCTGCACACACCCGTCCTCGCCCGGTGTCCCTGTCGGCAGACGCGCCCTTCATCGAACACCTCGAAGCTCCCATCCGGCACCGCAAGCCCGGCGTGATGGAGGTTGAATGGCTGGAGATCCTGTTTCGACCGGAGGGATAACCCCTCTAACGAAGTCCATCCATTCCCGACAAGAAGTGTGCCTACCGAATCGTCATGATTCGTAAAGGCTGATTGGGGAGAACCGCGGACAGGCACCCTGCATCTGTTCTCGGCGAGCGGTTCTTCAGCTCCTTGCCATTCAGAAGCCCCACAGAGGTCATTCTCACCCCCTAAAACGGCACCGAGAGGGACACGCGCACGTCGCGGCCTGGCGACAGGGCGTAGCCTTTGTACGTGTCCAAGAAGTCGCGGTAGGAGGTGTCGAACAGGTTCTGGACGGCCACGCGAAGGGAGGGCTCGATTTCAGCACCGAGTGCCAACCGGCCCTCCACGGCCGCGTCGACGGTGGTGTAGGCTCTCGTCGAGGCTGTGCCGAAGGGGGGGTTCGGCCCGGCCGTGCTCAGGTCGTCGAACTGAGAGAAGGGCTCGAACCGACCGGCCGCGTCCTTGTCGAAACCATGCTTTAGGTCAATCTCGACGCGGGGATTGGGGAGCGGCCCCTGGGAACCCGGGGTCAGGTGCACGAAGCCTGTCACGGTATTGGCCGGGATCAGCGGCAGATCGCCGTCGTCGCCGTCCGTGCCGAGGTCGTCGCCGGTGCCGCTGAGCACCGCCATCTGTCCTCCGACGTGCAGCCACGGCTGCACCTGCGTTTCGACCCGCGCCTCGATGCCGGGAATCACGGCGTCGGTTTGATCGGCCTCATAGATGAGAAGCGGCCCCTCCGGCTGCGTGTCCCCTGTATTTCGCAGGTAGATGTAGTCGTTAATGGCGTTCACATATCCCGTCACCTCGGCGGTCAGGCGGTCGCGCCGCACGCGCACCGACACGTCGGCGCTGTAGGCGCGCTCCGGATCGAGGTCCGGAGTGC
>CAYRPX010000058.1:0-13671 GCA_964426195.1 uncultured Salinivenus sp.
GGGGACTGTGGGGGAGTGGGGGGGGCAGAGGAGGCCGAAGGAGTCGGCGGGGTCTCGTCGGGAGTTGTGGGGGCAGAGGACGCCGTTTGGGGTGAAGGGGAGGAAGAAGATTGTTGTGGCTCTGAACCATCAGGCGAGGATTCCTCCGCAGATTCGGTCCGTGCTTGGGCCCGCGCCTGCTTCCACTGACTCATAACGTAGGTCCCTGCAGAAGAGAGCCCGACCAACAGTGCGTGGATCGCCTCGATGAGCCGGTCGACTGTACGCTGAAGGTCGAGGTCCACCACGAGTAACAGCAGAATCGCGGCGGATAGGAGAAGAAGAATGAACGAACCCACCTCGCCGAAGACGTTTTGCATCCAGCCCGCCGTGCCAATACCCACGCTCCCGGCCCAGGCTGTGAGCGAGGCGTCGAGCGTGTGGTCGAACCAGCCCAGAAGGCAAGAAAGGACGAAGGTGCAAAGGATCGTGAGAATCGACGGATAGACCAATCGCCGGAAGGGATGGTGACGAAAGATGGCGTAGCCCCATACCAGAAGCAGACCACTCAGCAGGAGGATGCCGTAGCCGATAAATTCGGGGACTAGGGCTTTGGCGAGCTGAGCACCGAGGATGCCAAGGACGTTCTGGACCGGAACTTCGGGTTGTGCACTCTGCGGGTTTAGCAGCACCTCGCTGAGCTCAACCGAGCGAAGGACGGTATTGTCCCCCGTGTCGTAACTGAGGAAGGCGAGAGAAAACAAGAGGGCCAGCACCATGAGCACGAGCCCGAAGATCTCCACCTTTCGGCGTGGCGAAATCACGTAGGCCGAAGCATCCCCCTCTGTCTTTGTGTCGGAGCCCGAAGCAGCCATACGACAAAGGCAGCAACGTTCGAGAACGAGCGTGGCGAACGGAGAGGGGAGCCGAGCTATTTACATGTGTGTCTACTGTCTACTCCCTACCACTCGTAAGGTGGGCCGAACGCGGGAAAAATGCAATATTAGTTCAAGACCGCATCGTCGTAGAGGAGGAGCCGATTTTCGGTGTAATAGGGAAGCGCCGGGAGGGCGTCGATTTGGAAACAGTACTCCAGGTCCTCTCCGAAGTCTTGACTGACGAGTTTTTCGGCGTGATTGGCCCCTCGCAGAGCAGTTTGAAGATCTTCGTGGTCCGTGTGGTAGAGCGTATAGGCTGTGTGCGCGGAATCGGTGACGGGATAGGGTTCACGTCCTTTCCAGAGCCGATCGAGAAGAAGTCCTGCACAAAGGGTGTCTTCGAGGGCCAGTCGATTCTGGCGACCGGCACAGACAATTGTGATGGCGTCGGCGTGCTCTCGGACGAAATTGACGACCCGGTCGGCATTCAGAAAGCACCCCGCCACGAGGTGGTCCGCCTCCTTGGCACGTTCCAGCGCGCGGGTCCCGTTGGTCGTATTGAGGATAATGTCCCGTCCCTCAACGACCTCCTCAGTGTACTCCTGGGGGGAATTGCCGAGGTGGTAGCCTTCAATCTTTTCGCCGCCCCGCTCGCCACCGAGACGATAGATGTCGGGGTCGAGGTTGCTGGCGATTTTGCCCGCCTGGGCCATGTCGAGCACCGGCATTACGGCCCGGGCGCCTCGGTCCAGGGCGGTCACGATGGTGGAGCAGGCGCGGAGGACATCGATAACCACCACGGTTCGGTCTTGGACATCTTCTTCTGAGATGTTTGAATGCGTTAAAAAGACTTCGGCGTCCATCAGGGACATGGATCAGGCAGAGAAAGGGATGGATGGGATACGAAGAGGGCGGCCGGAAAAGGAGACGGGGTCAATCATCGTTGTAGAAGGGGGGATCGGTCACCTCCACGGCGAAGGCCCGGCGTTGGCTTGCCACCTTCAGTGACCGCCCCTCCTCTGTATAACGGGGCTCGTTGGGTACGTAGCCGAGACCGATTCCGGTGTCAAGGATGGGAGATTGGGTGCCGCTGGTTACGATTCCGATTACGTCGCCGCTCGGCGACTGAAGAAGGTCGTCATGTCGGGGAATGCCCCGTTCAGTGGCCAGGAATCCAACGAGTTGACGCTCGGGGCCCTGCTCGTGAATGTCGCATAGCGTCTCGCGCCCGATAAAATCCCCTTTGTCGAGTTTGACGAGCCATCCAAGGCCTGCCTCGTATGGATTGGTCTCTTCCGTAATGTCATTGCCGTGCAGGCAGAGGCCAGCTTCGAGCCGCAGGGTGTCGCGAGCTCCCAGTCCTGCTGGCTTCAGGCCTTGTTCTTCTCCAGCCTCCAGAAGGGTCGTCCACACGTGTGCGGCCCGTCCGGCGGGCACGTAGAGTTCGAGTCCTGGCTCCCCGGTGTATCCCGTTCGGGAAATAATCGCCTCCTCACAGTCGAGAAACGCCCCATTGCTCCGTTCCCAGAAGTGATAGAACTTCAGATCGTCGAGATCGTCGCTGAGGAAGGGCTGTGCAATCTCGAGGGCCTTCGGGCCCTGGAGAGCCAGCAGGGCGCTGTCCTCAGAGATATCTTCGAGAGTGGCGCCCATGGGATTATGGTCGTGCATCCACGCCAAGTCGCGTTCCGTGTTTGCCGCGTTGAGCACCATGAGGTACTGATTCTCACTCCGTCGGTACACAATCCCATCGTCGATGATGCCCCCCTCAGGGGTACACATGACAGTGTACATCCCTCGTCCCTCGTAAAGCTTCGAGGCGTCATTGGTCACGAGGTGTTGGACAAAGTCAAGCGCTCGTTCGCCGCGGATGAGGACTTCGCCCATGTGACTCACATCAAAGAGGCCGGCATCGTTACGAACGGCCATGTGCTCGTCGATGATGCTGGTGTACTGCACGGGCATCTCGAAACCGCCGAACGCCATCATGCGGGCCCCGAGCTCCTCGTGGGTCTCGTGAAGCGGTGTCGTCTGGAGAGATGTATCACGATCGGACATGACGGAGAGACCAGTCTGCAACGGGACAACAAGAGGGGCGTCGGGCACTCCCCCAGAGAGAATCACGGGGCAATACCATAATATTCGACGGCGGCAGTTTAATCAACGAAGGGGGAGTGATTTTATCCCATCACGGACGTCGGGCCTCGTAGCCGGCGTCCGTGAGGACCGCGACGGCGGCCTCAGCTTCGCTTCCCTTCTCGAACGCCAGACGAAACGTTCCCCCGGTCCCTTCGCGAATGGTCTGGAGTTCGATGTCCTTGATGTTGATGTCCGCTTCCAAAAGATGGCCGGTGATGTCGTGGATCACGCCCGGCTGATCGGGCGCTCGTACATAAATGTCGGACAGTGGATGCAGGAAGCCCTTGCTGTCCCGCGGGATCGCATCACGAGCCGTTCGAGCGTCGTCAAAGAGGGCTTCGAGGGCGTCCAAGTCCTCTTCGATCAACCGGTTCCGCATTTCTCGAAGGAGGCGCCGAAACCGGCTTAGGGCCTCGTGGATCGCCCCTTCATTTCCCACCAGCACGTCCCGCCATACCTCGAACGGCGACGCGGCGATGCGGGTCATGTCTCGGAAGCCCCCCCCGGCAAGTTGCAGGGCCAGGTCTTGGTCCTCGTCCTCGTCGTCTTCCGTCTGTGCGACGAGGTTGACCAGGGCGATGGCCAGGAGTTGGGGCACGTGGCTGACCGCGGCGACGAGGCGATCGTGCCGGTCCGCGTTTAGCACCAAGGGACGGCCTCCCGTTGCCTCCACAAGGTCGACAAAGGGGGACAGCGTGTCATCCAGCGTGGCCGAATCGGCGTCGTCGGGAAGGCAAAGGCTGTAGACGGCGTTCTCGAAGAGCAGCGGATCTGCGTGATCGATGCCGCTGTGTTCGGCACCAGCCATGGGATGTCCCCCGAGAAAGTTTACACGGTCCGGGAGTACGTCCCGGGCCTGGTCGAGAACGGGCTGCTTGACAGAGGCTACGTCAGTGACGAAAGTTCCAGGCGAAAGTTCATCCGCAATCGTCTCTAGGAGGCGAAGGATCGTAGCGACGGGGGTAGCGAGTACCACGACATCGGCATCGGTCACCGCAGAGATGGGGTCGGCGGCCTTCACGTCAATGGCGCCCCGCTCTTCCGCTTGCTTCAGCACTTCCGGTCGATCGTGGCCGACAATCGTGAGCTCGGGGCGCCGTTGCGCCCACGCGAGTCCGAGGGATCCGCCGATGAGACCCGTACCAAGGATGGCGAGACGGTCAATCATACGGACGTGTCGAGATGTAGAGAAAGGAGTGAGAGGGCGCGCTGGGGATTGGGCACCGCCGTGCCCGGTAGGCACGTGGGCAACTCATGCACGCCGGATGTGGGAGTTGTGTTCGCTGAAGGAATTGAAACCACGGTCGATTCGTGGCTGAGACAGCACTTCACTGCCGAAGGGTCATGCCCCTCGCGAAAGTCCCAGCGGAGTCGAGTTCTCAATTTTCTCTGAAATTAGCCTCTTCCCACGAAAAAATATCGAAGGAAGCGCTTTTTATATCAATAGACTGCAACAAGTATATTTAAGCGATTGTACGTTCGGGACGTCTCACATACAAACGGGAAAATACTCCGCTTGCAAGATCTGAGCTCATCTATTACGAAATTTTACCAATAACACCACACATCCGACATGATCAAGAAAGTAAATAGACGGTCGAATGATCGCGTCAAGGTCACGTTCGTGCTTCCCGAGGATCATTCCTATGGCGAAGAGGTCTCTGTGGTCGGCGAGTTCAATGACTGGACGCCGGGAGAACACCGGTTTGTGCGTCGAAGCAATCAGACCTACAGCACGAACGTCACGCTTCCGGAGAATGGGCGATATGCTTTTCGGTATTACAGCGAGAAGAACGGATGGATCAACGATGAGGACGCCGACGACTTTGAGTCGAATGAGTTCGGCGCGATCGACTGCGTCGTGGTGACCTAAGGCCGAGGATCCCTCATGGAGGACTGAGAACCTGTTTGGCGGATTGTCTGAGGCCTGCGACTTCGTGGATCTCGCGCAGAATGACTTCTGCACTCACCCGGTAGCACCGCTACAGGGTTCGATTGGGCACCGTTCGTGCGCGTCACCCACTATGTCTCGGCTGTTCATCCATCCACCAAACAGGTTCTGAGTCTTTTCGGTTCTGGCGGAAGATTGGTACGTGGAGCGGGATGAGAGACTCCCGAGCCAGGGAGGAACCGTTATTGCCTTATTTCGAAAGTGCGGAGGCAATTTCCTCGGCCGCGACCGACGGATTGAAGGAGTCCTCGCGAGTGTTTGCCAGAATAACGCATGTGCCGCGGGATGACACGACGAAGCGTTTCGTCTCTCCGTCGGTTGAGGGAAACGTGACCTCTACCGATTTGCCCTGGGCTGCGGCTTGTTCACGCAGGTCGGCAATCAATTCGGCGTCTGGGGGTGCACTTAGCGTAGAGCCGTCGTTTGGAGTGGGCATGGTGAGGAATGAGGAACTTACGAGTGAAGCGTACACCAATGGAAAATCTGGAGATCGGGGGAAAAGAATCCCGCCTATACGAACGCCCCATCCTCTCTCGCGGAGGATGGGGCGCCGTGGCGTCAATGGGGGCGACCCGGGCTAGTTGTTGTTGGTAGGCTTGCGGAGACTCGTGACGAAGACGAACCCGTCGGGATTGCGCACGCCAACCCGGAAGGCGCTCCCGGCCTCGATGTTTTGGTACACCTCCATAAATTTGTTCAGGTCTGTAATCTTTTCTCCCGCCATCTCGAAGATGATCTGTCGAGGTTGAAGCCCAGATTCGCGAATCATCCGATTCGACTGATCGACGTCGGCAATCAGCACGCCTTGGTCTTGGTTCAGGCCGAGCTTGCGGGCCATCTCTGAAGTCATGTCTCGCAACTCGAGCCCGAGTTCTTCCTGAAGGGCCTCCGGGGAAGAGGGCTCTCCGTTGCTCTCACTTGCAGAGGCGGTTTCCATATCGCCGCGGGCCCCGAGAGTCACCGTAAAGGTCATCTGCTCGCCGTCCCGGTTCACACGGAGAGATACTTCGTCCCCGGGCCGCATACTGGCAACCTTGTTGCCGAGCTCCAGGTGGTTATCGAGGGGAGTTCCCTCCACGGCGGTAATTAAATCCCCAGCTTCAAGCCCGGCTTCGTCGGCGGGCGTTCCCTCTTCCACCTGCGACACGATGGCGGTGCCCGAAGGCAGATTTTCGTTCTCGATCAGGGACTGGGGAGCGGAGCCGTATCGAACGCCCAGATAGGCCCTGCGCACCTCACCCTCCTCGATAATTTGCGTGGCGACGCGTTCAACCGTGTTCGCCGGAATGGCGAACCCAATCCCCTGATTCCCACCCGATCGGGAGGCGATGGCGGTATTAATACCAACGAGTTCTCCATTCAGGTTCACGAGGGGCCCACCCGAGTTTCCCGGGTTAATCGCTGCGTCGGTCTGAATGAAGTTGTGAATGCCGGTGCTTTGGTCCGGATTGGGGCTTCGTTGCGGGGCCGACTGAAGTCGACCGAGAGCGCTGATGATGCCGGCCGTCACGCTGTTGTTAAGTTGGGGACTCAAGGGCGAACCGATGGCGAGCACCCACTTGCCGATGTTGAGCTGGTCGGAATTGCCGAAACTAATGGCAGTCATGTTCGATGCGTCTACGTCTAGGACGGCGAGATCGCTGTAGGAGTCGGTGCCGACAATTTCCGCGTCGTACTGCGTCCCGTCGAGGGTCTGGACACTCAACCGTTCCGCGTTTTCGACCACGTGATTATTGGTGATAATGTGGCCGTCCGATTGTACAATGACGCCCGATCCGAGTCCCTGCCGGATGTCGGGTTCGGACGGTGGGCGTCCGAAGAAGCGCTCGAAGGGAGTGCCTTCGAACGGATTTGGGACCCGTCGTTCGACCACCTTAGCCGCTCGAATTTGAACCACTGCTGGGTTCACTGTCTGAGCTACCTCGGTAAACGCCGTTTCAAAATCCCGGGGTGTACTGTCAACGGATTGTTCAATCGTCGTCGAACCGTCGAGGTTGGCGGCCTGGCTGGAGGTCCCTACGGCGTCGCCGACGCCAAAGAGATTGGCCCCGGCGGTGGCGAAGAGGATGCCGGCCAAAAAGGCACCGCCAATGACAACGGCGAGGGAGACTTTTCCTTTTTTACTCATGGAAGATTAGGTATACAGTCGTGAAGGAAAACGCGAGGACGCGTACGTATTTTGGCCCTAGGCGGAGCGCTTCCCCGACCTCGGACTCGCGGCTATGAACGGGCGCGACCCATAGATTCGTACCGTTTGCTATCATCGATCGTATCAGGGCATACGTGAGGCCTCCCGGAAAAGTGCCGATGGATGGGAAGCACTCGCGACCGCGATCAGGCTTCGGAATCCTTCCTGCAGTGACCCGTATTCTTTAACAAGGGCACCCCGAGTTCGGGAAGGAATCTGAATTTGTTTAGGGTCCCCTCCACTTTCTGTCGTTCTTACGTACGATCACACGCACCGAGAACCGAATGACCGACGCTTCGATTAAGCCGCATCTCCAACCCACCGTCGACACGTCCCGCACCTCGGAGGAGATTCGACGAGACTTTTTGCAGTTTTTTGAGGAAAAAGGACATGAGGTAGTCCCGAGTGCCTCGCTCGTGCCGGAGGGAGACAGCACACTGCTCTTCACGAACGCGGGCATGAATCAGTTTAAGGACGTGTTTTTGGGAACGGGCCGTCGCCCCTACGCCCGAGCGGTCGATACGCAGAAATGCTTGCGGGTCTCGGGCAAGCACAACGATCTGGAGGAGGTGGGGCACGACACGTACCACCACACGTTCTTCGAGATGCTTGGCAACTGGAGCTTCGGTGATTACTTCAAGGCCGAGGCCATCCAGTGGGCTTGGGAGATCTTGGTGAATCGCTGGGGCCTCGCTCCTGATCGCCTCTACGCCACTGTTCACGAAGGGGATGAAGGATTCGGGCTCGCCGCCGATGCAGAGGCTTATGATCTCTGGCTGACGAAGACCCCACTTCCCGAGGAGCGTGTACTGTACGAGTCTTCGAACGAAAACTTTTGGATGATGGGGGAGACGGGGCCGTGTGGTCCCTCATCGGAGGTTCACATAGATCTTCGGCCCGACGAGGCCCGTGCTGAGACGCCCGGACATGCTCTTGTGAACGCGGACCACCCGCAGGTCATGGAGCTCTGGAATTTGGTCTTCATCCAGTACAACGCCCAGTCCGATGGCAACCTGGAGCCGCTCGAGGACCAGCATGTGGATACAGGCATGGGCTTCGAGCGCATGGTGGCCGTGCTACAGGGGGAGGAGTCAACCTACGACACTGATCTTTTCGCGCCTCTTCTTCAAGCTATTGCCGATCTCTCGCCCCGAGGGGACGTTCGGGGATACGACGACCTCCGGGTCGAAGACGAGGAGGAGTACGAACGGGTGCGAGTAGCCCTTCGTGTGGTGGCCGACCACATTCGGGCCATTGCCTTCGCCATCTCCGACGGCGTGATGCCCGGTAATGTGGGGCGCGGCTACGTCATTCGTCGCATTCTGCGCCGCGCCGTGCGGTACGGCTATCAGACCCTGGAGCTCGAGGAGCCCTTTCTGCACTGCCTCGTGGACCCGCTTGTGCAGAAAATGGGGGATCAGTTCGAGGGGCTAGCTGAGCAGAAGACCTACATCGAACAGGCCATTCAATCCGAAGAGGAGAGCTTCCTAGAGACCCTCGGCACTGGCATCGAGTTTTTTGAGCACATCGCTCCCTACGTTACCGACCTTCGGGAAAAAGATGGAGAAGTGTCCGAACGTGTGCTAGGTCAACTCCAGCAGGACCGGCGGGCCATGGATTTACTGGAGAAAGCATACGTTGACGCTGAGAATCGAAGCCAGATTCTCCGGGATTTTGCCCGTACGGCCCGCACGGGTACAGTCCCGGGCCAGGTGGCCTTTCTTCTTCATGACACCTATGGCTTTCCGATCGACCTGACGCAGCTGATGGCCCGGGAGCGGGACCTGACCATCGACATGGACGGCTACGAGACGCTCATGGAGCGGCAGCAGCAACGGGCCCGTGACGCCTCCGACTTTGAGGTGGATCAGGGAGACGTGCATGCGTGGCAGTCCGTAACCGAGGGAGAGCCCTCTTCGGTGTTTGTGGGATACGACCGAGAGACGGTTGAGGATGCCGAAATCCGGGCCGTACGGGCGGTGGAAACCGGCGAGGAAACGCACTACCAGGTTGAGCTCAGCCACACCCCCTTCTACGCCGAGGCCGGGGGACAAGTCGGAGACACAGGCACGCTTCTCATTGGTAGTGAGCGGGTTCAGGTCCTCGACACGCAGTATGAAGGCGAGCGGATCGCCCATACGGTAAATGACCTTCCGGACGCTCCTCAGCTCACAAAATCGGTTGAGGCTCGCGTCGATACGGAGCGTCGTCGTCGGATTCGGGTCCATCACACGGCGACACACCTGATGCACGCTGCCCTTCGCGAAACGCTGGGCGATCACGTGCAGCAGAAGGGATCGCTTGTGGCCCCGGACCGGTTACGATTCGACTTCAGTCACTTCGATGCCGTCAGCGAAGACACACTTCGCGACATTGAGCGACAGGTAAACGCAGTCATCCGGCACAACATTTCGAAGCAAGAGGAGCGCGAGGTGCCCATCGACGAGGCCCTGGATCGAGGGGCGATGGCGCTCTTCGACGAGCAGTACGGTGACGAAGTCCGGATCATTGCCTTTGATCCAGACTATAGCATGGAATTGTGCGGTGGGACGCATGTCGACGCCACCGGTGAGATTGGACTTTTTCGGTTTCTCTCCGAAGGCTCGGTGGCCTCGGGGGTGCGACGGGTGGAGGCGGTAGCGGGAGAACCGGCTCTGGCGCACGTAGAGGACCGGCTCGCCGAATTAACTCGGGCGCGCCGCCAGTTTCGATCGCTGCAAGCCCCGCTCCCGGAGGCGATCGCCAAACTGCAAAAGGAACGCAACCGCCTTCAGGACGAGGTCGATCAGCTCCGCCACGATCAGTTGGCCCAGCGGCTCGATTCATTCATTTCGAACAACTCGACGACTGTAAACGGCGTCACCGTCGTGACCGGCCGGCTCGACCGGGCGAACATGGACGATCTGCAGGAGCTGGGTCAGCAGCTGCGTGACAAGCTCGGAGACGGAGCGGTCGGGGTGCTGGGCAGTCTGGGGGAAGGGGGGGCAAAGGCCTATGTCGTCGCCACGGTGGCCGACGATCTGATCGCGGAGGAGGACCTTCAGGCCAGCGCGCTGGTGGGTACGCTGGGCGAGCGGCTAGGGGGAGGAGGAGGTGGGCGGCCAACCCTCGCCTCGGCCGGCGGGCGCGACACTGAAAAGCTCGACGCGGTCCTTGTTGACGTGCCCTCGGTTGTGGAATCGCAGCTCTGATCAAGACCAGCCTCCAGTCCCGTTTCTTTGAAACGACCCCACTCCAAACACATCGCCCTGCCATGCCGACCACGGCCACAAAGGCGAAAGAGCATCAGGAGCGGTGGGAGGAGATGAATGAAAAACGGGCTCTCCACCGGGAAGCCAAGGCTGAGGGCGAAAAGTAGCCACCAAAAAAAGCCGAAGGTCTTCAGGAGGCGTGCTCTGATTGGGGCTTTTGGAAGCCTCGGTGTTGGCTCAGCTCAAAGTAATAGCTAGCTGGTCTTGTAATTCCAGTTTCGATTTCACCCATAACATGTTATGCCGATGCTAACTTGCGGCTCCACGTGCACGTCCGTTCTGACAATGGGTCTCCCATTGCTCTTCGCTGGACTTCTGTTCGGCGTTCCGTTCACCTCCGTGAATGCACAACCTGTTGACCGCTCTGGCAGCGCCTTCTACGGCAAGTTCGGTGCCGGCTTCTCGGACTATACTGGGGACTTCCCGGCTCAGAGATCAAGCCATCCCTTTGACCTCCAAGAGTTTACCCGAGGGGCAGGCTTTCCGTCTATGGCCGGCGCGGAGGTGGGGTACCGGTTCTCCCCGAGCTTATCCGTCGGGCTCGGCTTTCAAGTCGGGAACTATCCGACTGTAGGGTACGGGCCCGGCCCCAGCGGAATCTCGGATTCGCACCGCTACACGCCGCAGCTGCTGGGGCGCTACACCGTGGGCGGGGCCGATCAGAAGATCGCCCCCTACGTGGATCTCGGGGTGAATGCTACGTTCGGTGGGGATGCTTCCTCGACGAGTCTCGGCTACGGCCCCTCTGCAGGGGTGGGCATAGACGTGCTACTGAGTCGAACACTCTCCCTATTCATCGAGTCGCGCTACAATTTTACAATGCCGGACGGCGCGATTGATGGGAGCGAGACCAGCGTGAATGATGCGATTACAGGTCCGCTCGACTCAGTCAACCAGCTTCTGGGCTTCGGATTGACCCACACCTTCTCCTCGCCAACGCCTCCGGAGGTGCTGTCCCTAACTGTCCCCTCCGAGGTGCAGGCAGGCACGGAGTCGAGATTCACGGCCACCGTCAATGAGGACGCTGCCGCCCGTCAACTTAGCCACCAATGGGAGTTTGGGGACGGATCGTCGGGTGCTGGCCGCACGGTGTCACATACCTATGATCAAGCCGGCACGTACGAGGTGACGTTCACGGTGCGCAACGATGCGGGATCGACAACGCGCACCGCCACCGTGAAGGTGACTCGCCCTGCGGCACCTCCAAAAATCGCCTCCATCTCTGCGCCGAGCGAAGTGGAGGCAAGGACGTCCGCCTCATTCACCGCAACAGTCAACAAAGAAATGGCGGCTCCTCCGCTTAGCTACCGGTGGCAGTTTGGAGACGGCACAGCGAGCGAGGGCCAGATGGCATCTCACACTTACGAGCAGCCGGGGACCTACAAGGTCGTCCTTACCGTCCGCAACGAGGCTGGAGAGGCAAGCGAGTCGACCACGGTGTCGGTCATCCTGTCGAGCATGGCCGCACCGGCCGAAATCGTGTCGATCGGGGCAAACCCGAACCCCGCGCGTGCGGGGGAGGCCATCCGCTTCAGTAGCACCGTAGAAGGGGCGAGCCCCATCATGCGGGAATGGAACTTCGGAGACGAAACGACTGCCACGAGCATTTCCCCAACTCACACCTATGATGAACCGGGACAGTATACCGTTCGCCTTAAGGCATCGAACGAAGGCGGAACAGATGCCCGCACCTTGACCGTCCGCGTAAGAAGCTCCCTTTCGGATCGATGGTCAATCGTGGTTGCCTCTATGACCCAGTTTGAGAGCGCCGAGAAAATAGCCGAGGAATACCGCAATCGCTTCACGTCGCTCCCTGTAACGGTCGTGACGGCGGAGACATCGGCAGGGACTCGCCATCGGGTTACTGTCGGACAGTTCGAAGCCCAGAGTGAGGCCCAGCAGGCTCGGGAACGGTACAGCGGCCAGCTTCCGTCCGGCACCTGGCTTCTACCTCCTCAGTAGCGTACTCCACTGGACGGCGACGTCCGGCCGAAGCAGACGCTTACGTTCGACCCGAACTCGAGCGTCCCGAACCCGCCGGTCTACGGCGCTGAATGGGACATTTCGGCGCTCCGAGATGCTCTGAGAGGCGATTCGTTGGCTGTGGCAAGGGGACAGCCTATCCCTTTCTGCTCTGAGGCGGGCGGGAAAGCGATCAACGTACAAAATGGGCACGCTGGAGGCGGACACGTGGCGTCCAGGATGCATCCATGTCCAGATGGACAACCTCAACCCAAAACGCCCGCCCCTCCAGACGGAGAGGCGGGCCCAAGGTCTATCCCCACGTCCGCGGTCGTACCGTCATGTGCCTGCCAGGTGCGCCACGCCCCCCACAGGATCCCTGCCACCAAAAGCCAGGGGGAGGATGGTCGTCGATCAGAACCTGGGAGGGCTCATCCGGCGAGCCCGGCCCCGAGCATGCGGAAATGGGGGTCCACTCGTGGTCAGTTGCCGCTCGAAGGTCACGTCCACGGGGGCGTTTGGCTCCATTTGAGTTGTCGAGAGTCAGGTCCGAGACCGTAACCGAGGCGCCGGCGCCCTGCTGCGAGGAGCCACCGCTGAGGGCGAGGGCCGCGCCACTCTCGAATGTGAAGCTCCCGCCACCACTTTTGCTGAGATCACCCGGCACGTCCAGCTCCTTCTGAATCTCGATGGTCGCGTTGTTCTGGGCGTTGAGCGACTGGGCCGACGCGGAAAGAGCCGAAGCGAAGAAGATCAATGGAACGGCGAGAATTGATCAGGGAAAACGCATGGCTGGAGGGTGGGATCGGGCAAGCTGTGGAGACCAGGGCAGAGGGGAAGCGGCTACGAGCGACGATAGTGAAGGAGACCGGCCCCGAGGAGCCCGCCGGCGAGCAGGGCGAGGAGAATCCCCGAGCCGGGCAGGCCCGCGAGGATCGAGCGGTTGGATTGGGCCTCCAGCCGGGCCACGCGCTGCTGCACCGCCTCGACCTTCTGAACTCGACCGGGCAGGGCGTCAATCTGGGCCTGCTTTCACTCGAGGGCAGCCTGCTGCTCCTGGAGGCCTTTCAGTAGGACAGATGTCAGTTTCGGATAGGCCAGCGACTGGTAGCCGCCCGAGTCTTTGCTGACGAGTGGTGGGAACTCCTCGCGGACCTCCAGGGCGATCAGGCCAATCTGTGAACCGGACGGGTGGGTCTTCTGGTTTTTGAACTGATAACGCACAACGAAGCTTGACGAGGAGACCGTTCTGAAGTGTCGACGACTGCACGAGGACGGCCAGTCGATCCGCAGTCTCGCCCGTAAATATGAAGCAGATCCGAG
>CAYRPX010000059.1:0-13646 GCA_964426195.1 uncultured Salinivenus sp.
GGCGCGAGCTGTTGTTGGGCCCGTAGTCGTGATCGTCCCACACGTACGCCAGCGCCGTGGCCCGAAACAGGTCGGCCTGCGGCTCCGAGGCATGGACCCGCCGGTACGCCGTACGAAACGCCGAAGGAGTGGGCTCGGAGATGTCCTCGTAGTGCATGTCCCCGAGGTGGAGAAGGAGATCGGGCTGCGCCCGCCGGACGGCATCAAAGACGGGATGCTGCGAGCCGGTCTGCGCGCAGGACCCGAGGGCCACCCGAAAGGAAAAGGCCCCGTCCGCAAAGGTCCGAAACTGCCCGCGCTGCGTGGTGTCGATGGTTCCGTTCCGAAGGAGCGCGTAGTGGTAGGTCGTCTCGGGGGCCAGGTTCGATAGCCGGAAGTGAACGGCCGCCGGGTTGGTCGCCGCCGACGTTCCCTCCACGATCCGCGGCGTCGCAAACGTGCGGGATGTGTCCACGGCGAGGCGGGTCGACCGACCGGTCCGGGCGGGGCGAGCCACCACGCGGGCGGACGAGTCGGTGACGGCACCGGCCCACAGCACCGTCACCGAATCTACCGGGGGCTGGTCATTCTCTCCCCATCCAAGCGACCGGCACGCAGACACAACCGTGAGGACCGAGGTTGCGAGGAGAAGGACCCCGAGAGTGCGAATTGCAAAACCAGAGGACATAGGGGACGGGTTTGGGAGGAGAATTGGAGGAGGGTCCTCCAACGCTGAGTCCGGCAACGAGAGCGGGCGTTACGCCCCGGCCGAGTGCCGTCCTCAAGGAAATGAATTTCGGAACCCATGCTCCGTTTGGACGCCCTCGTCGTAACGGTGGCGCAACGCTTCGACACAGAACAGCGATGGAAGAAATGGTGGATGTGTCGTTCCACCTCGTTCCTCGCAATCACTGTTCGCCGTGCGTACCATCCTCACCAATTTTCCAAATTCATGACTCGTACTCTTTCACCTGTCATTGCTCGCTTTTCTCAACAACTGCCCACGGCGGTCGATCCGGGCCGATTCCTCTCCGTCTGCATTGCCCTGCTGGTCAGCGCCCTGCTCTCGCTCGCGGTCGCCGACACGGCGTGGGCACAGGACAAGAAGATGAAAAAGATGCTTATGCAGCTCCAGGAGATGAATCAGGCCGACGGCTACCTGGAGGCCCACCGGGACGTGGAAAACCCGCCCGAACTGCTTGGCGGACCTATTTCCTTTAGCGTCGAGCAGAACAGCGGCGGCGTATTCGTGGGGCTGCCGGACCAGCGGGAGCTCGACAGCGACGTGTTCGGCACCCCAGACATGCCGCTCGCCTTTACGGGCACACCGGGCATCACGGGCGTTCCCGTGCCCTTTCGCCAGGTTGAGAACGGCCAGTTTACACGACTCGATCGGAATACCCCCTTCGGCAACAAGAGCATGGCGTTGCCGAATGGGAGCATGATGCTGAAAGCCACCGACGTGACGGCCACCGACGCCGCCACGACGGAGGACGAAGTGACGTTCAAGGCTTCGTGGGAAGACCAGCAGGGCAACACCTATGCGGTGCGCTGCTGTGAAATGCTTGCCACAGCGGGGCCCGAGTTCCCCACCTTCGGCGGTGTGGTCACCAACCATCTCCTCCACGGATTTAGCGGTGTCGGCACGCCCCTCATGCCCACCGAATACACGTACGCCGCCTTCTGGGGGATGGGCGCAGTGCTGAAGAATGGGGAGGTGGTCGACAAACCCCGCGTCGTGCACGGCATGCTTACCGAATATGTACGGACAGAGGGCTACGAGCTCGCCAGCGACAGCGAGGTCACGCCCACGCGGCGGCACTTTCACCTCATGGTCGCGCCCTTTATGCCCGTGCAGGGGCAGCACAAGTTCCAGCACGACAACGTGAGCACGGGCTTTGAGCTGCCCAACGGCAAGGAGCTCCCGTTCTGGCACGTAATGTTCGAAAACCTCAACATTGAGAGCCGCCGCGGCGAGTAGTCGTCGGTTTATGACTGCGGAGAGGGGCTCGTTCGGGGACATCTTTCACGCCTGAGAACCTGTCTGGCGGATGAATTCAAGGCCGAGACCCAGTGGTCAACGCGCCCGAACGGTCCCCTCTCTTCCCTTCTCATCGCTCAACGTCGGATCGATGTCCTTCATGTCAATGCGCCTACATTCTTTCAGAAAACGCCTCCCTCCGGTGCATCACGGTCTGAGCAGTGCCGTGCTACTGGCGATCTGGATCGGTCTGTTCGCCGGACCTGTCGCGGCCCAAACGAGTTCGGAGCCGGCCGCGGTCGTGGGCATGACAAACACGCTCTCGTTCACGCAGGACACCGTGCGCATCCAGGTCGGCGAGACTGTCCGATGGAAAAACAACTCCGTCATCGTACACACGGTGACGGCCGATCCTGAGAGGGCGACGATGGAAAAGAGCACGCGATTGCCGGAGGGAGCCACGGCGTTCCACTCGGGCGACCTGGAGCCGGAGGCGACCTTCGAGCGCACCTTTGAGGTCCCGGGTCAGTACCGTTATTTTTGCGTGCCGCACGAGGCAGCCATGCGCGGCACCGTTATCGTAGACCCCGTCGACGGGGAATGAGCCCCTCGGAGAGAATCCTCTTCCGGAGGCTCGCTTGACCGCACGAACTCTGCCGGGCAGAGCGACGATCTGAAAATCTGAGTCCCCTCCCGTACGTCTGCCCCGATGTCCCGCGAGGAGCCTTTCCCCTCTCATGTGGAATATTCCGCTCACATGTAGACGATTCCCCCTCGGAGCCCTGCTCATCTCGGCAGTTCTCTTTCTCGGAAGCTGCTCGTCTGGCCAGCAGTCGGCGGATCTGTCGCGGCTTTACGATCGAGCCGCTCAGTACCACGGAGTGGAGCGCGACCCGGTCATTCTCATTCCGGGCCTTCTCGGATCAAAGCTCACGCACGTCCCTTCAGACACCACGGTGTGGGGGGCGTTCACGGGAGAGCACGCGGATCCTGAGACAGCACAGGGCGCCCGGCTCGCCGCTTTACCCATGGAGGAAGGCACACCCCTCTCCAGCCTTCGTGACTCCGTGCGGCCCAACGGAGCCCTCGAAGAGGTGGAAACCCGCGTGCTGGGACTTCCCGTCAGCCTCGATGCGTACGTCGATATCCTGCGATCCCTTGGCATCGGGGGGTACCGAGACGAGGACGTCCGCTTTGGAAATATCGACTATGGGGCCGACCACTTCACGTGTTTCCAGTTCGACTATGACTGGCGGCGGGACAATGTCGAGAATGCCCGGCGCCTCCACGCCTTTATCGAAAAGAAGCGGGCCTACGTGCAGCGGGAGTACGAAGAGCGCTACGGGGTCGAAGACTATGATGTCGAGTTTGACATTGTAGCGCACTCGATGGGTGGGCTCATTGCTCGATATTACCTGCGATATGGCACCGCTGAGCCGCCACGGGAGACGAGGCCCTCGGCTGTGAATTGGGAGGGGGCCGAGAACGTCGACCAGGCAGTGCTCGTTGGTACGCCCAACGCGGGTTCGGCTCAGGCCCTTACCCGGCTCGTGCGGGGGCGGGATTTCGGACGCTTTGCGCCGGAGTACGCCCCAGCCCTCCTCGGTACCATGCCCTCATTGTATCAGCTCCTTCCGCGCACCCGGCACGGTGCCCTCCGCGACGGAGCCGACACAACTGTGACCGTCGACTCGCTGTATGCCCCCTCCTTCTGGGAGCGAATGGAATGGGGCCTGGCTGACCCCGACCAGTCCGACATGCTCCGCACGCTGCTCCCCGACGTTGAGTCCGACACGGCCCGTCGGCGCATTGCCCAAGACCACCTTCACAAGTCCCTCCAACGGGCCCAACGCGTTCACGCCGCCCTGGACGTGCCCGTGTCCACGCCCGAAGGGCTCGATTTTCTCCTCATTGCGGGCGATGCGGAGCCCACGCCGGCGCGGTTGGCCGTCGACCGTACGACGGGCACCCTCACGGAAATCGGGACCGCTCCCGGCGACGGCACCGTACTCCGCAGCAGCGCGCTCATGGATGAGCGCATGAGGGGGAACTGGGCGCCCACCCTCCGCTCCCCCATCGATTGGGTGCAGGTGGTTTTTCTGTTCGAGGACCACGTCGAGATGACCGCCGATCCCATGTTTACCGACAACCTGCTCTACCACCTCCTCGTGGCTCCGAATTGAGCCTGCGCGGGAACCGATCTCGCGTTCGTAACGCCCGGTCCCCACGCGAAACGCACAGAACACGTCGGATTGCTTTTCGAGCTGGACCACTGTTGCCGTGGCTGCGCTCCTCATCTTTCTCTCCGTCGTCGCCGTCTCGATCCTCGTCGCCCGGATCACTACGCGGGCGTTGATGATGACGGGACTCTCCAAGGAGACGGCGCGGTTCCAAGCCCGCTCTATCATTACGGGCACCGGCTTCACGACCGACGAGGCCGACCACATCGTCAATCATCCCGTTCGCCGGCGCATCGCACTGACCCTCATGCTCGTGGGAAATGCCGGGCTCGTCACGGCTGTTTCCACGTTCGTTCTCTCGTTCACGAGTACGGGCACGGTCGCGGAGGCCCTTCAGCGAGGCCTCATCTTGGCCATAGGCCTCGCTGTGCTGGCCTACTTTGCCCTCAGCGACTGGGTAGACCGCTACCTGTCCCGCCTGATTGAGTGGATGCTCGACCGCATGATGGGCTTTCAGGTGCGCGACATGCACACCATCCTGAACCTGGGCGGCGGGTACATGGTGACCCGGATGGAGGTAGACCCCAACTCCTGGCTCGCCGGGGAGACCCTCCGTACGGTCAACCTCCCCGCCGAAGGACTCATTGTCCTCGCCATCGAGCGCCCAGACGGAGAGGTCGACTATGCCCCTGGGGCGGACGATTGCGTGCCCCCCGACGGCTGCCTCATCGTGTATGGGCCGGAGGGCCACATTGCCCAGCTCTGCGATCAGCTTCAGTGCGACTTCGATCCAGTGCAGGCGATGGAACGAGAGGAAGCGTCGTAACACCACCTGGAAAGTAGAAGTAGCAGTTTTATGGACGCTCGCTTCTCCCTCCCTCGTCTCAACAGCGAGGCCCTCCGTAACCCGGTGTAGACCGGCATCATCATTGAAATTGATCAGTGTAGTCATCGATGTGCGTCGCCTCGATGAGCACCCGTCTCCTCTTCGTCTGCATCGGCAACACCTGCCGCAGTCCGATGGCAGCAGCCCTCGCGGAGGCGCATGGGGCTTTGGCGGAAAGCGCTGGGGTCTCGGCTCAGGTGAGCGACCGTGCGGCGCCGAATGCCATTCGCGCGCTCAAGGATGCTCGGGGACTCTCGCTTCGGGACCACGAGCCCCGCGACGTGTCTGACGTTCGACTGGCGGATTTCGATCAAATTGTGGCGATGGATCCGACCGTGGCACACCGCCTTCACGTCGAGCACGGCGTCGACACCGACACGCTGGTGACGTGGGCCGTCTCCGATCCGTACGGCGGGATGCTCATCGACTACCGGCGGTGCCTCGAAAAGATTGCGACGGCGCTGGAGGACTTCCTTGCGTCGAACGGGGAGTAGAAGAGAGAGTCAAGCAGCGACTCGCCGGGGACGGGAAGCGCCAACCGTTCCCGCTCCGACATCGGTCGGGACCGAGTGTTTCCTGTTGAGGGACAATCTACGCGCTCAATGAATCGAAGATGGTCTGCAGGTGACTTCGAAGAGAGGAAAGGGGGCCTTTCCCTGGTCCGGCTCACCACTGCTCGTAGTGGTCCACAATCTCGTTCAGGTTGTCGTGTTCGCCCTCAATGATGCCGACCACGAAGAGGCCGGTTTCGTTTTCGAGTTGAGCGAGGGCGTCCGCGTCGGGAGGTCGCCGTCCTTCGGTTTTAATGAACGTGTCCTGGATTGCCTTCTGGGCAGCATCGGACGGGGTTTCGGCCGTCGCCACACTCGTGAAGCTGTCAAAGCCGTCCTTTTCGAAACCGATAATCGTGTAGGTGGGCATGATGGGGAGAATGAAGTGAGCGGAAGTGACGCAAAGGACCGTCGGGTCCCAATGCGTGCCGACCGTCGCCGTTTCCCATTTTCTATGGCGTGCATGGGACTTGAGACGAAGCGCTTGGGAAAGGTCGTTGAAGAGCCTCCCCAAAATTTCGGTTCAGCCATGAAAAAAGCCCGGGCCCCCACCAAGAGACCGGGCTTTGGGAGAAGTGCGTCCCAACAAGAAATGGATTTGGTAGACACGCGGCCACTTCCCCATCTAACGTCGCTTTGGTTTCTTAACATTCATCGACGCAGAACGGTTACAAATCAGGGACCGAGCCATTCGTACAACAGAATGCCGCCGGCGACAGCCACGTTGAGCGACTCGACCGCGGGTCGGCTCGGGGTGCCAGGGAGCGCGACGGTCGTATCGAGCCGGTTGAGGACAGTTGCGCTGAGGCCGTGGGCCTCGCTTCCCAAAGCGAGAGCGGAGGGGCAAGCCGGACGCCACGCATCGGCCGGGACGCCTTTGAGGTTGGCCCCGTAGAGGGCTATTCCGTGGCGGCGAAGGTGGTCGAGCAAAGGGCCAAGGGCCTCCGCACGGGCTAGCTCAAGGCTCCAGTGGCCGCCGGCCGCTGCACGCATCACCTTGGGGCCGTAGAGCCCGGCCGTGCTGGGGCCGGCCACGACAGCCTGTGCCCCGAACCACGCGGCTGTTCGGAGGAGGGTCCCCACGTTTCCCGGATCCTGCACGCCGTCAAGCAGGAGAGCCGTGCCGGTGTCCCCGAGGTGGTCCGGCACCGTTTTGGAGGGGTGGAGGGGACGCTCGACGACGGCCACGAGGCCCTGCGGGGTCGACACGTCCGTGAGAAGTCTCATTGTGTCGGGGTCGGTCTCAAAGACGGGCACCGATAACCGGTCGAGGAGGGCCTGCACGTTCGGATCGTCGAGGGCATCGGGAGTGACGACCGCCTCGACGAGGGGCGCGTCCGCGTCGATCGCCGCTTGAAGGGCACGGACTCCCTCGATGATTGTCTGGTCGCGTTGCTGGCGGGAGCGCCGGCGCGTGAGGGTGGCGATGGCTTTGCGACGACGATTGGACAGCGGTTCGGGCATGGGGGGAGAAGGAGCTGGGTTTTGGACTGGACAGCGGGGCAACCGGAACCAATACAAATCGTTCGTTCTTTTTCGAAGTGGGGACTCCGTCGCTCGACTTTTTGGCAGAGAATCCGGATCTTCCTCGCCTGGTATTCGAGGGGAGTTGCTGCTTTGGCCCCAGCCGTTAAGAAAAAGGAAGATCGGCAGTTGTGTGCCCTGATCCGGGTTGGGAATCGGTCTCGTTCTGAGAAGGCGCAATGTCAACTTTCGTAGATGGTATTAGAATCGACGGACACGGCCTCTCCTCCGTCCGAGCTTTCACACGTCCCGGTGGTCCCTACCAGAGGAAGACCTCTAGTTCTTTTGGGGGGGCTCGCTGGGCTAATGATCCTCGTCCTCGCCTCCTGCGCCAATCCCCGAGCCCCAAGTGGGGGCCCCAGGGACGAGACCCCCCCTTCGGTGGTTCAGACCCGTCCGGTGCAAGACACGGTCGATGTTTCGACGAGCACCGAGGCACTGCGCGTCGAGTTTTCGGAGTACGTCGAACGCAGCAGCTTGCCCGGCGCCCTCTCTGTCACCCCCACCTTCGAGCAACGGCCAGAGTTTAACTGGAGTGGGCGCGCTGTCGAAATCAAGTTCCCCTCGCCGCTACGGGACAGTACGACCTACATTTTCACCTTCGACACGAACCTGACCGACGTCCACAGTGTCTCCCTTGAGGAACCTATCACGGTGGCCTTTTCGACGGGTCCGAAGATCAACCGGGGGCAGGTTGAGGGGCAGGTCGTAGGTGGGCGCCAGGGAACGCCGCAACAAGGAGTTGACGTGTACGCGTACGTCTTGCCTCCGAATGTCATCGGCCCCCGGCCCCTCCCGGATCGGCCCAGCTACCGCACACAGACGGGGGAAGAGGGTCGCTTCGGATTCGACTACATGCGCGAGGGGCGCTACTACGTCGTTGCCCTCCGGGACAACAATCGGAATCGGCAGCCCGATGCCGAAGAACCCTTCGCTGTGCCGCCTCGTCCTGCCCTCCGGGCCGACAGCGGGGCGGGGGCCGTTCCAGTGCCCTGGCTGCTTGCTCGGCAGGACACGACTGCGCCGCAGCTCCAGCGGATCCGGCCGATAAGTCGACAGCGCGTTCGCGTACGGTTTGATGAGCCGGTGCGCCTTCGAACCCGGGTGTCGGAGGCGTGGACCCCAACGGACTCCGCCCAGGGAACGCAGGTCGGAGTGCAGGGCGTCTATGCGATCCCAAACCGACCGCGCGTGGTGGGCGTGCGTACCGATCCGATGCGGGAAGCACGTCACCTTCTTCCGTTGGGGCGCGGCGTCGTTACCGATACCCTCGGCCGGCCCATTATACCGGACACAGCCCGCTTTCAAGCCGTCGCCCGGGCCGATACGACGCGCACCCGCTTCCGCGGATTTTTGCCGGCTGGTCTCGAGCAGGATTCGACGGAGGCCCATCCACTTCTTCCGAACGTGCAGCCCGGAATTCGCTTTAACCAGACTCCGGACAGCGCGACGCTGCGGGAGGGCGTGAGCGTCCGCGCTCCAGATGGGACGTCTCGCTCATTTTCGCTTGCCACGAAAAATGGGACGGCGTATCGTCTCCAGTTCGATCCATCCCTCGCTCCGGGGGAGTTTGTGAATACGACGGTGGCGGGGGAGGTCTTTGCCCGGCCGGACACGACGTATCGCCGACAGTTTCGGCGCGTGACGAATCGGGTGCTCGGAGCGCTTGAGGGTCGCGTGCGCGTTGCGGATACGACTCGGGAGGGATCTTTCGCCGAAGGGCGATCTCTGGCCGACACGTTGGCCCTTCGGGTGCCCTCTTCGCTCACGGAGCGGGAAGTCGCCGATACACTTGCTGTTCCCCTCCTCGATACCCTGCGCCCGTCCGTTCGGACTCGCCTGGATTCGATCTTTTACGAAGATTCCGTCGCGGTCGAACTCACGACCGTAGAGTCCACGTTTCCGGTGGACCCCCGCCGGCTGACCACGCCGCCCGGAAGCACGTTTGTCTTCGAGGAGCTTCCGGAGGGTCAATTTCGGTTTCGGGTGTACCTCGACCGCAATGGTAATGAACGATGGGATCCCGGCCAGATTCAGCCGTATATTCCCGCTGAGCCGGTGACGTGGCTCCGGGAACCGGTGACAGCCCGGCCGCGGTGGACGACAGAACTGCCAACTTCGCTTCGCATCCCTGTGCTTGCGCCAGTTCCCCGGCAGCAAGATTCGCCGCCCCCCGACACGGCCCGTTCGCCGCCCGACGAAAATCGCTGATGGTCCCGACGCGTGTTTAGTTATTCCACACCGAGATTTCTCCTCTTGAGTCATGCCGACCCCCACTTCCCACGCGCACTGTCCCCCTGCCCTCACCGCCGACGCCATGCGGGAGGCCGACCGGTACACCATCGAGGAGTACGGTCTTCCCAGCTTTACGCTCATGGAGGCAGCTGGACGGAGGTGTGCTGAGCACATTCGGGATGCCTACGGCCCGCTTGAGGGGGAGGCAGTGGTGGTGCTCTGTGGAAAAGGCAACAACGGCGGCGATGGGCTCGTCGTGGCGCGACGCCTCCTGAGGGCCGGCGCCCGGGTGCACGTTGTACTCACGGGGAGGGTGGAGGACCTGAGCCCCGACGCCGCACAGAACCTGTCTCTTCTTCGTCAACTCGGGGACGCCGAGTCGGTCGGATCCCGACTGACAATCGAGACCCTCGACGGCCTCGATACGCTCACAGAGACGGTTGTCTCACTGCATCCCCGGCTCTACGTCGATGCCCTCCTCGGGACGGGGCTCACGAGCGATGTGCGTGAGCCGCTTCGCAGCCTCGTCGCCTGGGTGAACGAGCGCGACGCTCCCACGGTGGCCGTGGACGTGCCCACGGGGCTCCACAGTGATACCGGGGCGGTCTTGGGAGAGGCCGTTCGGGCAGACCAGACGATCACGATGGCAGCCGCCAAAGTAGGGCTTTTGGTCGGGGAGGGGCCAGTACACGCCGGGACCGTCGAGGTCGTCGACATCGGTATTCCCCCGTTTGTGCTCGATCGGGTCGCCGAACAGCCTGGATGTGTCCGGCGGACGACCGACACGGCGGTGCAGGCCTGGTGGCCGAAGCGGGCCCCCGACGCGTACAAATACAGTGTGGGAACGGCCCTGGTCGTAGGCGGAGCGCCCCGCTTCACCGGTGCGCCAGTCATGGCGGCGAAAGCGGCCGGGCGTAGCGGGGCCGGATACATAAGCTGTGCCTGTCCGGAAACCGTCCAGTCGACGCTTGCTGGGAACCTCACGACGGTTCCCACCCTTCCATTGCCGACCCCGGACGGCGAGTGCATTGCGCCTGATGCGGCCCTCGACGCGCTCGCCGACGCTCTGGAAACGGCGGACGCCCTGCTTGTGGGGCCGGGTCTCGGTCGGGCTCCGCAGACCGAGCAGTTCGTGCGGCGGCTGGTGCAGGAGGTCGACGTGCCCCTTGTGGTCGACGCCGATGGCCTCAACGCGCTCGCCGGACACATGGACGAGTTGGCGGTCCACGTAGAGCGCCCGTGGATCTTAACGCCCCATGCTGGCGAGTTTCGTCGGCTTGCGGGCACGGAGGTCGATCTTTCCGATCGGGTCCGTGTTGCTCAAGAGTACGCGGAGCGGTGGAACGCCGTGTGCCTGCTTAAAGGGGCCCCGAGCCTCGTCGCGGGGCCGAACGGTCGTGCGTTTGTGTCCAGTATTACCACCTCGGCCCTCGCCACCGCCGGGACCGGCGACGTGCTGGCGGGCCAGTGCGTCGGACTGTTGGCCCAGGGGGTGCCCCCGGTCGAAGCGGCGGCCACAGCGCTCCACGTGGGCGGAGCCGCGGCGAAACGGTACGGGGCCACCCACGATTCCCGGTCTATGGTAGCGACCGATCTGCTCGACATGATTCCCCGCGTGGCCGCCGAGCGGTTTGCGAGTCGGTGAACGGCCACACCGGTCGATACCCCTCGCCGCTCGATCCGTGCGGCTACCGAGGGTAAGTAGATCCGGAAGGGGGCGGAAAGGCTCCGCATGAGGGAACCGTCCCGTTCGCCGCCGAGTCCCCTCTGTGCACTTTGCTTTTTCCGATTGCCTGCTTGTTCCTCGATGAAGACGCCCTACTACCGCCTGAGCGCTGTCCTGTGGACAATCGGCATTGTTCTCGCGATGACGATTCCGACTGGACGCTTGGCCTCTATGCAACCGGAGGTCGGCGTTGACAAGCTCGCCCATGTCATTCTTTTCGCGGGCTTCGGAGGGCTTTGGCTACGTGGGCTGTGTCCACCGGAGGAGGAGGGTCTGCCTAGCTGCTTTCGCCGACGCGGCGGGCTGTTCTTTGTGGCCGGAGTGCTGTTTGCGGTGGGGACAGAGATGTACCAGCATTTTCTCCCGATTCGCCGCATGGCGGATCCGTATGACGTTACGGCTGATCTCGTCGGATTCGTCGCCGCGTTCGTGGGCTATTACCTCTATTATGTGCGCCGGGTCAACTGGGCGTCGGCGTGATCACCCGTGGGAGAGGCGCGGTCACAGGAGTTTCGAGGAGTGGTGGAAACAGGCCGGCGCCTCTTCGCAGGTGAGGATGAAACAACGAGGAACAGCCTGTGTACCCAAGGCCAGCAGACATCGCAGATTGCCGTGCAGACGGCACGTCGACAGTCGTATCGTTGCACAACAATGGTAGCTCGCCATGGCCCTCCGAAAGAAAAAAGGCGCGGATCTCCGCAGCCAGTATCCGCTGTACGTAGAGATCGGCCTGGTTCTCTCGCTTGCGATTCTCATCGTGGCCTTTCGGGTCAACTTGACGACCCAGAACAGCTTCCAGGTCCAGATGGAAGAGCAGGAAACCGTCGACATGAAGCAAATCCAGCAAACCCAGCAGGAGGAAGAGCCCCCACCTCCGCCGAAGCCACCCGTGCCGCAGGAGGTGCCGAACGATGAGGTTATCGAACAGGAAGACGTCGACTTCGATGCCACGCTCGACATGGACGAGCGGCTAGACGTTGGAGAAGGCCCGCCTGAGGAAGAAGAGGAAGAGGAGGAAGAAGAGCAGGAGATTTTCATGGTCGTCGAAAATCAGCCAGAGCTGATCGGCGGCATGAAGGCCCTCCAGGGGGCCGTCGATTATCCGGACTTTGCAAGGAAAGCCGGCATTGAGGGCCGCGTGATTGTACAGTTCGTTGTGGACGAGCAAGGAAATGTGCAGAACCCGAAAGTGACGCGCGGGGTCCACAAGCTTCTGAACGAGGAAGCCATCAAGGCCGTGAAGGAGCAGAAATTCAAACCCGGGAAGCAGCGCGGCCAGGCGGTGAAGGTGCGGATGTCCCTTCCTGTAACCTTTCGCCTTCAGTAGGACAGCGAGCGATCACCATCTGACGAATCTGAGCGCGCACCGTGGCCGACGCTGCGGTGCGCGTTTCGTGTTTTGGGGGCGTCGTGCGGACTTCCAGAGTGGAAGTGTCGAGACACTGGAGATTAGGGCGCCGATCGGTAATCGGCCGAACCATCGGGATGGCCGACGAGGATCTCGGTGGCCATGTCCAGGAAAAGTCCGTGGTCCAGAACGCCAGGACGGTCGCACAGCATGCGGTCGAATTCAGCGGGGGCCGAGATGCCGTCGGGGAAGTGCGCATCGATGAGCCAGAGTCCTTGGTCGGTAACGACCGGTCCGTCCTTAACGCTGGCTTCGCGGAGTTCCGGAGTGGCCCCTGCTTGTTCCAGTGTCCGCATTACGGGCGTTGCGGCCATCGGAAGTACCTCAACGGGCACTGGAAATTGGGTGCCGAGCTGATCTACTTCTTTCGTAGGGTCCACCAGCACGACGAAGCGCTCGGCCTGGTGGGCCACCACTTTTTCTCGGGAGTGTGCGCCGCCGCCGCCCTTGATTAGCCGGAATGCGTCGTCGACCTCGTCGGCGCCGTCGAGCGCAAGGTCGAGCGTCGGATCCTCGTCGAGTGATGTGAGGGGGATGCCGTAGGTCCGGGCCCGGCGCTCCGTGGCGAATGAGGTGGGAACGCCGCGTACATCGAGCCCCTCCACCCGAACGCGGCGGCCGAGGAATTCGAGGGCGTACGCGGTTGTCGAGCCCGAGCCGAGCCCGAGGCACATGCCGTCGGAAACGAGTTGAACGGCCGCCTCCGCGGCGGCCTGCTTGGCTGCCTCTCGATCCATTCTGTTGGGATTTATGGGGAGAATCCGCAGGAGTGGTGCCGTCTCGGCGAGACGGCACCACACTGGTGTTGGGCAATTGGATCAGGCCGTTGCGTCCCCGAATGTCCATTCGAATCGAAGCCGGTAGTCCTGGTGCTGGGTGCTATACCCGGCCCGCACCACCTCAAAGCCCTCATCGAGGCCAAGGACCGTCATGCCGGGGTGCTTGTTGGGGAAGGTGTCATACACGAAGTGCTCGTAGCCCCGCTGTTCCACGACGTCGAGCATGGCGTAGAGGAGCGCCCGGGCAATGCCGTTGCGCCGATACGCCTGTCGGACACCGCCCTTTGCACTGTAGAAGGTATCCGCGTCGAGCTGATACCCCAGCTTGAAGCCCACGACGGAGCCGGTCGACCGGGCGAGCAGGATCAAGAGGTCGTCCCGGTCGAACGTCTTGATG
>CAYRPX010000060.1:0-13619 GCA_964426195.1 uncultured Salinivenus sp.
TGCGCGTGTCGCAGGGGTCGGCGACGGTGTCGATGGTGACCGCCGCCGGCCTCGTCAAGCCTGTCATCGAGTCGGGCAGCTACGCACCGCCCGTAGTCGGGCTCGTTACCATTGCCATCGCGGCGGGGGCCACCGTTCTTTCGCATGTCAATGACTCCGGGTTCTGGCTCGTCAGCCGCTTTCTGGGGATGGACGAGGCGCAGACGCTCCGGTCCTGGACCGTGATGGAAACGATTGTTGGGACCGTGGGCTTTCTCGTGGTGCTGGTCCTCAGTCTATTCTTCTGAAGCGCGGGGGAGTGCAGGCAGTTCCCGACGGATCATGCGGACGATGGCTTCCGGGGGGGCGTCGACATTCACGGTCAGTGCGGCGTCCGTCGTGGGCTCTTCCAGGGCCTCAAATTGGCTGTCCAACATCTCGGCGTCGAAGAAATGATCAGTGCGCGCTTCCATCCGTTGCCGGATGAGGGCGTACGATCCCTTCAGGTAGACGAGCCGTGCGCCGTCGTTGTCCTGGAGGAGGACGTCTCGGTAGGCCGCCTTGAGGGCCGAACACGCGACAATGGCTGGCTCTTCCTGCTCTCGTCGCTCGCGGATGAAGTCGCGAATCGCACGCAGCCAGGGTCTGCGGTCCTCATCCGTGAGGGGCTCTCCCTGTTCCATCTTCTCGACATTGGCAGGGGGGTGGAAGTCATCCCCGTCCACAAAATCCCAGTCGAGGACGTCCGCCAGCCTCGTGCCCACCGTGGTCTTCCCGACCCCCGAAACGCCCATGAGAATGATGACGGGTGTGTTGTTCTGCGCGGTCGTCACTGGATGGAATACCAGAAAATTGTAGGCGAGAAGGAGAAGTGAGGAGGGGGGACGTTGTGCAGGGCGGAAGGTTGCTCATTCTCCCCATTCGTACTCCTTCCTCCAAGATCGCTACACGTCCCACGTCAGAATGTCCTGCTCGGACTTTTCCTTGTCCTCCCACTCCTCGGCGTCCTCGAGGGGCCCCGTTTTTTCGGTAACATTGTACCCTAGCTCACGCCACTGGTTGGCCAGGTACTCGTTCCACTGAATGTAGTGCTCGTACTCCTCGGGGAGTTGGTCGTCCGGGTAGATGGCCTCGACCGGACACACCGGCACGCATGCATTGCAGTCGATGCATTCATCGGGCTGGATGGTGAGGAAGTTCGGGCCTTCGTAGAAGCAGTCCACCGGACAGACTTCGACGCAGTCGGTGTACTTGCAGTTGATACAGGGCTCGGTGACGACGTAGGGCATATACCGATGGGGAGCAGATGTGAAAATGCGCTGTGTGCCTGTTTGTCCAGACCTGCCGCCTCGTCTCGGGGGGGCAGGCGAGGGCGGTGGGCCCAAGAGCTTCCCGCTCCCCGCTTCAGTCAGGATTTCTGTACGGTTTGGAAACGAGGGCGAGAGCGGCGACGGGCTCGGAATCCAGGATCGGAAGCAGGCAACCCTCCCTAACCTTATCGTTTACACTCGCCAAGAGCAACGAAAAATTGACTGATTGGAGACTGCCATCGCCGACGTGGAATTTTGGGCACTCGTCGACGTGGAGCACCCGGTCCCAAGGCAGTGATCAACTGGCTCTGGCGCAGGGGAGAAGCGGGTCAGTAAGCACCGCTTTGAAGCTGCAACGACCAGTTGATCCGGTGCGTGATCCACACGTGATCCGCCTCGTAGATCTGAGTATCCACCTCGCGGGTCGTTCCATTGGGCCGAACATCCAGTTGGGACTGAATGGGAACGTGGGAGGCGAGACACAGTCGTCTCCCTTGGAAGGCGATTCTCCGTGGACCTCAGAGCGAGCCTCGTAGCGCCAGGACAACAACGGACCCCACAGTCACTGGGGGAGCAGTCCCGCCCCATCTTTTGGCGGAATTAAGGATACGTCTCCTTGGTTCCGACGGAAAGGGGGAATAGCCGTGGCCTGTTCCTCAGACGAAATGAAAGACCACGTAGACGAGAAGACTCACAACGCCCACGGCAACGGCCGTGAGCCGGATCATGCGGTCAATCGGATTCTCCATGGTGGGGGATTGAAGACAGACCGATAATCGGCAAGGAAGCCTCAATATGCGGATCTTCAAGGGTAAGGGGGATCACATCTTTTAAACAACCCGCATTCTATATTTATTTTTTATTAACTCAAGTAGGTCTGAACCGATTTTGACGGTGGTGCATTCTGAACCGTCTTGTGATTCGGACAGTCATGAGCGTTCAAAAGAATAGGGGCTGGCTCGCAGGCGGCGGATTCTCGAAGCGAGAGGGCCTTTTAGACAAAATGTATGTTTACGCGGGCTGTAGGCTGGAGTGTGGGGTGGTCGGGAGGGTGAAGCTGAACACAGAACCCTCGCCCGGCGTGCTTTCGACGTGCAGTGTGCGGTCGTGGGCTCCCAGAATGTGTTTTACAATAGCGAGGCCGAGGCCTGTCCCTCCCTGATTGCGAGAGCGACTCTTGTCGACCCGGTAGAAGCGCTCGGTGAGGCGCGAGAGGTGCTCGGAGGAAATCCCGATGCCGTCGTCGGCAACGCGAATTTCGACCTCGTCGGCGCGAGAGATGGCCTGAAGTCGCACAGAGCCCCCCGGTTCGTTGTATTTGATGGCGTTTTCTACCAGGTTCACCAGCACGCGACGGAGGCGGTCGAAGTCACCGTAGACGTCGGGGAGGTTCGGGGGGAGTTCCTGCTCGGGGGTAATCCCTTTCTCTTCGGCCTTGACTTCGACCGATTCGAGGGTCGCGTCGAACAACTCGGCCACCGTGAATGCCTCGCTCGACATGTCCAGCTCGTTCGTCTCAATTTTCGTGATCGTCGAGAGATCGTGGGCGAGGTTGTCGAGGCGATCGGCGTGGTGGAGAATTTTTTCGAGAAATGTGCGGTTGACCGTCTCGTCTTCGAGGGCGCCGTCGAGCAATGTTTCGGCAAAGCCCTGCACGGAGAAAATCGGGGTCTTGAGCTCGTGGGAGACGTTTCCGATAAACTCGCGCCGATAGCTTTCCATTTCTTTGAGCTCCTGAATTTCATTTTCCAGGCTCTGACCGGTGCGATACACGTTCCAGAGGAGCGTGCTGAGCTCATCGCCGTCGGGGCCCGCGGGAGGAGTGAGGTCGTCGAACTCGTGATTACGGATTCGGCGCAGGATCAACTGGAGGTGGCGGAGGCGACGGTGGAGCCAGATGTGTGCGGTACCATAGCCCGTCCCGGCCACGACGAGGCCGACGACCACAGCGGTCCGTGCGGTGGGGTTGGGCAGCAACAGCGCTCCAAGGACGGCGGCCAGGCCTGTCGCCCCCCCAATCTTGAGGGCTATGCGGCTAATAAAGGGAGGGAGCTGCAGGATGGAGGGCACGTGCGCGTGGAGGAGATCCGAAAAGTTGAGGGAATGCCCGTCGGGTCGTACTTCTCCAACTGGCCGGAACGTTCCCCGATTTTGGGATTGAGGCCATTAACAAATCGAAAACGGGTCTTGGGCTCGGTTCAGGAATCGTTCGGGAAAGCGGCTCCCTCCTTCAGGTCGGGCAGGTCCTCAACCAGAGAAGATAGGGGCGGATCATGGGTCTCTCCGAAGAGCTCGAACGAAATGTGATTTCCAATCGACTCGAGCGGCCGGTGCTTCTCGATGACGGGGCGGTACGTTTCGTAGCAGTAGAGTGCTTCGCGTGCGGTTTCGAGCTCGTCCTCCCGGAGCGAGAGTGTGCAGTCAATGAGCTCCGACGGAGAGTGGCGGAGGTGGGCGGGGCGGTCCGCGTCCTCGCCGGGAGGAGGAAGCGTATAGAAGGCGAGGCGGCGCGGGGTGGCCGCCCCGTCGCGTCGGAGGGCACACGCCACGCGTTTCACGACAGCGTGAGCGACCAGGTGGTCGGGGTGTCCGCTGATGCCGTGGATGGGATAGGTAATGACCACATCCGGCTCGATCGAGTGGAGGTGGTCGGAGACCTCTTCTTCGAGCACCAGAGGGTTGAGTTCGGCGAGTCGGCCGTCCGGGTATTCCAATACCGTGAGGGAACTGAGGTCTAGGGTGGCCGCCACCTCCTGCATTTCCTGGGCGCGGACCTCGCCCATCTCGGCCTTCGAGTAGTCCAGGCGGTCTCGCTGATCGGTGGCTTCTCCACGGGTGAGGGTCAGCAGGTGCACCTCTTGTCCGTGGCGCCGCTGACGAACAATGCCGGGGGCGGGACCGAAGCACTCGTCGTCGGGGTGAGGGAAGACGTACAGGATGGTGGCCATCGGTGTCGAGGACGGAAGCAAAGAAATCGGTGCGAGATTCTCCTCTACGTCCGAGGGGGTGGAATGGTTACGGTCCCGACGTGCGAATCACAAGGATTTGGGGCCGAGATTGGGGATTTAGGACACATCCTCGATGACCTCATGAAAGACGGTTTGCCCGGTCTCCAGCATCCGCCGGACATAAGGATGGCACAATTGGCAGTTCTCGCCGAACGTCACGTGCGTCTGTAGGGCCGTCACGGACGAGGTATCGGTCGTTTCGGCCACCTCCTTCAGATCTGCGAATGTTCGGTCGAAGCAGTAGCAGCGGTCAATGGTCATGGACAGTCAGAGGTCGATGGCGAGGCGGCTGAAGAAAAGAACGGACTCCGTCACGGGGAGTCATTGGACGTGCCCCCGGCGCGACGGAAAGTGATGTAGGTGGGTGCGATGCCTGCGGGGAACGAACCGGTCTGCGTGCCCTGTCGATCGTGGATGGTCACGGTTCCCTGCGACGAGAAGTCCGGGACGCGACCGAGGTACAGCTCTTCGCGCTCCGGGTCGTACGCGACCCCTCCGATTGGATCCCCGTTCACCGGGCCAATCGTGGACACGACCTGTTCGCCGCGGGTGTCGACGCGCAGGACGCGATCCTCATTGACAACCACGTAGAGCTCGCGGGCGTCGGGAGCGACGGCGGCCGCTTGTCCCACGCCGAAGGCGGATTCGGCGGTGTCGGGGAGCGAGACGGTGCCGAGGGGATCGCCGGTGGCTGCGTCCAGGCGGACGAGTTCAGGGGTGTCGGTGCACACCGCATACACCTCGTCCTCCGTGTCGGCGAGCACAAAGCGCGGCGCGCAGCCGACATCGATCGTTTCGTCCAACTGCTGTGTCTCTGTATCAACCGCAGCGACGAGCGTCGTGTCGCTGAAGGCTCCCAGGGCGGCGTACACGCGCCCGCTCGTCGTGGTGACGCCCTCCGGGAGCCCGGGCACCTCGATGGAAGCAGTCCCCTGAAGATCCTCCGACAGGTCCAATATCCGAAGGGTGGACGGCTCCCCGTAGGATTGGTCGGTAACGACGGCGGACTCCTCGTCCGGGAAGGTGACGTATCGGGGACTACTGAGGTCGGTGACCTGTCCCACCCGCGAGAAGCCGTCGGCGGCGAACACGTCGACGCGAGCCCCGGTGTTAGCGGCCACGAACAGGCGTCCCTCGTGGACGCCGATGCCCTGGACGATGCTCTTGAGACCGGAAACCGCCTGGCGAGTCGTTGTCGACGAGTTCCGCTTGTGAACCGTCACCGATCCATTTCCGTCTCCGAAGGTGCCCTGATTGGCGACAAAGATCTCCAGTGAAGGGCTCAATGAAACCGTGCGCGAGAGGGTTGTGGAGAGGTCCTCGTTGTCCGTGACGGTGAGGGAGACGGTGTACTCCGCAACCTCCTCGTAGGTGTGTTCGGGATTTTTCTCCGTGGAGGTGGCTCCGTCCCCAAACTCCCAGCGGACGGATTGAATGCTCCCGTCGGGATCCCGACTTTCATTGGTAAAGGAGACCGTCAGGCGGTCGAACGTGGTGGTAAAGCCTGCGATGGGAGCCTGATTGGCGTCACTCTCGAGGTCGCATCCGGAGAGTCCCAAAAGGAGGCCGAGGAGAATCAACAACAGAAACCGGGCGCGTTGATACATGAGCACGGAGGAGGAAAATACCACGGGAGGTACGGAACGGAGTAGGTGAGAGAACGAAGACGGAAACAGCGGTCAGTACGAAAGCATGAGGCGGAGTCGGGCGTGGCGGGGGGGCATGGGACGGCGTCCTATGCTTTGGTAGTCTGTGTCGAGCACGTTGTCGAGCGTGAGGGAACCCTCAGTTCGGAGGCCGTCGAAATCATGCGTCAGTCGGAGCTGGGCGTCGATCTTTATGTACGGATTGAGGGACTCCGAGCCGTCGCTCGTCACGTAGCGGCGGCCCGTGTAGCGGGCGTTGAGGTCGAGAGCGGCCGGGCCCCAGACGAGCGTCGAGTGGGCCTTCAGCTGGGTCCGAGGGACGTAGCGGACGGGCTCGTTGTAGGACGACGCCTTCGGATCGTCCCGATTGCGGGCGTCGGTGACAGTGTACGTCAGTCCCGCGCGCTGATCGGTTTCCAAGGGAAGGGACCACGCTCCTTCGGCGGACACTTCGGCCCCGAATGCACGGACGCGACCCACGTTGGTGGGGGTCCAATGGTCCTGGTCCGAGGGTTGCCACACGATCTGGTCGCGGCGCCACTGCCTGAAGGCGGAGACCTCGATGTGGCCTACAGATCGATCGAGGCGGACCCCGAGATCCCCTCCCCAGCTCCGTTCGGGGCGGAGGTCGGGATTGCCCCCCGGTTGCCAGTAGCGATCGTTGAACGTGGGGGTGCGGAAGGCGCGCCCCATCTGGGCCTTCACGTGGAGGCCGGGCCACCGGGGAAGAAGCTGCCAGTTGAGACCGAGTCGGGGGCTCGTCGCCAGCCGGGATGTTCCTTTCGGCATCCAGTACGCGTCGATGCGCAGAGCCGGGAAGAGGGTAAGACGTCCGTATCGGGCCGTGCCCTCTGCGAAAGCCGAGACGTGTTCCTGGTGGGCGGATTCTTCCAGATTCGGATGGTGGGCCTGAGCGTAGCTGCCCGAGAGGCCTCCCGCCATCGTCCATTGGGACGAGACTGGATGGCGGAGCGTCGTTTCGAGGGAGGTGAGGACTGTTCGACCCGTCTGGTCAAGGTCTTGCGCAGGATTGGCGTACCGCATGTGGGTGCGCTGAGCGAGGCCCTGGAGTGTGAGGCGGCCTTCTCCAACGGGGATGCGATCGCGTCCCCAGAGGCGGGCCTGCGTGTCCCATTGACGCTCAGTGGCCGCGGCGGTGGAGCTCACAGGCGGCAGTCCGCGCTCGGAATGCGTGAGCCAGCCCGAGACCCGAAGTCGATGATTCTGGGCGCGAGAGCGGACGCTTCCGTACAGCGTCCGCCGGGTGTGGTCGGCATTCCGGCGGCGCACGGTCTCCGGGGGAAACCGGCTCTCGTCGGTATACGGGAAGTCTCCGTCGGTGGACTGATAGTCGAGGGCGGCAAGCACGGACGTGGTATCGGAAAGAGGGGCGCCGACAAGCAGACTGCCACCGCGTTCGCCAAACGCGCCCCCTTCGATGCTCATCCGGGCGTCGATGGTGGAGGACGGGGGCACAGTTCGGAGTTGGAGGGCGCCTCCGAGGCCGTCGGAACCGTGGAGGGACGAGGCGGGGCCGTGCATCACCCGCACCGATTGGAGGAGAACGGTGGGGAGGAGAGACAGATCGAGGTGGCCAATCTGCGGGTCGGTGATGCGTTGGCCGTCGAGTAGGAGGACCGTCTGGGATGCGCCGGTGCCGCGGAGGGCCGGCGTGGAGAGGCCGCTCGCACCGTATCGGCGCACATGGATCGCAGTTCGGTCGTCGAGGAGGTCGGCGACGGAGCCGGCGGCGCTGGTGTGGAGCGCTGAGGAGTCCAGCACCGTGACGCGGGCCGGGGCCTGAGCCGGTGAAGTCGGAATTCGGCTGGCCGTCACCGTAAGCGGTGGGAGCGCTGTTTGCCACTGCACATCACTGGTGTCGGCCGGGGCTGACTGCGGAGCGGAAGATTGGGCCGCAGTCGTCCCCAGACTCAGACTGGCACCGATGAACAGTGCCGTGAGTAGTCGGGCAGCGAAAAAAGACGGAGCATCCATAGAAGAAGCCCTCACCTCTGATGAGGTTTGGGCGGCTGCTCCGGATCCGATGTGAGGTCCCAGAAAAGGAGCGACGGGGCCTCTCGGGGCACTCCCCTCGGCAGGGACCGTGAATGGAGACAAGCGCACCACAAACCTCTGATCCCGGAGGTTCTTGGCGGTGAACGGAGCCAGCAAGCTCGACTCCTCAGCACGCACGCGGGCAGGTCTCCTGGCTCATCGAACGCGGGACCACAGCGGAAGACCGGTGGTGGACCGAGGGGCGGATGCGCTTGACGATTTGCCTTCCCCCTCGACGAGCCAACCCGAATGTGTTCGGGAACACTCGGTCGGGGAGTGGCGAACCGTCTCCGGCCCGCATCCATCGTTCGATTTACAGTTGCGGGGACAGCCCCAGACTCCCGAGTTCAGAATTTGGAGTAGAGGATTGAGAGTGTGGGGGGTCTGTCACTCCACATTCCCAATTCCACATTCCACACTCGGTACACTGGCGTTCCCTTTTCATCTCGCCCAGCAAGCGCCATGGCGAGAACCCGCAGCGTGTGCGAAAGAACAGTACTGAAAGGTAGCGTGCAGTCCGATAAAGCGAAACCTTTTCACCGGATTTTGGGCCGGCCGGCGCTCAGTCACTTCCCTCGCAACCGCCGCGCGATTTCTGCGGTCTGATCTGCGTTGTCCTGCGTCGAGGGGGCCTGGTTCGGGGGGAGCCCGAGCTTATCGATTTCGGCTGCGTCCAGGGACGCATCGGTGTCGTCGTGTCCCGCAATCCAGGCTTCGCTGGTCACGATGGTTTCGAGGTTTTGCACCCGCTCCTGGAGGGCATCGCGCTCCTCTTCGAGGTGATCGAGCCGCTCTCGGAGAGCGTTGAGATGCTTTTCGAGCGTCTGCGGCTTGGTTCCAAGGGCTCGATGTTCGGCCTTAAACTTCAGCCATTCCTTGTACCCGGCAAACAGGATGCCCAAGATGGGAATGGCGAAGATCATGATGACCGCGATGAAGGGGACCAGAGGCATGAGTGGTCGGAGAAGAACCGAGGTATCACTGCAAAACGTGTATGACGAAGGTCCTCGTTCTGTTGCGGTGGGTACGGTCGTTTTGAGTCGTCAGACCCTTGACGATCGTAGGAATCGTCGAACGGGAGGGACGAGGGCCGATCCCAGTTCTTCCGGCACGTAGTGGCCCGTGTCTCGAAATTGAAGAACCTCGGCGTCTGGGAAGAGGTTCTGCCAGCGCCGCAGGCACGCCTCGTTGCCAAACGCGGGGTCGGCTCGGCCCCAGCAGAGGAGGGCGGGACGGTCCCGAAGCTGATCTCGACGGGTCCAGAGAGCCCGGAGCCAGGGGGCTTCCGTGTGAAGCGCACGGGCAAATGCCCAGCACGCGTGTCGGCGTGTTCGGGGGGCCAGGGCTTTGGCGTAGGCCCGCATCCATGCCGGCCAGAAAGGACTGCTCGGACCGGTCGTGGCCGGCATGACGACGCGAGCGAACGCATTGAAGTGCTCAACTGCGATCCGGCCCGGCCTCGTGGCAAGGAGGCGACTCGCGGCCTGGAGCAGAGGGCGATGAGAGAGGGGCCAGGCCCACGTGTTTGTGAGAACGAGGCGCCGCACAGTGTGGGGGTGACGAAGGGCATAGGTCAGTCCAATCGGTCCGCCCCAGTCGTGCAGCACGAGCGTTAGATCCGTGAGCTCGAGAGTGCGGAGAAGAACCTCCACCAGCGTCGCGTGTGCGGGGGGACGGTAGGAGAAGTCCCGCGGGGCCGCCGACCGGCCAAAGCCAAGGTAGTCGGGGGCAATACACCGGTGGTCGGGGGCCAGTCCACGGAGGAGGTGGCGATAGAGACGGGCACTCGTGGGATTGCCATGGAGGAAAACGATGGGCGCCCCAGTACCGACGTCCGTGTACGCCATTGGGCCGGCAGGGGTGCGGAGCGTTTCAGTGGGGAAGCGAGGGGGCAAGAGGGCGTTGGAGCGCGGGAGTGAGAGAGTGTGGGAGTAAGAGGGATGGGAAAGTGGGGGGCACAGGCGGTTGCTCTGCATTTCTCAATCGAGCAGGGTGGGGACCGACTCGTATTGGTCGGCCACGGTCTGTGCCTCGGTGGCCACCTGCTCGCGGAGAGCCCGAGGCTCCAAGACCTGCACGTGAGTTCCCCAGCTCAGCAGCCATGGCATCACTTCTCGTTCGTCGTCGACCTTGAAGGTGAGGAGCAATCGGCCATCGGAGAGGGACTCGCGCCGCTCGACCTCCAAGGCGGGCACTCCCTGTACAGAGGGGGCCACCTCTTTGGTAAACACGACCCGGACTCGGCGCCGGGGGGGCGTCGACGGGCCGTCCGGCGGCGTACCGTAGCTGGGGGGACGCTCGAAGGTATTGTCCGTCAGTTCAAGTTCGCCCACGCTCGGCAGACGCAGGTGCACGACGCGGTCCCGGTCGTGTCCGTACCCGACGATGTGCCAGGTGGTGCCCTGTCGCACGAGGCCGTAGGGGTCGATCCTTCGGTCGGAGGGGGCGCCGCTCGAGGACTTCTCCGTGGCCACCAGGGTCCGCTCCTCCACGAGCGCGTGGCGGGCTTGGCGCAGGAGGCCCTCCTCGGCCGAGTCGCCGAACACGCTGGGGGAGACCAGCGACACGCTGCCCTGGAGAGAGAAGGCGCGTTCTCGATCCTCGCGGGGCATGACCTCTTCGAGTTTGTGCTGGGCGGTCTGAGCCGAAGCCCGGTAGCGTCCGCCGAAGTTCTGCGCCGCGTAGACGCTTCCGAGGACGAGCATGATGGCCTCGTCCGTCGTCAGCTGGACGGGCGTGAGCAGGTAGTCTTCCGGCAGCCGGTAGCCCTTGCCCGGCACGCCTTGCAGGGGAATTCCCGCCTCTACCATTGCCTGCACGTCGCGATACACGGTGCGCTCACTAACGCCGAGGGCCCGGGCCAGATCGATGGCCCGCGTCCAGGTGTCGGGCTCCAACTGCAGGAGAATGCCGGGCCAACGCTCAGAGGGCGTCATGGGGAACGGAGAGGTGTTGCAACAGGAGAGTGGAGCCCCAAGATAATGAAGCCTACGCCGGATTTTCAGCCGTTTTGATTCCTCGGTTCGTTCTTGATGACGTTCCAGTATTCCATCTTGAACCGCCTCTATCGTTCGAGAGTCGAGGGAATTGATCCCGCGTGTGCAGGATCAACGTGAGGACCCAGCTCCCAGATTTATCTCATTCAGAGCTGTCTTCATCCCTGCTTCGAACTTGTTTGCACCGCCCTGCGAGGGGTGTCGGACGTACGTAGGGGTGGCGCCCACCTCGGCGAGGGCCCGTTCGCCCTTGCGCCCGACGCCGACCGTGCACTCGGGATCGAGAACATCGAGGAGTGCATGCAGCAGGTCGTGCCACTCCCGCACTTCCGAGCGGCGAGGCGTGCGGATGGACACCGGGTCGTCCGCGTCGTGCGGGTGGAGGGGGAGGCTGTTCCAGACGAAGAAGCGGGGGAAATGAGGCTGGAGTACGCGCCAGAAAATAGAAGCGCTATATTCGGTGAGCGGCGGCCGGTCCTGTCGGCTTGTGACCGATCCATCAATCGGAAACTCGGGGTCGGTGAGTTGCGATTCGCTCGTCACCGGCACGCCGGAGAAGCGGCAGCCCCATGGGCCCGGTGCTTCGAGGAGAAGGAAGAGGGGCGGAGCTGTCTCGAAGCACTCAAGATAAGAGCGAAGGTTGTCGCGCCGACGAGCGGGAGCCTCCGGACCGTCGAGGTCGTCGTGCCGGTCACAGTAGGGATTGAACAACTCGTCCGTGGACGGGGCCGCGAAGACGTGGGATTTGAGGAGCGACCAGGCGTCGTGGAGCATGTTCGTTCGTTGGGCAGTTGCGACTCAGAGGCCGACACGGATTCCGAGGACGGGAAGCAGGAAGAGAGGGTCGTTTTCGTCCGAAAAGACAACAGCACCGATCCGATATGCCAGGCGACCTTCGGACGACTCCAGTCGGAACGTGCCCGAGACGTAGGGCCGGTAACTCGTTGTCCAGTTGATGCTTCCCGAGTCGAACTCAGAGTGAATGCGGGTCGCTCCGAGTCCGGCCTCCACTGCGACGGGTTGCGACCCGAGGGCTCCAATTTGGCGAACGCCAACGATGCCCGCCGTAAGCGCCTGGGACGTGCCGTCCCAGATTAGCTTTTGTCCGTATGATCCCCCCCATGTACATGCCGAGCTGGAGCGAGGGGGTCCGGACAAAAAGGTGCTCTACCCCTATGGTGTACCCTCCCGCTGGTCCTCCAACTTCTCCTAATACGGATACCGAAGCCCCCTGCAGTTGAGTAGACGTTGATTGGGCCTCTACCGGACCAACGGAAAGAATCAAAAAGAAGAAAGAGAAAAACAGCATCAAAGAGCGATGTCGAATCCGCAAGGACATCTAAGCACCTATCAGGAACCAGATTTAGGACATCGACTCCAGCACTTGACGTGAATCAGGTCGAGTTTGGATCGTCTCCCCCAACGCGAGGAAAGGCGAAGTCGGCGTAACCCATTTCGGCGGTGCCAAACCAACGGTAGGCATCCTCACGGGCCTTCTTATACGCCTCGTAGATTTCCCGGTACTGCTGGTTGCCGGACGCGTTGTCCTCTAGGATCTGGGTAGTGACCTCTTGTGCGCGCTGCATCACGTCGTCGGGAAAACGGCGGAGCGTGGTCCCTTTGTCGAGCAGGCGGTCAAGGGCCGCCGGGTTCTTGTGGTCGTACTGGGCCAGCATGCGGAGATTGGCCTCGGCGGCAGCGGTCTTGAGCGCTTCCTGGTACTGTGTGGGGAGGTCTTCGTAGGCATCTCGATTCACGTAAAAGGTGAGGGCGGGCCCGGGCTCCCACCAGCCGGGATAATAGTAGTAGTTGGCCACCTCGTGGAAGCCAAGCTTCTCGTCGTCGTAGGGACCTACCCATTCGGCCGCGTCGATCGCTCCCCGCTCCAGCGATGGGTAAATCTCGCCACTGGGCAGGACCTGCGTGTTGACGCCCATCTCGCTCATGACACTGCCGCCCAATCCTGGAATACGCATCTTCAGGCCGCGCATATCCTCCAACGAGGTCACCTCCGTTCGGAACCATCCTCCCATCTGCGTCCCCGTGTTGCCACCGGGGAGGTTGAGGATGTTGAAGTCGGCAAAAAGGTCGCGCATCAGTTCCATGCCTCCGCCGTAGTACAGCCACGCGTTGTACTGGCGGGCCGTGAGGCCGAAGGGGACTGTGCAATCAAACGCCAGCGCAGGATTTTTGCCGATAAAGTAGTAGCTGGCCGAATGGCCCATTTCTACGGTACGGTTCTGCACGCTCTCCAGCACTTCGAAAGCAGGGACCAGCTCGCCACCTGGATAGGTGAGGAGCTGAAAGTTTCCGTCCGTGAGGGCCTCTAGTCGGTCGGATAGAACCTCGGCTGCGCCGTAGATGGTGTCGAGCGAACGGCTGAAGCTGGAGGCGAGCCGCCACCGGACTTGGGTGTTGGTCTGCACGTTCGGGGCGCCGTCCTCGGCGGACGACTCTTCGTTGCCACAGCCGGTAAGAAGGCCTGCCCCGGCAGCGCCGAGGAGGGCCGTCTTTGTAAAGTCGCGCCGTTCCATAGACAGAGGGGAAGATTGATTCGGAGCGGGGGAAACGTGGCAAGGTCTAACCTTCAGTATAGGAGCCAACGTGCCTCGGCGCAACCGCTGG
>CAYRPX010000061.1:0-13598 GCA_964426195.1 uncultured Salinivenus sp.
ACGGCCGACTCGACTCGTTGAAGGCGCTTCCATTGCTTTGAGGAAACCGCGGTCAGAAGGCGCAGTCGATGCCAAAGCACCAGCGGGCTCCACGACCACCCACCACGAGAGGCAACGCACACTCCTGCACGGGGCTGTGCCAGAATGACTCGCCCGTTTTTGAACCCGTGGGCCAAGACGTACCCCACGTACCGCCTGCGTAGGTTCCGGGCCGGGCCGATCCTCCGAGCCACGGGGTCATCCTCAGTCGCGTCCAAGCCCACGTCGAGGCAGCGATCAAAGTGTCCCCGCATGGCCCGATGGACCGTGATCCACGACTCAGGAAGCTTATCTGTCTTGTGCATGGTGGCTGGAGGCATGCATGTGGGTTAGTACGGTCGTGGAAATAGAAAACGAGCGCCTACCTCTTCATCACGAGCGCGTCGTTCCACGCCTCCCAGAAAGCCGGGTGCAGCTGCTTCAGCTCCTGCTTCTCCTCCTCATCGAGACGGAAGAGGGACGCGGCCTGTTGCGCGAGGATGTAGCCGACCTCATCGATGCGATCTACGTCGTCGTGAAGGCCGGGGACGACTTCGAGGTCTTCTTTCGTTTCGGCGAGCGCATTCAGCGCCGAAAAAATGCGCCGCCGGTGCGACGTGTCGAACCGGGTCGTCAATTTCGACTCTATCCAGGAGGCAACCGCGTCACGGGCTAGCTCCTCCTCGCTTCGCATGTGCTCAAAAACTGGCACGACTTCGCTCAGGGACGCCCCAAAGACAAACCCATTGCGATCGGTGAATCGCTGGGCCACCGCGTACGCCACGCGGTCGTTGCAATTTTCGAAAGGCCGGCGTTGAACGAGGGGGGAAAGCAGTGCGGTCGATTTTTTCGCGATGACGTCCGCCGATCGATCCTCCGAGTCTGAGGCGGCGCGCTGCGGAGCGAGGATTGCCTCGTCGACAACCGGCATCTCGGCTACCCGGGCGGGAAGATCTCTCACTGAGCAGATCCGATCATACAGCTGGAGTAGGTCCGGGAGGCTTGGGTACCACATTACCGAGTCATCATGCTGCAAAAACGCTCAACCGAGAGGGGACCCACCCGAGATGCCGGGCGTCGTCCCATGAGCCCACGAAGAATGAGAGGTTTAGCGACTCGGAACCCGTTCCTGGCAACCCAACCTGTACCACGGCACGCTGAGATCGTGACCAGACATTACGATCCCGAGCCTGCGTCTGACAATTCCTGGTGTACGATGGACGGGCGCGGCCCCTAGGAGTCGGGAGCCTCCGTCTCTTCCTCCCCGTCATGGTGGGAGTTCACCTGCAGAACCTCAGGCACCGACCCGTCCCATTGCCCCAGGTCCTCGGCAGGCCTCCCGTCGCCGGAGATGGGAAGCTCCTTGGATTTGCGTCGCACTTTCTGATAGCGGCCGTGGATCAATTCACAGAGGAGGTGCGTCGGGGCCGCTTCCAGGCGGCCAGCGAACTGGAGGCGACGGACGGTCGGGCACGCATCAGTAACGGCCCTATCCATCGTGGCAACCACGTCCGCCACGCGCCCGAGCAGACCCAGCCGGTCGATGGCGCCTTCAATGGAGGAGGCTGGACTGCTCGAAAGGGCTTTCGTCGCAAGTACCGCACAGTCGCCCGGCGCCTCCGACGTTAGGAGGTGTACGAGCTCCTCGTTCGAGGTCGAATCCACCCCACCCTTCGCCTCCACGAACTGGTCGAGCGAATCGAAGACGACGAGGCCTGCCTGCTCGCGCTTCGCGAACGTGTACGTCTTCGTGAGGAGCGACCGCCACGACGCCTTCGCCGCGTCTTTTGGGTGGAGGATATGCAGCCGCTCCCGCGCCCGTCGGTCGACTCCAATCCTAGAGAGGAGGCTCTGAAACTGTGAAACGGGGAGGTCCGAGAGCATCACGACCGGTGCCGGGTCCAGGTCGCGCCCGAGAAAAGAACGGCCTGCCGCGAGATGGGCGGCCACGTTGAGAACGAAGGTTGACTTTCCTGCTGTTTTCGCCTGGCCGCACAGAAGCGAAAGCGCGCCATGAGACAACCAACGAAGCCCGATCCCGGAATCCTCCGCATCCGCCGGCGAAGCGAGTTCGTTGCCCGACCGAAATGAAAGGCTCCCAACACTTTGACGCTCCGCCTCAGGGGCCCCAAAGCCAAAATCACGTCCCCCTACCGTACCGGGGGGATCAGCGTCGTGGGAGGAGGTCTTTTTCTCGCCGCCCGTCCGTGTAGACGAGCTTTTCTCTCCGGGGGAGGTCTGCCCCCTCCAAGAGATCAGCTCGTCCACCCCTGTCTTCACCCCAAAAAACGAGAGACACTCTGTCGGGAATGGGGCAATCTCCTCGGCGAGCCCGATGCCCCATCGGAACGCCGAGACCGAGTTTTTCGACCGGGGGCCAGGGACCCGGATCAGGGAGCCCTCACCGTGAAAAATAATCCCATCAGATCGTGTGAGCCGTGGCAATTTCAACTCGTCTTCCTCTGTCCCGTCTATGGAAAACAGGTAGTAGTCCCGATCGGGCCCCAAAACACAACGAGTCTCAGGAAGAGACTCACGGAAGGCCTCAATTTGGGTCTCGTCCAACCCCCTCTCTGCAGCCGGTCCGATTTCGATCGCTACGAGGCTTGACCCCGTTCCCGTAAGGACCGCAAGAGCCGCCGAGGGATATCCGGTCCACTCCCGAATCTTCTCCGGCGAGGACCTTGCACCATCTGGGATGTCAACAAAGGGGGAGCGCCCCAGGAGCCGAATGACCGGATCGTCTGCATCCTCCTCTGCCAGGTCCGGACGGGTGTGGAGGGGGACGATCTCCCACCCAAATTGCTCTGCGTACTTAACGGCGACCTCTCTCCAACTATCGCCGTCTCGTTCACTTGAGTCAACAGTCGCCATGAGCAGAATGAACCGTCAGTGCAAGAGTGGAGAGGTGAATACGGAGGAGAAGCAAACGCCAGAAAATGCGGCGGGGCGTCCATGTCGCACTTCCATGAGAGAGACGGACCAGTGAATCTACCTCTGGAAGAATGAGAATTCAACACGTGTGAATTATGTGCTATAAGTCATCTGCCCATTACAAACGGAAACATTCAGGGCAAACTACGGGCGACTTTTGATTACGAAACTACATAAATACACAACAAACCAATAATGAAGGTCGTTCCCCTTCAGAGGAGATTTCGATGCCGATGTGGGGGCGACTTCTTTACGAGCAATTAAAAAACGTGCGGGCTTTTCTCGTTATACTTCCTTGTTGGTTGTGCTTCGTTGAGATCTGTAGCCGCTAGGAGCCTGGAACGTTGGGGCTGGAAGAGACTTCGTCTCCCTTCTAGCGGCAGGAGACTCCGGCCGCACGATGCCATTACGGGCACATGATCACTCGCGGGCCTTGCCCCTTCACTGGCTGCTTTTCCTAAACCCATTCTTCATGTCAGCCGACCACTCGAAACGCGAGGACATTCGAGCTGCAAAACTCACAATTGAACACACCTCCGAGGAGGGTGCGACCCTGTGCATCGAGGCCGGGAAGCTTCGTTTGCGCTTCTACATCGACGGGCAGTGGTCTGACCTTCTTCAACAGATGCGCTCCAGCGAAGAAGAGGGCGACATGGTTCCGTTTAAGATGAGGCCGATCCCCGCCTCGTCCGTCACCAGCAGCGAGCAGGAAGAAGAGGAAGAGGCAGTCATATCGACGGCCACGATTGGGGCTCATCCTATCCCGGGCCTCTCTGAAAAGGATCCGGCGCACGAGACCCCCCTTTGGGAAAGCACATTCCCCTCGTTGCAAACGGAAGAGTAAAGTCAGTCGGAGAGAGGGTCGGGGGCCTCTTCGCCTCCACAACCCTCGATTTCACTTCGTTCGTTAACGGACTGATTTCGTCGAGGAATGGCACCCACCGAATGGCCTTTCCCGGGCCGCATGTGGTCGGGATTTGGGCCTCTCGCGCACGGGGTCTCTCTGAACCACCGCCTGGATCAAGCACCCTTCTCTCCCGCCTGTCCAGGGCCTGGGGAGGCCCCGGAGGCCTGCGAGCCGACCGTTTCCGAAGAGGCGGACTGCACCCAGCGGTCCCGTCCCCCAGAAGCGCTAGGCTGGCCCTCGTACCCCCCAAAGATTCCATTGAGCCGCCACGCCTCTTCAACGATTAACCCGCGCCAGTTGCCCTCTACTTGAAGCTTGCCCCGGACGATGACCTGCCCGGCGGTCAGTTCGTGCTGGTACGTGCTCCAGACCTGAGGGTAGACGACGCACTGAATAAATCCCGTTTCATCCTCCAGCGTAAGGAAGGTCACGCCCGAAGCAGTGGACGGCCGCTGACGCAAAATGGCAAGGCCAGCGACGGTAAGTCGCGGGGGCGGGTCACCCGGGGCCAGAGACACCGCTCGCCCGAAGCGGTAGCACGTCTCAATAGGACGGACCTCCAGGTCCTGGAGCGCCCTACGAGCCAGGGTGAGGGGATGTGTTCGAGCTGCCCGGTGGGTGTCGAGGTCCCACTCCAGGCGCTCAGCGGGACCGAGCTCAGGCAGATCCGGAATGTCGGCCTCCGAAACGATGGGCGTCTCGAAAAGGGTCGGCTGTTCTTGGCCTGCCCCCGGCGGGCCAGCTCGTTTTTGAAGGACGCCGACCTCCCAGAGGGCCTTCCGGCTAGAGCCGCTAATCCGGTCCAGGGCACCGCTTCGGGCCAGCTGTTCGTACGCGTCTGCGTCCAGTTGCACGCGCCCGTAAAGGTCCTCGGCTGACTCAAAGGGTTCTTTCAAACGAGCCCAGACGATCGACTGGGCGTCCTCCGGCGACACCTGGTCCACCGCACTGAGGGGCTTGCGGATTGCCCATCGTCCCCTCTCGTCCTCTTCGTCGGCACGAGGCTCGAGGTCAAACCGGACACCCGAACGGTTGATGTCTGGCCCTCGGATCTCGACACCGAAACGGCGAGCCTCCTCCTCCAGGGTCATCTGGGAGTACATCCCTGGCCGGTGCTGCATCAGTGCAGCCATGAAGGCTGCCGGGTAATGCGCTTTCAGATAGGCGGACTGATACACCGTTTTCGCAAACGCAGCCGCGTGGCTACGGCAGAAGCCGTATCCGACAAACCCAGAGATCTTATCGAACACCTCGTTCGCGGTCTCCCGACTGACCCGATGCGTCTCGATGGCCCCTTCGACAAAATCGGAACGCATCTCTTCCATCTCTTCGGGGTCTCGAAAGTCAGACATGAGGTCCCGAAAGTCGTCCGCCTTCTCTAGTGACATTCCTGCAAATTGATGGACAACCTCTAACACCTGCTCCTGAAACAGAATAATTCCATAGGTGTCTTTCAAGATCGGCTCGAGCGAGGGGTGGTCGTACGTCACTGGCTCCTTGCCCCGCCGGCGGCGGACATAGGGAGCGACCATATTTCCCTGAAGGGGGCCGGGACGGAAGAGGGACACCTCCGTGATCAGGTCGTGGAAGGTCCTGGGCTGGTGCTTCGCAAGAAGGTGCACCTGACCCTGCGACTCGATCTGGAAACACCCGATCGTCTTGCCGGCCCGAATGAGATTGAACGTCCGGGTATCGTCTGTCGGAAGAGAATCGAGGTCCAGGTCCTTCCCTTCGTGCCGGGCGAGCAGTTCGCGAGTCTCGCTCAGGGTTGACAGCATCCGGAGCCCCAGCACGTCGAACTTCACGAGGCCGAGCGCCTCAACGTCGTTTTTGTCAAACTGAGCCATGCGCACCCCGTTGGCGGACACTTGGACCGGGGTGTAGTTGGGCAACGGCGTCCGGGAAAGAAGCATGCCGCCACTGTGCAGGCCCAGGTGGCGGGGACACTCGTCAAGTGAGGCCGTCATCTTCACGAGGGTGTCAGTCAGGGCCGACTCGCCGAGGTGCTGCTCGATCCGGTCCCGATACTCCGTGACTCGGCTCGCGTTGCGGCGGGGCACCGCTGCGGTCAACTCGTTAATTTCGCTGAGCGGCCAGCCCAGGGCCTTGGCGGTCTCGCGCAGGGCCGAGCGCAGGCGGTAGGTCACGACAGTGGCCGTCATCGCGGTTTGCTCGACGCCAAACCGCTTCTCCATCCAGTGGATCACTTCGTCTCGCCGGTCCGAATCGAAGTCCACGTCAATGTCCGGCGTCCCTTTGCGCCCCCGGTGGAGAAAGCGTTCGAAAAGCAGGTCGTGCTCAATGGGGTCAACCCCCGTGATGCCCAGCAGGTACGCCACAATCGAGTTGGCTGCTGAGCCGCGGCCGGCGCACCGGATGCCTCGGCTTCGAGCCTCCTCGACGATCTCACGCACGACCAGGAAAAACTCTCCAATCTGAAGGTCCTCGATCGTGCTGAGCTCCTCATCGAGCTGCTGCTTTGCGCCCGGTCGCCGATCGGGGGCATACTTTTCGCGAAGGGCTGCCTCGCAGACCGATCGAAGGTGCGCCTCGGGAGGGGCCTCCGACTCGTACCGCGCCTCGGGCGTCGTGAGGGCCTCTGGAAGAAGATCCACCTCGCAGGCGCCAGCCACCTCCCGGGCCCGGGCCCAGGCCTGAGGGTACGGGATGAGGCGGCGCCTGGACTGCTCGGCGCGGAGATGGGCTTCGGCATTCTTGGGGCGTGTGGCATGTGAGTCGAACACGCTAATGCCCTCCCGAATGCACGTGAGGAGATCATAGCGAGCGTGATGCTCTGGCGTCGCGTAGCGCACGTCCCCCGTGGCAACGAGAGGAACACCCGTTTCTTCGGCAAGGCGCTGAAGGCGACGCATTCGCTTTTTGTCCCCGGGCAGGAGGTGGTTGGTGATTTCGATGGAGAGTCGGTCCCCAAAGACGCGTTCGAGCTGCTCAATCCAGCGCCGAGCGGCCGCAGGACGCTCCTCCGCCACCAGGTCCCAGAGGCGAGAGCAATACGTACCCGTCAGGCAAAAGAGGCCCTCCTGGTGTTCGAAAAGCTCCTCGAAGGTTGCGCCCGGGGCGTCCCGGCTTCGCAAGTGCCCCTCCGTTAGAATCTTACAGAGGTGCGCGTACCCGGTCCTCGAACCCGCCAAGAGCAAAAGCGAAGCGCCGCGCGACTGCTCTCCTTTGGGCTTAACGTCCTCAGGGTCCGGGGGCAGGACGTCGAGATTGGCACCAAAGATGGATTTGACGCCGTACTCCTCACACGCCTTCTGAAACCGAACTGCGCCGTAGACCCCGTGCCGGTCAGTTAAAGCCACGGCTGGGACCTCGGCCTGGGCGGCTCGCAGAGCGAGCTCGGCCGGAGAGGACCCTCCATTTTGAAATGAGAACCAACTACGAGCGTGGAGCTCCGGGAGCATCGCTTGCCTGTCCTTCTGGTCGAAATCGTGCCGTCGCCGGTTGGCGAGCCGGCGCAGGCCTTTATGGTTCGAGAAAGAGGTTTGCCACAGCGGGAGCGAGCCCTCGCAAGCAAAGGTCAGCGGGTCGTCGCCTCCTGAGAGGAGCCTCCTCCTTTCAGCGCCGGCTCCCAATGAATCCGGTCTTCCGGGAAAACAGCCCGTGAATCGAGGGTGGCCCGGCGCAACATTCCGGGATGGCGCCGGTGCACGCGCTTGATGGCTCGTTTGACGACGGGCCGCTCGAAGAAGAGGGCCCCCTGTTCGGTCCTCGGCTGGCCCAAGGCACCGAGAACAACCGTTATTTCTTCGACCGCTGGTCCATAGGAGAGCTCCTCCTCTAAGAGGGTGTGCGAGATGCTCTTCAAAGCGTCCTCTCTAGACTGCGCTTCTCGCAGGATGCGGGAGGCCCTGATACGCCCGTGCTGGCGGCATTCAAGCAGGAGGGTGAGCCGTTGCGTCGTTCGCTTGCCCAAGACGTCGACGGCACTCTCGATGAGGGTGTCGATCGTCTCTTTGATCGCTCCCACCTGCCGCTGGGGACGCTGGAAGCAACGGTCCTCCTCGACCGTAGGAGGCGGCGAATAGGCCGACACGCTTGGCGGGTCCGACGGGTGCAACCGGTCGTAGACGCGTTTGCCGGACTCCCCAAACTGTGCGCTCAGGTGCTTTTTCGAGAGTGAGGCGGCAGCAGCAACGGTCTCATAGCCGAAAAGGGCAAGACGCTCGACGACCTCCGGCTCCACCCCCACGGCCCCAAGGCGCTCGACCTCCATCCCTCGCCGGAAGGGCTGTAGGTGCTCCTCCGAAATCTCCAACAGATGTCCCGTGGCGGCTTTTCGGGCAGCGAGGTGGGCGTCGATCCGGGTAGGCGCAAGGCCGACCTGAGCGCCGGCGCCCCGATAGAGCCGTCGAAGCTCCTCTCGGTCGTGGGGCCGGAAGATCGTGCGGCCCGGGGCTGCACGCTCCACGTACGGCGTGCTCCCGTTCAGTGCTTTCTCCACGCGCTCCCAAAGGGCAGACTCCAGCGCGCGGTCCCGTGGGCGAAGGGTGATTCCTTCGCAGACGCTGCATGCGCGACCGGCCCGCATGCCCGACTCCACCCCGGCAGCCTGGGCCTGCCGGCAGGCGGCAAGCACCCGGCCCTGGTCGATTACCGCAATAGGCGACTCCTCGCCGTAACGCAAGAGCGCCCAGGCAGGATAGTTCGGAATGAGAAACCAGCCAACCATAGAAATAAGATAAGCTTTTAACGTTCATGTGAAGCTGACAGAGGGCGCCCCTTGTTCCGGATCGGGGGAACGTGTCCGTAGGAACGTCATCGGTCCGCTGGATGAGTCCGGTTACGTTCCAGTCCGAAATGACAGAACGGAGAGAGCCGCCACGAGAATCCCCTGAATGCGCACCCGCTCTACGGGATAGGACCGTTCCTCGTAGTTCTCATTTTCCGGGACGAGATGCGCGTGACCGTTCTCGAAAAACACCCGTTTAAGCGTCCCGCCATCTCCATCAACCCAGACAGCACAGATTTCGCCTTCGCTAACGTCGCCCGGCGCCTCGACCGGCCGCATCAGGAGAGTCATGTCCTCCTCAATCCCCACCTCCTTCATCGAGTCACCTGACACGGTCAAGAAATAATCATCCGGGCGGATCATCGGCAGCAGGTCTTCGACCGAACCCACCGACACCTCCTCATCGGGAGGAACCTCCGTTACGGGTCCGGCTGGCACGGCTCCAAACAGGGGCCAATCGTCTTTCACCGCCCTCGGGACGGCCTCCGAGAGTTGAATCTGTAGGGGGCTCCGCTGTCCCGGCTGGACGACTTCAATGTAGCCCTTCTTCTCGATTAGTCGAAGGTGCTGATACGCGGAGGAAGGGTCGCTATAACCGAAGTGCTCTGCAATCTGCGGTCCGGTGGGGGTGCGCCCCTTTTTCTTGCGAAACGACAGCACGAATTGCAGAATCGCCGCTTGGCGGTCTGTTAACTCTTCCATGGCCATCTCTCGGATACCCCAATGTATTGTGCATGTGTATTATATGTGTACGGCACCGCGCTGTCAAGCGCCAAAAGATCCTCCCTGAGTACAGTCTGGCCCTCCCTCCCATCGCCGGATTCTTTGGCGAATGTCAACAGGTGCACTTGCTGGTGCCAGCGTTTATAATGCCTACTCGAATCCTCTTTCTGTACTTACCCACCGTAAACACGTGAGCCGCTTGACCTTGGTCGGCCTAGCGGGACGACCCGTTCCGAGTCTCAGATGTGGATCACCACTCCCTCCTGCCTCGCCAACGCGCCAGCATGTCGGGGCTACCTCACGGTACGCCCCGACCGTGACAACGTAATAGTTTGGTTACGGGCTAGCCGCCGAAGAACGGCCCCTCCTCATCCCGGGGCGTTTCATTACGGAAAAATTGTCGCTGCGACACCTTTTTAAACGAAACAACCGGTGGGGGCTTCTCCGGTGTGGATATCTTGTGGACAGCCTGTGGGCAAGTTGATCGGATCGTTGATAATCGATTGGCGATCAGGATTGCGTTCATGTCGAGCGACACCTAGTATTTTAGGTCCGACTCGGCGGCCCCTTCCGGTCTTTCGGCTCCGGGAGCCTCTCCCCCCGAGTTCTCATCGGGTTGCCATCTAGCTACAAACTCGCTTATGCCCCCCTCGGCCATTCGTCTTTGGGACCGGGCCATGAGCGCGCTCCGGGAGAAGATTCCGGAGCGTACCATCGAGAACTGGCTCGTTGACGCCGTACCAAAATCCATTAACGACGCAGGCGGTCGCGCTTCGATGGTGTTGTGCGTCCCGTCTTCGTTCTGTCGTGAGTACATACTTAGCAATTTTCGACGCGAAGTCGAGGGGACACTCAGCGAGCTTCTCGATCGGCCGGTCGAGCTAAAGCTCAAGGTTGACTCCTCAATGGAAAGGGATTCAGCCGAGACCTCCTCTGGCGGTTCTTCTAACGGCGAGCCCGCCTCTTCTCAAGCGGCCCCACCTGACACAAGCGATGCAAGTGAGGATCCTTCCTCCGGGTGTGATGACGAGAAGAGAGCTCCGCTGCCGAGAGGCGACGGTGCCTCAGATCAGGAGGCCGAACGCACCGCCTCTCCCCCTGCCGAACCGTCCTCGCAGACGAAAAAAGCCGCGCCGTTTTCTGCCGAGGGGCTCCCATCCGCCCATGAGGCCGGCCCAGGGGAGCCGGCCTCGACCCACAGTTCTGGCGAGACAGCCGAGCGGGAGGTTTTTCCATCTCCTGACAGGCGCGAGCCTGCACGCCGAGGGACGGAGCACAAAGCAGACCCGCCTCCTTCAGCCGGGCACTCCTCCTTTCCCGACCAAGAGCAGAATCTACGCCCTGAATTTACGTTTGAGAACTTCCTGGAGGGGGACTCGAACCAACTGGCCCGTAGCGCGTCGGTCGCCGTGGCCAAGGAACCGGGGGGAACGAAGTACAACCCCCTCGTCGTCTACGGCGAAGTGGGGCTCGGCAAGACCCACCTTGCCCAGGCGATCACGAACCACGCGGTCGAGCATAATACCGCCAGCACCATCTGCTACGTCTCAAGCGAGCGGTTTACCTCGCAGTTCGTGACGGCCATCCGAGAGGACGACTTCCAGTCGTTTTCTGCCCACTACCGGAACGTCGACCTACTGGTTGTCGACGACGTTCAGTTCTTCGGTGGAAAGGAGAAAACTCAGGAGGAATTTTTCCACCTGTTCAACGACCTCCACCAGAACGGAAAACAGATCGTCCTGTGTGCCGATCGGCCGCCGAGCAAGATCTCCGGCATCGAGGATCGGCTCCTCTCGCGCTTTCAGTGGGGGCTAACCGCCGACATTCAGCGGCCGGACCTAGAAATGAGAATGGCGGTCCTTCAGCTCAAAGCGAACCACCTCGATCTGGAGCTCGACCCGCAGGTCCTAGAGATCCTCGCCGAAAACATTACGGAAAACATACGCCAGCTCGAAGGGGCCCTCAAACAGCTGGCTGCCCGGGATACCCTCACCAATGGAGGGGTGGATGTGGAGTTGGTACGGGAGGTCTTAGAACGGGAGTACGGCGTCGGTACTGAACCCCGCAAGCCCAACCTGGAAGACATCATGAAGGGGGTCGCCACATACTTTTCCCTGTCAACCGACGACCTCGTTTCCCGAAACCGCACCCAAGAAATCTCCAATGCGCGGCAGGTCGCCATGTACCTGGCTCGGGAAATGACCTCTCTCTCCTATTCAAGCATCGGCCTGCGCTTTGGGGGACGGGACCACTCTACGGCCATCCATGCCTGCAACAAGGTTGAGGATCAACTTGAGGTCCAGCAGCAATTCGACGAGAAGCTAGAAAAAGTCCGGTCGGCGGTTCGACGACACCTCCGCTCCCGGTAATCACCGGAAGACGAGTGCCCGTCTACACCCCGATGTGTTAGGGTGTTTTCAAAATACTCACATCAGGCTCTTTCGAGCGTGATGCATGTGTGTTATATGTGTGCCCTGACCGTCGAGCTATTTCCGTCTCCCATGCACGATCTCTGCGGTGAAGCGCATTGAGGAACCCTGTCAGGTAAAAACACGCGCCAACCGCCCCCTTCCCTATCTGTTTAAGTGGCGAGGAGAGACCTGGGAGGTTCATCAGGTCGTTGAAGTGTGGCGCCTGCAGTCAAAGTGGTGGACCGAGGAGGGGCCCGAGCGCCGCACCTTCTACCGGTGCGTGACGCACGATGGCTCGTCCGGACGCGGGGGAAACACGGTCGTTGAGCTCTACCGGAGAACCACCCCTGGTCACCGGGAGTGGATACTGGCTCGTCTCGCCGACTGACACGGCTGCTCTCCTGCTCGTCTCCCACCGTCCACACCGGTGAACCGGACACGTCCGGTGGGATTGGCTGTTTGCTTCTGCGCTCCGGTCCCCCGGGCTCCCGGATTCGGCCCTTCTGTCTATCGGGCCCCACGCCTGTTGGGCAGTTGCCCTGTCCTTGTCTACCGCCACGAACACGCAGTCCCTAAGGCCCCATCCGCATGCTGACCACACGGAACCTCTTTGGGTCGCCAACTCACTTCTCGTCCCATTCCTTCCTGTATATGTAAACGATCGTTTACACATCGGCAGCCCCCGTGAGCGGGCATTGACACAGGGCCGGGGTAGAGGTGATATTTCAAGCCGGGTATGGGACCGCTTCTCCCTGTACGGCTGGTTCACATTACACTGTGCCGCCGGGACTCTAACGCGCGCCGGGTTCTCCCACTACCCCTCACGTGATCTGCGAGCCCGGCGGCACAGCTACCGTCCTGTATGAACGTCACGTCAGGAGGGAAACGAAAAGACTGAACTTTAAGGAGAGCGCTCAAGAGCGGCGCGTGCTGGGAGACGTGTCCCCCAGGACGTGAGTCGGGAAAGACGTCACTAGGCGTTCCCTCGTGGGCTGTCCAGGGGAAGGGGGGGGCCAGAAGGCATGGCCTGAGCGTATGTCCTGCGTGAACACGCTCATCCCAGATGCTCTCTAGCCGATGCCGATACGCACATCTTCTTCCCCCCAGCAGGATCTTTTCTACTCTTCCCCCCTCTTCGCCCAGCGGGAAGGAATCCCCTTGCAACCAGGGTGCGGGGTCGTCTCAACCGAACGGGGCCGTCATTCGCACGTAGGTCAGCCAGTGGCCCGCCGGGGAGCGCCCACGGCAAAAACTCCTGGGCGCCGGCCCGTCGGCCCTCGCAGACGCCGAGACCCTGAGTGTCCTGATCGGACAAGGCTTCCGGCAGGATGGAACCGTCGTCATCAGCGTGGACGCTGGTCGTGAGCTTCTGCGACGGTTCGAGACGCCATTGGGTATCTCCGGCGGGTGTTGGAGCTGACGACCACTCTCGGGGTTGCAAACAGACCGCCGCCCGTCTCGCCGCCAGGTGTCCCTCCTCGAGGAGAGCGGTTGGCCGAACAGGTTTGCGCCACCTCTCGAAATCACCATTCACCATCATTCCTTTTGAGATACATCTCTGTAAACAAAGTCATCCTCTTCGGGGCCTCGGGCTACCCCGGCTCCGGATCGACGATCTGCAACATGCGCCTGGCCATGAACGAGTTCTACTGCAACAACGACGGGGAGTGCGTCGACAGGGCCGAGTGGCACACCGTCGTCGCCCGGGGCCGCCTCGCGGAAATCTGCTCCGAATACCTCAAGACCGGGTCGCAGGTCTACTCCGAGGGGGACCACCAAACCCACTTGTGGGAGGACCTAGCCCGCATCTCTCACGACAAAATTGGCATAGGGCGAGTCGGCTTGTTATAAAGTG
>CAYRPX010000062.1:0-13293 GCA_964426195.1 uncultured Salinivenus sp.
CGTGGTCCTACGCACCGAACTACGTGTTGCGCCCCCTGGCCATCGGCCTCGGCGTCGGAGGACTCCTCTGGAGAAACGGCACGGTCTCTCCCCTCGCGGTGCTCCTCTGGACGGGCGTCGTGTTTCTGGCGATGGGGGCCATCCAGCAGTGGGGCGTCCGCCGCATCTTGTCTGCACGCCCGTCCACGACGGAGCGGAGTCCTCGACAATGGCTCCGGGTCGCGGTCCCACTGCTCCTCACGAACGGCTTTCAGCTCATTCTGCGAAAAACCGACGTCTTCCTGATCGGCATGATCGTCGGCGCGGAGGAGGTGGGCATCTACTTCGCAGCACTGCGAACGGCACAGGTCGTCACGTTCTCCTCCTTCGCCGTCGACGCCGTCGCCGCACCGGAAATCTCTCGACTCTACCACGGCGATAGTGACCACCTCCAGTCCACCGTGTCGAGCCTCGCGCACTGGTACTTCTGGCCCACGCTCCTCGTCGCCGTTGGACTGGCGTTTCTCGCCACTCCCGTCCTATCCCTCTTCGGTGCCGCCTTTACGGCCGGTCGGCCCATCCTGATCGTCTTCATGGTTGGACTGGTCGTGGGAGCGGCCATGGGTCCGCAGCTCTACCTGCTCAGCCTCACGGGTCACGAGCAATCCTGCGCATACATCTTCGGCCTCTGCACCGGGCTCAACCTCGTGCTAAACCTTGTGGGCATTGTCCTCTACGGGACGCTCGGGGCCGCCTTCGCAACGGCCACCACTCTGATCGTCCGCAGCCTGTGGATTCGTCGCCGCGTGATCGACCTCACGGGCATTGCTCCGTCCATCTGGGCCGCCCTTCGCACTGAATTTTCTCAAACGTAGCTGGAGACTCACATCGCAATACAGCTCCAAGCTTTACGGATTCCCGAAGCGGAAACAGACCCGAGGTGGCAGAAGCAAAGCGATAAACTCCCGCGATCGTCTACGGCGCTCGTTTGCAAAACGCCCGATATCGTCGGACTGCTTTCGGGACCCGTTCTTCGATTCGATGGGTTTCGGGGGATCCTTTTGCGACCTCAGGGTCGATCCGCCCTCGCTCATACTGCGGAGTGTTTTCGTATCCCTCAAGCATGGTCGGTGCATACTCAAGACCGAGGAATTCGCTCACGTTCTGCATCACTCGCTCAGGAAACTCGACCAGCGACTCAAACTGTGTTACGTGCGACCGGTCACCAAACGCGTCAATAGCCCGATGCATCTCGCGCATCCCTCTCGCCCACCGCGAGATGGCTTCTTCCACGTCACATCCATCGCGGCGGCGCATGCTCTCTACGACTTGGCCAGGGGTCCGGACGATAAACAAGAGGCGTGCGTCTCGATCCTGGACATATCTTTGAACTGAGAGTCGCCCCAGTGGTAAATCCCTATAGGAGTACCCTGGAATGAGAGCGACGAGCCTTCGAAGAATTCGGTGCGGGAGCCGCCGCAATGAAACGCGAGGAGGCGGATGGCTAAACTGGACTTGATTGGGTGAACAAAGCTTATTCCCAATCACCTTGGCCGGGGACACGATCTTGTGCTCCTCGGCACTGAAACACTCTCCCATCATAATGCAGTTTGGGTGCGCACCAATCAGACACGTTAGCAGCGTTGTGCCACTCCGGGGCGTTCCCACAACAAGTAGATGCATCGCCTCTTTCGGGTTGCCAATGAATGTGCAATTTCTCAGTTCGACTTTTACTGTTGCGCACAACTACTCGATCCCAACTGATAGACCGGTAGCTATATGCAGTACGCCGTCATTATGGCCGGAGAGCCAAAACACCTGCCCCTGACCCGCCAGCGGCGCGGAGCCGTCCAAACAATCTCCCGCATCTTCAACGATGGAACGCTTATTTCAGTGTCAACCCCTTTCTCGCACTGAGCAGACAGTGCGCGGCTCAACGTCGAATCTCTGCTTTCTCCGGCGCACACCGCAGACGACAGGGACTGTGACTCCCAACACCCACCGTCGGAAGCGAGGCCAACGCCCCGCCGACGGATTTGACTTTCTAACTCCGAGTTCGGAGATATGTGTGGAGTTTGCGGAGCCGTTTTCCGTTTCTCCAAGACAGCTGCATCCCTCCATAGCATTTAGGAATTTTATTTGTGCTTACCGTCTTTTCTCGCTGGAAAGTTCGCCCTCCCCATCGAACCAAAATTTTGGGGACGCTTCTCGTTCTTATCGCTGTTGCGATTACCGGATGCGGGGACGGAGAGTCGACGACATCGGGCCACGCGGGAGAGACGGATTCAAACGACCAGGCCTTGCCTGACACGATTGAGACGCTCGACTACAAACTGAAGTCCGAGGTTGTAACCAAAAATCTTGAGGAACCGTGGGCCATCGACTTCCTCGGCCCCGATACGGCCCTCGTCACCGAGGAACCCGGACGGCTGCGATTGCTCGTCAACGGTGACCTCCATCCGGATTCGATCGCAGGAACGCCCGAGGTGTCGTACAAGGGGGTCCAGGGGGGACTGCTGGACGTGGCCGTGGACCCGGAGTACGAAAAAAATGGATGGATTTACCTGTCCTACGCCCATGGATTGGAGACGGAGGAGGAAGGAGAGCCGGCAATGATTCGAATCGTGCGTGGACGAATCCGCGACCATTCCTGGCAAGATCAGGAGGTGCTCTTTGAAGCTCCTCACGACACCTACCGCACGACGCGGCATCAATTTGGGAGCCGGATTGCCTTTGATCCGAACGGACGCCTGTACTTTTCAATTGGGGACCGTGGGGACTGGCCACTATATCCCCGTGAGGTGATGATGCAGGCCCAGGAACTCGATCGTCCCAATGGAAAGATTCACCGGATCAATCGGGACGGGTCGATTCCACCGGACAATCCGTTTGTCGGGCAAGAAGGGGTGCTGGAGTCCATATATTCCTACGGGCACCGCAATCCCCAGGGGATGGCAGCGCACCCCGAGACCGGTCGGATGTGGGCGCTGGAGCACGGCCCGAAAGGGGGGGACGAGTTGAACCGGCTGAAGGCGGGGGCCAATTACGGCTGGCCCGAGATTACCTACGGAATCAATTATACCGGCTCCGTTATCACTCGGGAGCGGCGAAAAGAGGGCATGGAGCAACCGGTGGTCTTCTGGCGTCCCTCCATTGCGACGAGCGGACTGTCCTTCTACCAGGGAGATTCCTTTTCGTACTGGCAGAACCAGATGTTGGTAAGTAGCTTAAAGATGGAGGAGCTTCGGCTGTTGACGCTGCGAGAAGAGGGGTGCGGATGCGTCATGCACCAGGAAATCCTCTTTGAGGACGCTGGTGGCATCCGGGAGGCGGTCCCAGGACCGGAGGGTGCAATTTACGTGGTTTTCGAGGAGTCCCGAATTGTGCGCCTGACCCACCTGGCCGACTTCACGGCGCGCAATTAATGCCCTCTCTTTAACCGAAGCCTTGACCTGTCTTTTGCCTACTCCTGCTGTTCCTGGGACACAACAGTGCCATGAATCTGGTCCCATCTACAAGGTGCAATTATTCCCGTAAAACTTGTTTTTTCTCCAGCATTCGTCCTATGTCCATCCGATCCCTTTTTACGACCCCTCTCGTCTTCATTCTCCTGCTAAGTGGAGGACCCCTGGCCAAAGCTCAGCCGGCCGACTCCCTTCTTGACGGTTCGTTCTGGAAAAAGCAGGGCCTCACGAACGTTCTTCCTGCGTGGACGGAACACGGACAAACGGAGGAGGGCCTCTTCTTTGCCGAACTCGATCGACAGTGGGTTCCAGAGGACTCGACGACCCAGTACCCGGGCATGCTGGCCCGTCACATTTTTAGCTTCTCGGTCGCGTACCTCATGAATGGCGACGAGTCGCATCTTCGCCACGCATCGACGGCCGTGGACTTCTTAATCGAGCACGGCTGGGACGAGAAATACGGCGGCTGGTTTAACTCGGTCACGCGCTCCGGCGAGGTAATCGACCCCAACAAGGATCTGTTCATGCAAATTTACGCGACCACCGGCCTGGCCCTGTACACGATTGCCACTCAGGACCCGAGGGCCAAGTCGTACCTTCAGCGGTCCCGGGAGTTTATGGACGAGCATGCCTGGGACGACCAGCACGGCGGCTACTACGACACCCTCCACCGGGACGGCTCTGTTCGGAGCACAAACAAGGACTTCTCCCCCCAGCTCGCTCCGCTGAGTGGCTACCTGCTGTACCTGTACCCGGCGACTCGCGACTCCACATATCTAAAGAAGGCGGAGGAAATCATGGACTTGACCCTCACCCATATGCAGGATGACCGAGGGTGGATTCTAGAGCGCTTCGACCGGGATTGGACGTTCATGGCCGAGGATTCGAAGAACAGCCATATAAACGTCGGACACAATCTGGAGGTGGCGTGGCTGCTCCTGCGCCTTTATTCCCTGACGGGCAAGGAGACGTACCGAGAAGAGGGCTTAGCCCTAACGGATCAGCTCTTAGAGAAGGCGTTTCACGCCGAAACGGGAGCCTGGCGGGGAGATCTGAAACGGACGAATCCAGACCAGTACCCCTCGACGACAACGTGGTGGGCCCACGCTTACGGCAATATGCTTCAGCTCTATGCCTACCGCATCTCCGGCGACGACCGGTATCTTGAGGCGTTTCGCAAGGGGGCTCGCTTCTGGAATGAGAACTTCATAGACGAGGAGTACGGGGCCTCCCCCACCCGTGCACGTCTCGAAGGAGGCGTCGTGGACGGAGCAAAGGGAAAGCGGTCGAAAACCTCCTATCACTCCATGGAGCACTCCTTCCTCTGCTATTTGTACCTGGACCTGTGGACGAACGATACCTCCGTCGGGCTTCACTATCGGAATGAAGACCCAAACGAAGGCCAACTCTATCCCCTTCCGATCGAGGACCTGAATCCACAAATCGAGAAGACGTTTATCAACGGCATCCTAAAGCGCTCTAGGACGACCTCCGATGGAGGACTTCGGTTGCCAGACGAAGGTCCCGCCGAGCTCGAAATCCTATTGAGCAGTCCCGACGCTCAGTAAGAATTTCCTTGCCCCGGGCGGGCGGTTCCTGTGCACCCTCCCCCGGTTCTGTTCCCTTTTCCGGCCCTGAAGTTGAAACGCGGGCACAGGGCCGGCCGGGGCCCTGTCGGGAAAGGTCATGCTGAATCAGTGCGACTCGTTCCTACCAGCAGGTCCTCCCAGCAGCGGAGAACTGCACGACGACTCTTCGCAAACAGCGGCTGCAGGTTAAGAAGTAGATTGAGACCGCCAGAGCGGCCGGACCAGGAGAGGTCTGAAACCGCTCCGACGGATCCTTTTCAACCTACAATCTCAACCTACAATATTGGCCGGAGCCAGTGTCTCCCGACTTAACTCGCGGGAACCGCTCCTTCAGATTACCGCTCGACGCGCCCGGAGCCGGGGCCCTGGGCCAGTTGTTCGACCTCTTCGGGACTAACCAGGTTGAAGTCTCCCGGGATCGTCTGCTTGAGGCACGAGGCTGCCGCCGCAAACTCGACCGCGTCCTGCGTGTTCTCCTTTGAGAGCAGACCGTAGATGAGTCCACCCGAAAACGAATCCCCGCCGCCGACCCGGTCGACCAGATCGATCTCGTAGCGATCGGTGCGATACGGCTCCTCGCACTCCTCGTCGTCGTGCAGCATCGCACTCCAGCCGTTCATCGAGGCCGAGAAGCTCTCCCGAAGCGTGATGGCGACCGTCTCAAAATCGTATTCGTCCTTGAGCCGACGCGCCAAGTCCGCGTATCCTTCCTCGTCGAGCTCCCCCGCCTCCACGTCGGTCTCGCCGGCCTCCATCCCGAGGCTGCGGTCTGCGTCTTCCTCGTTGGCGATGCACACATCGACGTGCTCCATAAACGGCCGCATCACCGAGCGGGCCTTCTCTACGGACCATAGCTTCGACCGGTAATTCAGGTCGCAACTGACCGTTACCCCAGCGTCCGACGCCGCCTCTAGGGCCGCCCGGAGCGTCTGGCGGGGGGTCTCGCTCAGAGCCGGGGTGATCCCCGTCCAGTGAAACCAAGAGGCGTCCTCGAATATCTCCGTCCAGTCAAGTTCGTCCGGCGAGAGGGTGTTGACCGCCGAATCGGCCCGGTCGTAGATTACCTTCGACGGGCGCTGGCTCGCCCCGTATTCCAGAAAGTAGGTTCCCAGGCGGTCCCCCCCTCGCTCGATGTAGTCTGCCCCGACGCCGTAGCGGCGCACGTGATTGAGGCAGGCTTGCCCAATCTCGTTTTCAGGAAGTTTTGTGACAAAGTAGCTTTCCAGCCCGTAGTTGGCCAGGCTCACGGCCACGTTCGCCTCCCCTCCCCCAAAGGTCGCATCAAAGGACTGCGCCTGCACGAACCGCTTGTAGCCGGGGGGCGAAAGACGCAACATGATTTCTCCAAAGGTCACCGTTTTCATATCGAGGTAGAGTGGAAGTAGTTAAAGATACAGCTCGAAGAGTAGGACTCCGCAAAAAAACGAATAGCAAAGAACATCGCGGTCCAACCATTGCTCCCCGCCGTAGACCACCGCTCAATTAGGGCTCTTCCCGAGCGGGATTCTCATTCCTCCGCACGGGCCGCGTCAATGCTTTGGCGCAAGGTGCGCGCGTTCTCGGTTAACTGCTCGAAGTTGCCCTCTGCAATGGCCTCCTTGTCTAAGAGGGCGCTTCCGACGCCCACCGCCGCCGCACCGGCCTGAATCCATTCGCCCGCTCCGGAGAGGGTGACCCCGCCGGTCGGTACGAGCTTTAAATGCGGAAGGGGCGCAAGCACCGACGAACAGTAGCCCTTGCCTAGCGTGCTGGCGTGAAACACCTTCACGAGATCGGCGCCAGCTTCATGGGCAGCCTGGATCTCGGTCGGAGAAAATGCGCCCGGGAGGGCCGGTACCCCATAACGGTGGGACGCCTCCACGACCTCTTCCTTAAAAATGGGACTCACAACAAAACGAGCCCCCGCATTTACCGCACGCCGGACCGTCTCCGGGTCGACGACTGATCCGACCCCCAACAGAAACTCGTCGTCGTCGCTCATTCTATGGGCGACCTCCTCGATTACCTCAAGGGCCCCCGGCGTCGTCATCGTCACCTCCACGGCCGTAATGCCTCCCTTCCGGATCGCCTGAGCCACGCGCACCAAGCGATCAGCCTCGGGCATCCGAATGACGCCGGCTGCCCCACACTCGAGGATCCGGTCAGTAATTTCTTCGCGCTGGGCGTCGTGCTTATCAGCACTGTTGATGTGGTCTGTCATGGTACGTGTTCGTTCCTGTAGAACGTATTTCTTCCGAAGATATCTCTGTAAGCTTTGGCCCCGAAATTTCTGCTTTTGAACGGACCGATACATACTTGCCAACGAAGGATCGAGTTCTCCTAACACCCCTCATCCCGAAAAATTTTGAATGAGAGCGGCCGTCCTACCCGGGGTTCAGAATCTTGTAGCGCCAGCGGACAGGTCCCGATCCGGTCTAGACTCGGAAGTCTTCGATCAGCTGCTGTTGGCCTCCAGAATACTCAGCCTCGGGATCTATTGCAAAGGGACTCTTACCCACCAGAGCAATGGGGCTCGTGGGGCTGGGGATGACATTACTCCAAGGCGTAAACATACCCGTCCATGCTTCCAAAGTAGATCTTTCCTTCGTACATAACCGGGGAGGACGCCACCCCGGACCCTGTTTTAAAACGCCACTGCTCGTCTCCCGTCTCCGCATCGAGCGCATACAGATACGTATCCGGACTTCCGACGTAGACCACTCCGTTGGCGATCGAGGGAGACGAGAACACAAAGCGTCCAGCCTCGAAGCGCCACTTCTCCGTGCCCGTTTTTCTGTCAAGGGCATAAACGTAACCATCCGAGCTCCCAATGTATACTGCATCTTCCGACACGCCCGGAGAGGTCACCACTCCATCGCCAGCTTCAAAGTGCCAGTGCTCCTCTCCCGTCTCCGCATCAAGGGCGTACACATTATTGTCGATGCTCCCGACGTAAACCGTGTCTCCCGCAACCGCCGGCGAAGAAAACACCTGGTCGCCGGTCTCGAAACGCCACTGTTCCGTGCCCGTCTCCGCATCAAACGCATACACGTTCGTATCGAAGCTCCCGACGTACACAGTACCGTTCGCCACTGCCGGCGAAGAAACGACAGTGCCCCCCACTTCAACGCGCCACCGAACCTCCCCCGTCTCTGCATCGAGGGCGTACACATTATTGTCCGTACTTCCAACGTAGACGGTCTCGCCCGAGACCGCTGGAGAAGAGGACACCTCCTCCTGGGCCTCAAAGTGCCACTCTTTTTCTCCCGTTTGTGCGTCAAAGGCGTAGACCCGACTGTCCGCGCTCCCTACGTAGAGCATGCCGCCGGCCACCGCCGGGGTCGAAAAGAAAGATCCGCCGGTCTTGTACTGCCACTGCACCTCCCCGGTCTCCGCGTCAAGGGCATACAGATAATTGTCGAAGCTTCCGATGTAGACCGTCCCTGCCGCAGCGGTTGCAGAGGCGCGCACCTGACGGCCCGTTCTGTAGCGCCATCGCTCGTCCCCATTCCCCTTGGGCCCATGTTCGTAGGCTCCCATGTGCGCCGGCCCGCCCCGAAACATTGACACCTCCGGGGTGGAAAAGCCCTCATAGAGACTCAGGATCCAGACTCCGACCCCGACAAGCAAAAGAAGGAGTGCTCCGCCCACCCACAACCGGGAACTTCCGTCTTCGGATTCCAGCAATGACGTGCGGAGATGATTTATCCTTTCGAACATAGATGGAGATCGTTCGCCAAAACAGCCAGAAGGAAAGAATAGCTACTGCGAAATCTGGCCCCCTAGTCCGACCTCCATTCCAGGAAGATGGTAGAAATCCATACAGCGATGCACAGTGCCCCGAGCGTCCCTGCAATCGGACGATTAAAGAACGCCAAAACAGCCCCGTCGGACGCCGAAAGGGTCTGAATAAACCGCGACTCCAAGGGCCCCCCGAGGATAATTCCCAGCACGATGGGGCCCATGGGCACCCCTCGTCGTTCCAGGAAAAAGGCCAGGATGCCCATTCCAAGCATCACCCCGACGTCGAAGTAGCTCGTGTGGAGCGCATACGATCCCACAATACAGAACAGAAGAATGACGGGAAGAAGAATTCGGCGGGGAATGCGCACGACGTATCTCCCCGTCTTGATTGCTGCGTATCCGACGGCCAGGAGAACGAGATTCGCCAGAATGAACGTAATGTAGATGCTGTACACGAGGACCGTCTGTTCCTCGAAAATGTTCGGGCCGGGATTGATGTTTTTCATCAGGAGCACGCCAATGACGATTGCCGTGATCGAGTCTCCGGGAATGCCGAAAACCAGAGCAGGAATCCATGTGCTGGCCAGGGCCGAGGAGTTGGCCGTCGTCGCATCCGCAATCCCCTCAATCGAATTGCGGCCGTAGTCTTCCGGACTCTCACTGAACCGCTTCGAGGCGCCCATTGAGACCCAGGCTGCGATATCCGCCCCGGCTCCAGGAAGCATTCCCATCAGCGAGCCGATTCCTCCCGAGCGAAGAGCATGCCCTAGTCGAGTCGACAGCACGCGCCAGGCATTGCCAAACACAGACGCCAGGGGCTGTACAACGTAGCGCTGGAAAAACGACCGTACTGCTTCAGAGGGCAGCGACTCCGTGTCCTCCGTCACGTCGGTCTCTGGACGCCCCAAGTCGAGAAGATTCCGCAGCACCTCGGACAATCCGAACAGCCCAATCATCGCCGGGATGAAGTTGATTCCCTGGTAGAGCTGCGGGATGCCGAATGTAAACCGGGCTTCCGAATGAACGGGACTCAGCCCTACGGTAGCGAAAAGCACCCCAAGCAGCATTGCCAGAACGCCCTTAAGAACAGATCCCCGGGAGACGACGACGGCCGAGGTCAGACCGAGGAGATACAGCCAAAAATACTCCGCAACACTGAACATGGCCGCGAGCTGTGCGAGTTGATGACCCACGAGCATCAACACCACGGCTCCGAACAGGCCCCCACTGACACTTCCCACGAGCGACATCCCGAGGGGGCGTTCCGGCTCGCCTCGCTGCGTATAATAGTATGCATCCTCCGCATATGCAGCTGAGGCAGGGGTCCCCGGAATGCGAAGCAGCGAGGTTGGGATGTCTCCGGCAAAGATTGCACAGGCCACCATCGTCACAATCGCCGCCAGGGCCGGAATGGGATCCATCCAGAAGGTGACGGGGACAAACAGGGCCACAGACATCGTGGCCGTGAGGCCCGGAATGGCCCCCATAAATACCCCGTACGTCGCCGAGAGGACGATGACCAGCCAGATCTCCGGGGCCAAAACAACTTGCTCGATCGCTTGAACAATGGAGGCAGCCATATTACCAACCAAACCAACCCCATGGGAGAGGAACACGAAGGTAGATCGCAAAGAGCTGGTACGTCACAGGGATGAGGATCACCACGGCGGCGAACCCGACGTCCCATCTCACCCCGAAGTACCAGAAGAGTCCAACGAGCATCACCGCTGAAGTAAGGACGAAGCCAACGATCTCTGCGACCAGGAGGTAAAACGCGACGGCCGCAATCGAGGCCCCAATTCGCAGGGCCCCCTCGGTGGTAACTTCTTCTGCATCCGCCGGATAAAGTAGATCTCTCCTCCACAGTAGAGGGAGGGCCGCAAGCACCAGCAGAGCGATGACAGCATTGGGAAACAGCCATGCCCCGTACTGCTGGTCCTGAACGGACTGAAACGCGTCACCCGTCAGAATTTCGCCGTTGACCTCATCCTGGTTCACCAAAAATTCCTCGGTCTCCGCCACGGGCACCTCAGACGCCCCGAAGCCAGCTGATTTCAGAAAGTCGTTGTATTCCTCGCTTTCTAAAACGCTTTGAATCGCATCGTTGAGAATTTTGGAGCGCTCGTCTGGCACTCCTTTCGGGATCGCGAGACCGCGCCACGTTCCGCCCACCCAATCATACCCCTGTTCTTGAAACGTCCGAATGTCGGGATAGCTGGGGAGACGCTCCTCGGCCATCACCCCGAGGCTCCGAATCTCGTCGGCGTCGAGAAGCGACTGGGCCTCCGGCGGACTGCATACCACAATCTCGAGACCCTCCGCCATCAGTTCTTGGAGGGCTGGCGCGGCGCCCCCCAACGACACCCAGCTGACGGTCGTCGGCTCCATCCCCATCTCGAGCAGCCAGCCCGCAAAGCTGAGGTGCCACACTCCCCCAAAGGCCGTCCCGGAGGCCCGCAGGTCCCCAGGCCGCTCCCGAATTTCCTGTTCTAACTCCTCCAGCGAAGACCAAGGGGCATCTTTGCGGACAAAGAGGGCCGCATTGTCCTGATTGACGATGGCGAGGGGCTCGTAGTCTTCGTAGGTTATGTTTGTCAAGCCCCTCCAGTGAAGCATGGTAAGCTCCGCCGTGATCAGTGTCACGGTGTAGCCGTCCGGCCGGGCCTGAGCTCCACGCGTGTGTCCCGTGACCCCTCCCCCGCCCGTTGCATTCACGACATTTACGGGGACTCCAAGCCGGCGCTCAAGCTGAGAGCCAATCTGCCGCGCCACACGATCGGTCCCTCCACCGGCGGCCCACGGACAGATTAACGTGATGGGCCGCTCGGGATACTCTCCCTCTCCTCTACACCCCGAGAGGAGGAGCGCCATGAGGACGACGATTCCTACCTTGACCACCCTGGAGAAGGTCGATTGGAGAACCATCATTGGAATCCCGGATCGGTGAGATCAGAGCAATCAGTCGGTCGGGAACTCGGCACCAAGTTGCCGGTCAAATGCACGTCGACGGGTGGACCTCCTCGGAAAATCAGCGGGCAACGTACCTGGGGCTGGAAAGGGAACGAAAAAAGCCGGCATCGTTACCGAGGGAGCGGCACTTCATACGGTTCCACGCGCACGTCGGGCTCCTGCCGAGCAGTGCTCGCGATCCGCTCGACTCGTCGGACCAGGCCCCACTGGGACGTATCATGAAAGCAATACAGATTCCGTTCAACGTACTCTGATTCGGCAGGCACGGTGATGAGCCGCTTGCGAGGCCATTTCGCGTGCAGGTAGACCAGGGACCGAAACCAGTACGTCAGATTCTCACTGTCTACAATGTAGGTCGCCTGATCAAACTGGGTGGGGGACGACGCCATTGGCCCCACGTTCATAGACGATAACCGCACTGTAGCGGCGCCAATCTGAGTTCGAGGGTTGTAAAAGGCCACCATTTGGGCGTCGTCCTCGATCCGCAGAATGTCACCGTGGTCATTCACGGGCTCGTATTCATCGAACGAGGCGCGGTGCAACTCTCCGTCCGTCTTCCACGCCAGGTCTGTAAACAACGATGGATCGAACACCAACTCATCGTTGCGCAGCGCCATGACCCCAAGGTCCTCTTCGATGTGGACACGCGTCCCGGACCAGACGTAAGAGCGATTTTTGTAAAAGCGGTAGGTCACCTCCAGCCGTGCTTCCGAAATCTTTGGAAAGGCCCCACTCCGGCGCACTTCAACGAAAAGGGGACCTCGCTCGATTTCAATCTGCTCCGGCGGATCCCAGTCGAAGGCGTGAATCCATCCGCGCTCCGGAATCGCGATGCCCGGATTCCAGTGCAAGGTCCCCCCGTCGTTCGTCAGCGGTTGATCCGGATGCGACTTCAGTGTGATCGAGGCGAGGTGACCGCTTCCAGCCTCTGCTTCCGAGTCGTCCGTCTCTCCCTGCCCGTTCCCGTCCAAACGAGCAATCATCTTGCTGTTCTCAATTGTCCATCCCGGCCCATTGCCCCGCACCGTCAGGTCGGTTTCAAACTGAGGCGGGGACGCCTCGTCATTGCCATAGAGCAGAAGGTACCGGCCCTCCGACTCGTACGGGGAGACTTCGAAAAACGTCACCCGTCCCGTGAGCGTCGGCACGCTTTCCGTTCCCGTATCCCTTCGACGGATCGAGAGGTGCGAGAGCTGAAAGGGGACCCGTTTCGTTCGATCGTCCACAGAATAGACCAGTCGGAGCTCTCTGCGCGGCCGGGTCGCGTCGGCCATGCTGTCGACCGGCAGGGCAAACGTAACCTCGATCGGAAGAAGCCCTGCCCTGTCCGGCCGATCGCGGTGAACCTCAATGGGGAACTGCCCCGACCATTGCGACCAGTCCGACGTCGCCGAGACATCCAACTGATCCTGCGACTGGTGGGACTGAGCGTGGATCGGAGGCCCAAACATCCCCATCAGAAACACTCCGATACTCCATAGGAGAACCGGTGCTGTTTTTCGTATGGCCCAGTCACCGACCTGCTGCATTCGTACCTGCCGTTCGACTCGACTGAACTTTTGCTTCCT
>CAYRPX010000062.1:13303-13510 GCA_964426195.1 uncultured Salinivenus sp.
GCTCGTTCCGAGGAGGGTTCTCAACTTCGCTCGAACCGACTTGCTCTGTGGGTTGAGATCGTGTCGACGCTAAACCAACATTGACGCTTGACACTACACTACGGGGTCTCCTCAGCGAGTCCGGCCTCCGCCGTCTCCTGTTCCTCCTCAATCACGTCTCGCCGCCACCAATTCGCCAGCGCCGATCCGGTCACGTTCATCCAGGGA
>CAYRPX010000063.1:0-13487 GCA_964426195.1 uncultured Salinivenus sp.
CGTCGAGCGTTTGCTCGTACCAGTTGTAGTTGAGGTCCTCGTACGGCACGTCCTTACGCACGTTTACGCCCATCCCAATGGAGTGGACGATGAAGTCAATCTTTCCGTACTGCTCTTTCACCTCCGCGAAGAGTTCGGAAAGCTCCTCGTCGTCGGTGGCGTCCGCCCAGATAACGGGGTTGCTCGTTTCCTCCGCAAGCGCGTCCAACGAGCCGAGCCGGCGGGCCACCGGGGCATTGGACAAGGCAAAATCCGCCCCTTCGCGGTGACAGGCCTGAGCGATCGACCAGGCGATGCTGTCTTCGTTGAGCGCCCCGAAAATGACCCCCGTCTTTCCATCGAGCAGGTCGTGTCCAGCCATAGCAGCGTACGTGTTCGTGTAGAAGAATAAAAGAGCGAAACTACTCTTTTTCCGTGTCCAGATCCGATTTGTTCGATGGAGGCTTGACTCCGGAAGAAGTGACGGCGCAGGAAAATTACAGGCGCACGTCGTCCATCGTGGAGAGGTGGTCGAGCAGTGGCTCGTGCACCCGGCCGTTGGTAGCGCATAACTGGCGGTCGAACAGGGGAACCAGACCGGAGGCATCGCGATAATCCGTCACGCGCCCCCCACCTTCGCGCACGAGAAGAATACCCGCGGCCACGTCCCAAGCCTGCAGGCCGGTCTCGAAGAAGCCGTCGAACCGTCCACAAGCCAGCCACGCCAAGTCGACAGCGGCCGATCCGTGCCGGCGTACGCCACGTGCAGTGCGAAGGATGTCGGCCAGTACGTCGAGGTACACGTCCGTATGCTCAAAGCGGCGATAGGGAAATCCGGTGGCGAAGAGGGCCTCCCCGAACGCCTCCGTCCGGCTCACCTCCGCAGGGCGTCCGTTCACTTGCAACCCGTGTCCCGCCACGGCAGTGAAAAGTTCCTCGTGCGATACGTCGAGCACCACGCCGGCCACGATGGCGTCCTCTTCCTGGAGCGCAACACTTACGGCGTAGGGCGGCACCTGGTGCATGTAGTTCGTGGTTCCGTCGAGCGGATCTACGATCCAGCGGCGCCCCTCGACGACCGGTGGAATCGACCCAGGTTCGGGCCCCTCCTCCGCTAGAACGACATCGTCCGGAAAGGCCGTGCGCAGCGTCTCGACCGCAGCCGCCTGAGCGTTTTCGTCGGCTTCGGTGACGAAGTCATTCTGCCCTTTCGCCCGCACGTCGGTGAGTGAGCCGGCCTGATCGCGTATGACGGCAGCGGCGCGGCAGGCCGCCTCCACCGCCGGGCCGAGGACGTCGTCGTACGGAGAATCGTGAGTTGGAACCTCCATCTGAGCGGCGTCGGGTGGATGGGCGGGATGCCGAAGACTTCACGAAGGGCGCTGTCCGATCCGAAACTTTTGGGCACTTCCGGGCTAGCGGTACCAAACCGCGTCCCAACATATAAATCGACGACCAGTGATGCAGCCCTCCCCCTCCGAACGTGCCCGTTTTTTACATATCGTCGTGGGGGGGCTGTTACTCGCCGGCGTCGCCGTGGGCGGAACCGGCTGCACCCACCAGACCCGCCAGCCTGTCGCAGACTCGCCGTTCGGGACCATCGACACGATTGGTCCGACGGAGGCCCCACGCGACTCGGTGCTTGCCGTACTCGCCCGCATGAACCGGACGGCGTTCGACTCGGCGTTCGCCACACTCGACGCGTACGCCATCACGCGACACGTGCGCACCGAGCAACTGGACACGACCGGAACCACGACCGCTTATCGGTCGCTCACCCTCCGGTATTCCCCCGGGCAGGCCCGCGGCACCGTTCAGCGGGCCGACTCGGCAGGATCGTTTCGGGAGGGGGGGCTCCTATCGGGCATCACGCCAGCGCAGCGGCGCACGGCAAAACCCGCCAATCTCGTCGCCCAGATCCTCCCCGATCAACCGGCCTACCTCGCCCCGCGCACCCAGGAGGCCTACCGGTACGCGCTTCGCCCCGACTCGCTCCTAGACGATACTCCGGTCGTCGTAGTCGAGGCAATGGCACGAACGGACGAGCGAGGAAACGACCAGGCTGTTCGGTACGCTCGCCTCACCATCAACCGCACGTCGCACGAGCTGGTCGGCCTCACTACCGTCCGGACCAATCAGATTCTGCTCTTTCAGGAAAACAGTCAAATCACGATTCGTCTCCGTCGCGCCCCTGACAGCGATCACGGCGACGCCCCCCGTTCCGCGGATGCGTGGGTGCCGCACCTGACCCGCTTCCGAGCTATCGTCGACGTGCCCTTCCGCGCCCCTCGACAGTTCCGCACCACCTCGGCTTACTACGCATACGAGCGTCGGTAACGCTCCTGTTCACGGGGGTCCTTTCTCTTTCCCCTCATTGACCATGATGCATGACGACATGATGTGGAAGGAGCATTGAAAATTCGAATCAGAGCGGTATGTGCAGTATATCACGAATCAGATTTCATGAATCACGACCTCAAGAACAGCGGCCTCTTCTGCACAACTAGACCTAACGTAGGTTCAACCCCATGTCCCTCCCCCTCCTCAATGAGGTACAAGATCGTCTTTCGACCGACTGCTTCGGACAGGTGATGCGCAGCTTTGAGGAGGTCGGCTCGACAAATGAGCGGGCGACTCAGTGGGCCGCGGAGGAAGCGCCCGAAGGCGCTGTGGTACTGGCTGAGTATCAGACGACCGGTCGCGGCCGCCACGGACGCCCCTGGACCGCCAACAAGGGCCAAAACCTCCTCTTCTCCGTTGTCCTCCGGCCGGAGATGGACCCCGACCGTCTCAGCCTGATTACCGTGGCCGCCGGCGTGGCCGTCGCTGAGACGATCGACGCTTTCGTCCGCCCACACCGGGCCGCCATTGAGTGGCCCAATGACGTGCTCCTGGAGGACCAAAAAACCTGTGGGATTCTGTTGGAGTCCTCCCTTTCTCCCCCCCACGACGACACGATCATCGTCCTGGGGGTCGGACTCAACGTCAATCAGACGGACTTTCCAGACGAGCTCGCCGACACGGCTACGTCGCTCCGCCTCACAACCGGCCGCCCCGTGCCGCGGGCGGCGCTCCTGAAGCGCCTTCTGGAAGCCCTCGAACGTCGGTACGAGGCCGCCCAGGGCACCGAGGCCGCGGCCCTCCGCGCCGCGTTCGAGGAGCGTCTCGTTTCCCTCCACGAACAGACGAGCCTGCGCGTCCCCGACACGAACCGGACCCTCTCCGGCACGGTGGAGGGCATCACCGAGACCGGCGCACTGCGGCTCCGTACGGCGGAGGGAACGACCACAGTACACGCGGGCGACGTGACAACCCGGCACTGACCCTACCGAATACGGAGGGAGAGACCCCTTTCTCTCGATCCTCATTCCTACCCCCCACACGCACCCCTTTCACTCATGCTCCTCGCCCTCGACATCGGAAACAGTGCCGTGAACGCAGGCCTCTTTGAGAGCGATGAGCTCATCCGGGTGGCGTCTCTCGACCCATTCGACCCAGCCTCCGAGCCTCGGGAAACCGACCACTGGCGGGACGCCTTCGCCTCTCTCCTCGAAGACGCGACCATCGATCGGGTCGGGCTCGCCTCCGTGGCCCCCGCGCGCACGGAGGCAGTGACGAGCGCCCTGCAGACGCTCACGAGGGCGCCCCTCACCTCCGTTCATCCGGAAATGGATCTTCCATTCGTCCTCGAGTACGAAACCCCGAACACCCTGGGGACCGATCGGCTGGCTGCGGCCGCGGCTGGGTGGGTGCAGTACGGGCGTGAGGAGCCACGAAGCGTGCTCGTCGTGGACGCCGGGACGGCCGTAAACTACGAAGTGATTCACCGGAACGGGACCTATCGGGGAGGAGCAATCGGGGCAGGGCCCGACCTTCTCCGACGGGCGCTTCGGACGGGCACAGCCCAACTTCCGGATGTCCCCCTGACCCTTCCGGGCCAGCCCGAGGGCCGGTCGACCCAAACGGCCCTCCAGAGCGGCATCATGTGGGGCCTCCTCGACAGTGTTCGCGGCATGACGAACCGCCTCGCTCAGCCGCTCCCCGACACACCCGTGCTGGTGCTCACAGGCGGCTGGGGCTCACTTCTCACTGAGCACCTGGACCGTGCCCCCCGCCACGCACCGGATCTCGTGCTACGAGGGGTGCGACTCTTGACCCTGCGCAATGCTTAGGACGGCGGCGTCCCGCTCTCGATCGACCGAAGCAGCTCCTGAATCCGCGACATTACCATCTGAATGGCAACCTGGTTGTGTCCCCCCTGGGGAATAATGACATCGGCCTCCCGCTTCGAGGGCTCCACGAACTCAAGATGCATGGGACGCACGGTCCGCTCGTACTGGCGCAGAATGCCCTCAATGGACCGGTCCCGCTCCTGCAGGTCCCGACGAATGCGACGCATGAGCCGAATGTCGTCGGCCGCATCAACGTAGATTTTGATGTCCATCCGCTCCTCCAGCGACGCCTCGGCCAGCACCAAAATGCCCTCAATGATGATGACAGGCCGGGACTCCACGGTCTCCGTCTCCTCGTGGCGAGTGTGCGTCGTGAAGTCGTACACCGGCTTTTCGATTGTCTTCCCCTCGATGAGAAGGTCGAGGTGCTCGCACATGAGCTCCGTCTCCAGCGCATCGGGATGGTCGAAGTTGAGGCGCTCCCGCTTCTCGGGGGGAAGATGAGAAAGATCCCGGTAGTAGGCGTCGTGCTCAAGAATGGCGATCGGGTCGGACCCAAACTCATCGATAATCTGAGTCAGGACCGTCGTCTTTCCCGACCCCGATCCCCCGGCAATTCCGATGACGACCGGTGGATTCATGACCCCAATCCTGTTCCGTACCGAAGGGCGAGGCGCCGTCGCCAAAACACTGTCCGTGAAGGGGAGGCAGAAACGAACGATGCTGAGCTCCCCCTACGGCGCAATACGCACTATGCTCTCCTACTCCTGCACCATGACAACCGTCCAAGTTTTGGTATCCTCGTCGTAGGTCGAGGCGTCCTCATCGAAGGACAGCTCCTCCGACTCCTCCTCTGCCCATTCACGGAGATCCTCCATCTCTTCGGCAGTCTCTTGCACGATGAAGTTGACAAACTGTCCGCGCTGAACGTCCAGGTCCTCCCCCGTAATCGGGACCCGCTCCCCCTCCTCGATCTGCTCGAACTCAACCTCGACGCGCGCCTCGTACGTGTGCTCGTCGGTCCAGGCACTTCGATGCACTTCGGGGAGCATGTCCCACACCCACCGGTTTTCGAGACTCTCGTTGAGGACGGGACTGATAATGGGACGCCAGTAGTCGACGACGGACCCAACCCCCGGAAGCGAGGCGTCCATGCCAAGCTGGTAGTTGGGAATCAGGTCGTCGGGTCGCAGTAGCCCGAACAGCCCAGAGAGAATGACTCCGTTTTCGAGGAGGCGGCGCTGCGCCCCCGTGGGGAGGTTCGCAAAGTCCATCGCGGCGTACATAACCCCCGGGCTGTAACGGTCGAGAGCCGACATCAGAGGAGCGTCATATATCTCCTCGTTGACGCGCACCGCCTCTTCGAGTTCATACCCCTCCAGCCCAAATAGGTCCGCGAGCGTGTCGTCGTCCTCCTCCGCAATCACCTCCTGAAGCGTGTCAATGAGTTCTCGCCGATCGGGATTGAAGTCATCGTAATAGTTAAAGGTCCCCGACGTGCGGTAGTCGAACATGTCCGGGGCAAAGGGATTTCCCCCAGGCTGTTTCCGGTCGGCGGGAGACAAGAGGACAGTAAGATCTGGCATGTAGGAACGAGTCGATCAATCGATAGCGAAGGAGGGGAGAAGAAGTACGGACGGCGTTACCCGGCGAAGTGCAGCGGCTAGTCCGTTTCGTTGACGTCCCGAGACGCTTGTCGGAGTTCCTTCATGAGGGCGTCGATGTCGTCGCGAATGTGATCGGCCCGGGCTTCGGCGTCTTCGACCACTGCGTCGCTGTTGCGGCGGCTTTCCCTCTCAACCCCGGACTGGAGGAACTGACGAAAGAATCCCTCCGCCTGGGCGGTGAGGCGTTCGAGCTGATACGTAATGCGGCGGCGTGCATCGGGACCCCGCTTTGGAGCGAACAACATGCCCAAGGCAAAGCCTACGGCCCCCCCTGCCAGCGCACTGTACACCCCAATACGAGTCGCGCGTTTTTGTGACTTCTCTTTCATGAACAAGAGACGTGCTGGATAAGAAGAGTGTGGGATGGCCGACTGGGTCTATACCAAATGAACAGAGGCCGGTTTCTCTAGCGCGCCAACTTGCAGCTACGATCGCAATCGTACAGCTCTGCACCTGTCCTTCAATGTTCTCTTCCACGAATCTTCGCTGCTTTCCCCACGTCGAACGGTCTACACTGTGGGAATGGGTGAACCCTTTAGCGTCTCCGGTTTTGAATATTACCGACCTCGTACGTTTCTTGCAACAGGTATTGGGGAATCTACACGGCCTTTGCGTTTGTGCATCGGTCCCTCCGCTGGTCCCCACCGTATCCGGACATGCCTCATAGCTTGTGCGGGTCGTTTCCTCCTCGCTAAGGAGAAAGGAATCGCTCTCGAAGAACTAATCTTGGGGCTTTCCCCTTCCGAACTGCCCCGTCCTTACTGACGACGAGTTCACGTATGCACGAAACTCCATTCCCTATCTACGAGACGGGGTCCTTTCAATACAATGAGGAAGGCCCTGCCGATGCTTCCCTTCCACCCGTCGTGCTCCTGCACGGCATGCTTGGAGACCTCAGCAACTGGGTCGATACCATCGACGCCCTGTCGAGCAATGGCTACCGCGTGCTGGCCCCCATCCTGCCGGTGTACGACTTTCCTCTATCGGAAACGGGCGTCCCTCGCCTTACGGAACATGTGCACGACTTTATAGAGGCTCTTGAGCTCGACTCCGTGGTTCTCGTAGGCAACTCGCTCGGAGGGCACGTGGCGCTGCTCTACACACTGAACTATCCCGATCAGGTGCACGCCATGGTGCTCTCCGGATCCTCCGGCATCTACGAGACCACGATGGGCTCGTCGTTCTTCCGCCGGCAGGACCGCGAGTTTATCAAGGAACGGACCGAGATGACGTTCTACGATCCGGCCCACGCGACCGAGGAACTCGTCGACGAAATGCTGGAGATCGTCAATGATCGCCCTCGGGCCTTCCGGCTCCTCAAAATTGCCCGTTCGGCCGACGAGGAAACGGTCACGGAGCAACTTTCGCAGCTCGACATGCCCTCGCTTCTGGTATGGGGCCGCGACGACATCGTTACCCCCCCCGAGGTGGCCGAAGAGTTTCGGGACCGGATGCCGAACGCCCGCCTCGAATTTATCGACAAGTGCGGCCACGCTCCTATGATCGAGCATCCAGACACGTTCAATGCATTGACGCTCGATTTCTTCGAAGAGCTCGCCGAAGAAACGCATCTGGAACCCTCGTCCAGTCCGTAGTGCTCTCACTCGGGTTTGTCCAATCGGCCGGACAACTGTATGACGAAGAGCACGCTCCTGCCCGCCGCTTCCCGGAGCGTTCGGTGTATTGGTCGAATTGAGTCGGTTTGGCATGCGGATTGTACGTTCTGCCCCATACAACGGGGTCGTACGACCTCGTTGCCCGGGACATATAGTCCCAGGAGGCCTCCATTCTTGCCGGGCAGGTGCGTCTTTGGGTGAGCGGACCTGCCCGGCATTTTCTACGGACCCCCAGTCCGAAAAACGTTCGACGAAGGAACTTGCTCGTCCCACGACGATCCCATTTCTCCTCTGATCGTTTATACACTGAGAACCTATTTGACGAACTCTCTACGAGCCGCGACTGCGAGGATTCCCGACCCGCACGGCAACGAACTCTCAGTGTTATCCCTCTAGCTCCTGCCTCCTCACGAAACAAAACGTACCTCCCCCGCTCTCTCCCGAAAATATCCGCAGATCGGAGGCAAGAATGTCCCCCCAAGCCCGACCAAGTTTTAAGGCGAAGTCGTCCCAATGCATCGATGTAACGTTTTTTCCATTTGGATTTGACGTTATGTTTTGCCTCCATCGTGTGTCTAGAACGTGAACAGGAGTCCTATCCGCTTCCTTTTTCGCTTCCGCCCCGCGTACCGCGGGACACTTTCGCTGGCTCGTCGTATACGGACGCGAATGAAGGGGCTCGGCTTCTCATCGATCTTCGAACCACACGTTTAGGTGATTACCATGGCACGCGGAGTCAACAAGGTTATTCTCATCGGCAATCTGGGTCAAGAACCCGAATTGCGCTACACCGGCAGTGGAACGGCCGTCTGCAACATACGACTCGCCACGAATGAATCGTACACCGACCGTGACGGCAACGAGGTCCAAAATACGGAATGGCATCGCATCGTGGCGTGGGGACGTCTTGGCGAAATCTGCAACGAGTACCTGGAGAAAGGATCGCAGGCCTACTTTGAGGGGTCTCTGCAGACCAACTCCTGGGAAGATCGCGATGGCAACACGCGCCAAACCACCGAGATACGGGCCCGAGAGGTCATGTTTCTCGACAGCAACCGCCAGGGCCCCTCGGACGAAGGGCTTAACCAGGATCGAGGCTATCAGGACGAAGACTTCGATCAGCGGGCCCAAGAGCAGTCCGCCAGCCCTTCGGGTCCCCAGTCGGGAGAATCGGGGGAGGAAGAAGAAACGTTTGAACCGGACGATGATCTTCCGTTCTAGTCCAGTCCCCTCCCTCCGTCCTTCTCGTGTGCGGTTCGTCCCTCAAAGGAGGAACGCCGGGGACCCCCGGCCTTCCTCCTTTTCTTTTTTTCTGTGCGTCTCCCGTCTCGATGCAGAAAGAAACGGCAGAGTGCCCCCTCCTCGGAAGGCGCCATGTGCGAGAACACATGAATGCGACATCTCGGTGATTTTCCGTCACTTCGTTTGCAGATCCCTTCTCTACGGTCGATCTTTTTTGTTGACTCTTCGTTTTGGTAAAGGGATTGTACGGAATTCTCACCCTTCCCCCACCGGGTTCACTGTATCGTCGAGACATCTCAGTTCGATGAGCATTGCCTCATACCTATCGGAAAACCTTGGGAGATCCGTTGACTTCGAGACGTTCCGAGAAACCTTTCAGCAGAAGCTGCAGAAGGTGTTTACGATGCGTGGCGATTTTGACGAGGTTAGCACTCGTCGGGGCCTTCCGCCATTCATGATGCGGGAAATTCAGTCCGTCACCCCGCTTTCGGTCTTCATTCCCGAAAAGTACGGGGGGCGCGGCGGACACGTCCACGAGTGCCAGTCCATCCTCGCGACGGCTTCCTACGAGTCCCTTGCACTCTCCCTCACCCTCGGCATCAATGGGGCTCTCTTCCTCCAGCCCCTCACGAAGTATGGATCCGAGTCCATCAAGGGTCCCATCTTTGACCGCTTTATCGAGGAGAAGAACCTGGGCGGGCTCATGATTACGGAGCCCGATTACGGAACCGATGCCCTCAACATGCAGACCTCCTACGCGAAGGAGGACGGCACGTACCACCTTCAGGGAACCAAGCACTGGGCCGGCCTCACAGGCTGGGCCGATTTCTGGCTTGTGGCCGCCCGCAGGCAAGGGAAAAACGGGAACCTGGGTCGGGACATCAACTTTTTCGTCGCCGACATGAACCGGCCCGAACAGATGATCGAGGTGGAGGAGTTCTACGAGAATCTCGGCCTCTACATGATTCCGTACGGGCGGAATCACATCGACATCCGAGTGCCGGAGGCGCACCGCCTGCAGCCAGAGAGCACGGGCATCAAAATGATGCTTGACATTCTCCACCGAAGCCGGATCGAATTTCCCGGGATGGGAATGGGCTTCCTCAAGCGCATTCTCGACGAGGCCCTGGAGCACTGCCAGAAGCGCTTCGTGGGGGGCAAGCCCCTGATCAAGTACGACCAGGTGCGCCGCCGCCTCGTAGATTTGCAGGCCGCCTACACCGCCTGCTCGGCGATGTGCCTCCATACCAGTGAGCACGCCCACACCGATAACAACCTCGCTGGAGACGCCCTCTCGGCCAATGCCATTAAGACGGTCGTCACCGACCTGATGCAGGACGCCGCCCAGTCGCTACTGCAGCTGACCGGGGGTATGGGCTATCGACTCGACCACGTGGCGGGACGCTCGGTCGTCGATAGCCGCCCATTCCAGATCTTCGAGGGCTCGAACGACGTGCTCTACCAACAGATCTCGGAGTCAGTGCTCAAGTCGATGCGCACCCTCAAGGAGAAAAACCTCTACACTTTCCTCTCCGACTATGAACCGACGGCGCGGGCGGCTGACTATTTTGAGAACACGCTCGACTTTGAGGTCGATCTCTCGCTGCCGCAACGCAAACTTGTGGAGCTCGGACGCATCTTGGGGCGCGTTATCACGATGGAGCTGACGATCGAACTCGGAGACCGGGGCTTCCGAAGCGACCTGATCTCCAACTGCCTCCAGGTTTTTCGCAAAGAGGTAGATGGCCAGGTTACTGCGTACCGCAACCACAAGCTGACCGACGTGGTTGAGGACTATGCGGAGGGCAGTGCCTGGCTCGAGTACGTCAATGCATAACGCTCGGAATTTCGTGCCGCATTTCCGTACCGCGTATTTCGCAATGCGTAAAACGAGAGGAGTCGTGTAAAATACGCACTACGAAATACGTAGCAACGCCGCACGAATAGCACGACGAACTGAAGTCGAGCTCCCCACTCGCTGCCTCTTTTTTCAGTCCTCTTGTATTCCTATGTCCGTTCGTTTCGGTGTTGTCGTCTTTCCGGGGTCGAACTGCGACCACGACGCGTATCATGCCGCCAAGCACGTCTTTGATCAGGAGGCGCGCTTCATCTGGCACGAAGAGGAGCAGCTCGGCGACGTGGACGTGATAATTGTACCGGGCGGCTTCTCGTACGGCGATTACCTGCGCTCCGGGGCCATCTCCCGGTTTTCTCCCATCATGCAGGATGTGGTGCGATTCGCCGAGAAGGGAGGGCTCGTCTTCGGCATCTGCAATGGCTTCCAGGTTCTCTGCGAGGCTGGGCTGCTCCCCGGCACCCTCATGCGCAACGAGTCGCTTCGCTTCATTTGCAAAGACACTACGCTCCGCGTCGAGAACGCGGACACCCCCTTCACAGGCGCGCTGGAGGAGGGACAAGTCGTGACGATTCCCATCTCGCACGGCGAGGGCCGCTACTACGCCGACGAGGAGGTGCTCGACCGAGTTGAGCGCAACGACCAGGTGCTCTTCCGCTACAGCGCGCCGGACGGCGAAGTGACCGACGACGCCAATCCCAACGGCTCGGTGCACGGCATTGCCGGCCTTGTTAACGAGGACGGCAACGTCTGCGGCCTCATGCCCCACCCGGAGCGCTGCGTAGAATCCCTCCTCGGCGGCGACGACGGACGGCTCGTCTTCGAGTCGCTCCTCAACCACGTCTCCGCCGTCGCGGCGTGAGTCGAGAGGAGTGATGCGTGACGGGTGATGCGTGACGGGTGATGCGTGGCAGGTGATGCGTGAAAAAGACACTCCTGACCACTCCCGTCTTCGATTTTGCCTCCCCGCGAACGGTTCGTATAGCAGCGGATTTACGGGACGGCGTTCTCCTTTCGCATCTCTGTTCCCCCTCCCCGCCATGAAGATCACGCGGCTTCGGGCCCAGAACTTCAGGAGCTTCGACACGGTCGACATCGAGCTGGGAGACCTCAATGTCTTCATTGGGGCCAACGCCTCCGGCAAGTCAAATTTCTTAAACGTCCTCACCTTTCTGCGTGATATCGTACGGGGTGGGCTAGAAGAGGCTGTGTCACAAGGAGGGGGGACTGACCTCGTCCAGAACGTTCAGCTTCCAGATTCGGAGCGCACGACAGACTTTGAGGTATGGCTCGATTGGGGAGAGGAACAATCCATTGCTCACACGGAGAGTCCCGAATTCAAGGTTGACACGACCCACTATCAGCTTAAACTCCGCAACGAAGCCCCGGATGGATTCCAAATTGCCAGGGACGAATTCACGTCCCAGCTCGAACTACTCGATCAGGGGGAGGCCTTCCCCGATGAGGTAGAGCGCACGCTCGTTGTAGGGCGAAAAAATGGGCGATTGAACATTAGACGAGGCACCAAATTTTTGGAGCTCGCCGGTGGTGCGACGTATGACCACAGTGCGATCCCGAGCAATGAACCTCTCCTTGCCTCTTCGTTCTTTCCAGTTGCCTTCTTTTCTGAGACGGAGGGCCTATCGTCTTTCCCAGTATTCAACTTCAACTCGTCAGACCTAGCAGACTCCTCAATTTCTGGGTCCTCAAAACTTACGGAGGACGGAAGCAACGTCGCCCTCGTTCTTCGCAATCTGCTCCAAGGAGATCCGGATCGACGGCGTACGTTTTTGAATCTGGCCCGTGCTCTGCTTCCCTTCGCTAAAGATCTGGAAGTGACTCAGTTTGGGAAGTCTCTGCTTCTCTTCCTTCAGGAGTCGTATGAGGAAGACACGTACTTACCAGCCTCAGTACTGTCGGACGGCGCAATCAAAGTATTTGCTCTGATAATTGCCCTCTACTTTGACGATCGCCCGATCTTGGCCTTCGATGAGCCAGCAACGAGCCTCCATCCGAAGCTGATTTCCCAACTCACGCAGATGATGCGGGAGGCATCCGAAGAGAAACAGATCTTTCTCACAACGCACAACCCCGAGGTCATCAGACACGTCGATTTGGACAATATTTACCTCGTATCGCGTGATGAGGACGGATTCTCGCAGATCACAAAGCCGAGCGATAGCGAGGTCGTGGGTCACTTTCTGAAAAATGAGCTCGGAATCGAGGACCTGTTCGTGGACGACCTCCTCAGTCTGTAATCCATGTCATACCAACGGCTTCTCATCTTCTGTGAAGAGTCCGACGACGAGCGTTTCTTCGAGACGGTCGTCAAACCTCAATTGGGGAACGCATACGACCGAATTCGAACCGTCCCGTATGCCAGACGGGAACGAGAGAAAGTTCGAGCCTACCTCCGGAACGCAATCCAGATGGATATCGACATTCTGTTCGTTCGGGACCTAGATCCGAAGCCGTGCATCTCCGCATGTGTCGAATCAGTCCATGCTGCGTTCGGAGAAGCTCTTCCCGACGAATCGATTTACGTCGTCGTGCAGGAAATTGAGAGCCGGTACGCTGCTGGTCTGTCACGTCAGCGTACCGAGGAGATGCTTGGTAGGCCGCTCCAGCGAACCGACGAGTTGACGAAGGAGAAATTCAGCCATCTGCTTCCGGACGACGCCTCCCGCCTGGACCTCATGCAGCGACTGCTGGAGCACTTCGAGGTGCGCCGCGCACGAGCGAAGAATCGTTCCTTCGAGTATTTCTGCTCGAACGTCCTCGACTGATCGCCGCCTCCCAACCACAAACGGTCTCAGTAGCCCTCTTCCTTCTTACCCCTCCCCCACTCGCCCACTCCCAGACCGAATGGAGCGACTCCTCGAAGCCCCCATTACGCTCGCGCTGCTGCTCTCCAACCTGGGCATAAGCGGCTACGCCCTGCTGGCCGACCCCTCGC
>CAYRPX010000064.1:0-13220 GCA_964426195.1 uncultured Salinivenus sp.
ACATGAGCAACCACATGGCCAAGGTGGCCGTCACGAACGCGCTCCTGAAGATGCCGTCCACGATCGACGCCGATCACGTGCCGTGGGTCACCTACACCGAGCCGGAGCTGGCGCACGTGGGGGCCCACGCGTCTGACCTCGACGAGGAGGGCGTGTCGTACGAAACCTACCACTTCCCCTACGACCAGCTCGACCGCGCCATCACGGAGAGCGAGACGACGGGGCAGATCAAGGTGCACGCCAAGTCCCTCACCGGTACAATCCTGGGCGCGAGTGTGCTCGGCGAACGGGCGGGCGAGCTCATCACCGCCTTCACCATCGCCATGCGCAACGGCGTGACCCTCCGCAACATCGGCGACACGATCCATCCCTACCCGGCCTACGGCGAGGGCGTGCGGCGCGCCGCCGACCAATGGTACGTGCAGAAGCAGTCGCCCTTGTTCACCAAGGGGCTACAGACGATCTTCGGCTACCGCGGTCCAGTGCTCGAGTACGGGCCGGACGAAATTGTTTGAGGCAAAAGCGTTCCCGATGACGACTGATCCCGGCACATACGCCCTCCTGTTGCACGCCATAGACGACCCGATCATCGAGGTCGGGGCCCTCGGGGACATGTCGGTCCGCGCCGGCGTATACGTCTACGTCGGAAGTGCCTTTGGCCCCGGTGGACTCCGGGCCCGCGTAGAGCGCCACGTCCGGAGCGATGGGACCCTGCACTGGCACGTCGACTACCTCCGGGCGGAGACGAGATTGGAGACGGTCTGGTACACGCACGATCCGGAGCGGCGCGAATGCACCTGGGTCGAGGTCATCCGATCACTGTCCGGCGCATCGGTGCCGCTGGAGGGGTTTGGGGCGTCGGACTGTACCTGTCCGGCTCACCTCGCTCGTTTTGGAGAGGTCCCCTCGCTGGAACGATTTCGAAATCGTGTTCATGCGCGAGCCGACGACCACTCGGCCGTTTTCCACACTGGTGGAGCCTCGTCCTCGTGATTGACCGCAACTGTTGCTCTCTCTTGCCCGCTCTCCCATTGGTGAGTCGGAGGGCACGCCGGCACGCGGTCGCTCGGTTGTTTTTTCGACGCTCCTTCCAAGACCCATGCGCACCCTCGGAAATCTGCTCTGGCTTCTATTCGGCGGCGTCTACATGGGACTGGGCTGGTGGCTGGCCGGGGTCCTCATGTACATCTCCATCCTGGGTATCCCGTTCGGGCGCGCCTGCTTCGAGATCGGCACGTTTGCCTTTCTCCCGTTTGGACGAGAGGCGGTTCGGCGCGACGTGCTCACGGGGACGGAGGACGTGGGCACGAGCCCGCTCGGGACGCTCGGCAATGTCCTGTGGTTTCTGATCTGCGGATGGTGGCTCGCCCTCGGCCACCTCGCCACGGCACTGCTCCTCTTTGTCACCATCATCGGCATTCCGTTTGGCATCCAGCACGTCAAGATTGCGGGCCTGACGCTCTCGCCCATTGGCAAGACCGTGGTGCGCGAGGAGGTGGCAGAAGCGGCGCGGCACCAATAGCCGAGGAGAAGGCGCGCCGGCCGACGTTGCGTCACGGGATGGGTTCACAAATGGTGTCAATCTCGTCGCTCTCGCTCGAGATGACTCCTCCTTCTGCCCGTGCAGACCCGGACCGGCTAAGAGCCCACGTTCGTACCCTGGCTGAGGACCTCACGCCCCGCGACGCCGGCCACCCTGGGCGGCTGGGTCCGGTGGCCGATTACATTGAGGCGGAGCTGTCCGTGCACACGAATCGGATCGACGATCAGACCTACGGGGTCGACGGTGCGGTGGTGCGGAACGTCATTGCCCGCTTTGGGCCCAAGGCGGGCGCACGGATCGTGGTCGGGGCGCACTACGACACGGCCGGCCCCTATCCAGGAGCCGACGACAATGCCAGCGGGGTCGCGGGGCTCCTCGAACTCGCGCGAGGGCTCGATGGGACCGACCTGCCCTGCCCGGTTGAGCTGGTAAGCTACCCGCTCGAGGAGCCGCCGTACTTCTCCACGAATCAAATGGGCAGTGCCGTCCACGCCCAGTCGCTAGAGGAGGGGGGCGTAGAGGTGCGGGCGATGCTGTCGTTGGAGATGATCGGCTACTTCAGGGATGAGCCCAACAGCCAGCAGTTTCCGCTCTTCGTCCTGCGACCGTTCTATCCGTCCGCTGGAAATTTCATCGCCGTGGTGGGCAAGTGGGGCTGGGGACAAGTCGATCTCGTCCGGACGGTCCGCAACAGCATGCGCGAGGCGACACCGCTCCCGGTTCACTCCATCAACGCGCCTCGGATCGTGCCCGGCATCGCCTTTTCCGACCACCTCAACTACTGGCACGCGGGCTACGACGCCGTCATGATCACTGACACGGCGTTTTACCGCAATCCGCACTACCATGGGCCCACCGACACGCCGGAGACGCTTGATTATGAGCGCATGGCTCAGGTAGTGGAGGGGGTGCACGGGGCGATTGATCTGCTCGGAACCTGCTGACCCCAAGTCCGAGGGGTCGTTACACCGTTCTCGTCCTCATCTGTGAATGGGGGCAACCCGCGTGGCTGCGTGAGTCCTAGGGAGAGTCTCTCGACGCTCCTGTCGAGCGGTTATGAACGAGTCGCGAGGGATTCTTGTCAGGAGGGCACGAGGGACTTCCGGTTGGGCTTCACGACAAACACAGGCGTCGGGCACCGCCGAAGGACCAGTTCTGCCACACTCCCGATCAACATGCGCTTGAGGCCGGTGCGGCCGTGCGTGGCGATGACGACGAGGTCGACCTCGTTGTTCTCCACGTAGTCGAGAATCTCAACCGCCGGATTTCCGGTTTTCGTCTCAATCATCACGTGTTCGTATCCAATGTCTTCCCGCGCCATGTCCCCGAGCCGCTGCTCAACGTTTTCTATCACCTCCTCGGTTGGGAAATTCGTGGGCTCTAGGCCATACGCCGGTGGATAGAACGGGGCCTCGACCACGTGGAGCAGGTCAATTTCCGCACCGTAGGTGAGCGCAATCTCCTTTGCGTGCTGGACCGCAACATCGGACGCGTCGGAGAAGTCGACGGGCGCGAGAATGCGGCGTACCGCCTGATTCGGGGCCACGTCCGCGTCCGCCTGCACGGTAAGGACGGGACTGGGTGCTTTGCGCACCACTTCCTCCGTAACACTACCACTGATTATTCGGTCGACTCCACGGCGGCCGTGGGTGCCCATCACGGTCAGGTCAATCTCCTCATTCTCAATATAGGCGGGGATCTGCTCGCCCGGGTCCGTCGACTCCACCTGTTCTTGCGTGATGGACAATGCCTCCAGGTCCGGTACGTTCGAGCCGGATCCCGACGAAGCGGAGCGTCGGAGCCATTCCGTCAGCGTGTCAAGTGGAATTGGAAACTGGGGGTTTGCGGTCTCGCCGTTACGTTGGTGCCGTCCCTTCACGTTTAGAATGTGGAGGCCGGCGTCGTGCTGATCGGCAAAGGAGGCGGCCTGCGGAAAGGCCCGCTTTGCTCCCTCGGAAAAGTCGGTGGGAAAGAGTACGCGGTGGATTGAGAGCATATGAAGGGAGTGATATTGTTCGATGGGTATGTGAGAAGAAAGGGGAGAGCGCGACGACATCTTACTTGCCGGTAACGCCGCTCGTCACGGTCGAGTTCGGCCCCGTTTCGAATTCGTGCTTTTCGGGGGGCGTAGGCGCTCCATCTTTCGGCTCGACCTTGTGTCCGATTGACGCATGGCGTCGAGCTTCTCCTTTTGCTCGTCCACCCTCCCGTGATGGATTTCTCTTTTGGGGGCGACCCCTTTCTTCGTTCAGTACAAAACTGCCATTGCAACGACTACGATGCTGTAGGACTTTTCCCGGCATCGATGTAGTGGTTTTCCAGATCAGTGGCTCGTTCCCTTCCATCTTGGCAACGTCGAGGCGACGCTTCGAATCTCCGATCGCGGGCGCTTCTCTCGAACCGGCTCGGGACGTGTGCACGTTCGACGTTTGTTCTCGGGTCCGTACCGCTACCAAGGAGGACAAGACCGTCTGATTTGGAAATGATCTGCAGTAATTGGTATTGTGGGATCGCTCTTGTATCCTTGAGAAGAAGGTCTCACTCTTTTTGGAAAGTCGAGATGCTCTTTCCGAGACCGTGAGGCCCAAATTTCGGGGCAATCGTGGCGTCGACTCCCGTTTGGTGTCTGACCCCGACAACCGGCTTGGAGAGAACGGACCGCCGTGAAGGGGTCCTCTATGGTGGGAGTCGGAGCCCAAAACGGGAGGGAGAAGCGGGGAAACCTCAACGACTTTTGGATAGCATTTAAATACTCAAAAATCGTTTGATATGAAGTGTAATTCAAGAATATTGAGACGTAAAAAAGTTGATTTCAAATTTGTTAAATCACTCTTTATATGTTTGTTCCTCGTATTTTGCTTTGGTACAGGTAATATCCTTGCACAAGATAAGCCGAACATACTTTTAATAATGACGGACGATCAGGGGTACGGAGACGTGGGGGTGCATGGTAATGATGTAATTAATACCCCCAATATGGACAAGTTGTCTAGGGAGGGGACGGAAATGACGCATTTCTACGTGAATCCCAACTGTTCGCCCTCGAGGGCCAGTCTGTTGACCGGTCGATGGAACCTCCGAACGGGGGTCTCCGGGGTGCACAATTCGGAGGGCATGATGAATACGGACGAGGTCACCTTTGCCGAAATGTTTGCCGAGGCGGGCTACCGTACGGGGATTTTTGGGAAGTGGCACCTGGGGCACAATTATCCGGTGCGGCCCACAGATCAGGGATTTCAGGAAGCCCTTGTCCACAAGGGAGGAGGGGTTGGGCAGTCCGCAGGGCCGCCTGGCAACGGTTATTTTGATCCTATATTAGAGCATAACGACGTTACGAAGCAATATGAGGGCTACGTCGATGACATCTTCGCAGAGGCCACGATGGATTTCATTGAGGAGGACAGCAATGAACCATTTTTTGCTTATTACTCCACAAACCTTCCTCATCGACCGTTAACGGTCCCGGATGAGGAAGCCGATCCGTACAGGAAAAAAGGCCTCCATGAATACAATGCTCGAGTGTATGGAATGATAAGTAATATCGACAAGAATATTGGTCGGTTGCTTCGTACTCTTGAGGAAGAAGGGATCGCCGAAAATACCATTGTCATTTTCTTATCGGACAATGGGCCCCGGACGAGGAGAGTGAAAAACGACGTACAGCCCGGACGATATGTATCAGGCCTTCGGGGGACCAAGACCAGTGTGTATGAAAATGGAATCCGGGTCCCCTTCTTTATCCGATGGCCCGGCGAAATCCCTGCCGGAAAGAAGATTGACGAGGTCGCGGCCCACGTTGATATTATTCCGACCCTCCTAGATGCCGCCAATGTCTCGAAGCCGGAGGATGTGGAATTGGACGGGGTCTCGTTGATGCCCAGAATTCAGGGCGAGGTGAACCGCCTTCCCGATCGGGAGCTGTATTTTCAGTGGCACAACGGACCCCGGCAGTATGAGTACATCCACTTTACTGTCATTACGGATGAATACAAGCTCGTATCCCCGCACCAGGATCCTCATTCCATCATCCGTCAGCCAAGCCCAGAAGAACGTCGAGATATGGTATCCTCACTAGAGTTGTATAAAATTAAAGAAGATTCTAGTGAGATCAATAATATCGCCCAGGAGAATCCAGAGAAGGTAGATGAGCTCCTTGATAAATATGAAAGATGGTTCCACGACGTCACGCAAGAATGGAACCACATGGATCCACAGCGGATCTACTTAGGCACAGATCATGAACCAAATGCAACCCTAAGTACATTTTATTGGTCCGGACCGTACGCTATTTCAGGAAACTATGGCCATTGGAAGGTACGGACGGAGGCTGGAAATTACCGGGTTAAACTGCGGTTTAATGAGATTCAAAAGGATGGAAGAGCTACACTGAGGTATGGCGATATTGAAAAAAATAACGTAGTGGAGGAAGGGGATACGTCGACCGTGTTTGAAAACGTATCCTTGCCAGAGCGCGAAGGGAAATTAGAGGCCTTTTTGGAACTTGATCGTTTGCCCGAGGGCGTTCGATTTGTCGACGTAGAACGGCTTGATTAGAGGATTCAGGACAAGGAGCGGGGGGGAGCGTGTGCGCTCCGGATCGAACTACTTGATTCCCCGCTCGTCGAGGAGATCGATGAAGGCCTCCTCGTCCAGCACAGGAACGTCGAGTGCGTCAGCGTCGTCGCGCTTCTGCCCGGCGCCGGGGCCGGCGACTACATAATCGGTTTCGCCGCTGACGCTGGAGGTGGCCCGGCCTCCGTGCTGCTCGACGAGCCGTTGCACCTCGTCCCGAGTCCAACGGTCCAGACTGCCGGTAAACACAAAGGTCAGGCCCTCCAGCGGCTGTTCCGTGTCGGCGTAGGGATTGGTCAGCGTAAGGCCCGCGTCCCGGATTTCGTCGATCACTTCTCGGTTGTCCTCGTCCTCGAAAAACGCCACGATGCTGTGTGCGACCTCGGGACCAATGTCCGCAATCGATTGCAGCTGCTCTTCCTCGGCCTCCATGAGGTCATCCAGCGTCGAAAAGTGCTGAGCGAGTATCCGGGCCGTGGCGGATCCGACCAGCGGGATGCCGAGAGCGTAGATGAACCGGTCGTAGACCTGCTCCAGACTCTTGTCGATCTCGTCGATCAGGTTCTGGGCGGATTTGTCCGCATACCGGTCGAGTTTGAGGAGGTCATCCTTCTCAATCTCGTACAGGTCCGAGAAGCGTTCGATAAGGCCCGCGTCGATGAGCTGTTCGGCCCGCTTGTCGCCGAGTCCTTCGAGGTCCGTGGCCTCGCGGGAGGCATAGTGCTTTAGTCGTTCCCGGAGCTGTGCCTCACACGTCATGCCCCCGGTGCAGAACGCCTGTTTTTTGTTCTCGCTCAGAACGACCTCGGAGTCGCAGACTGGACACGTGTCCGGAAGGTGATATTTTTCTTCGGAGCCGTCGCGTTTCTCCTCGATGACCTTCACGACCTGTGGAATGACGTCGCCGGCCCGTTCGATCAAGACCGTGTCGCCGATCCGGATGTCCTTCCGATCGATTTCGTTCTGGTTGTGGAGGGAGGCGCGGCTGACTTCAACGCCGCCCACCTCCACGGGCTCTAGCTGGGCGACCGGCGTAAGGCGGCCCGTTCGCCCCACCTGCACGAAAATGTCGTCGATCGATGTTGTGGCCCGGCGGGGGGGGAACTTATAGGCCACGGCCCAGCGGGGGTCCCGGTCGCGCACCCCAAGCGTTTCGTGGGCCTCAAAGTCATTGACCTTGATCACGAGGCCGTCGATCTCGTACGGCAGGTCATCCCGTTTCTCGACCAGGGTGGCGTGGTGGGTGAGCGCCTCGTCAATGCCGTCGCACCGCCGGATGTGCTGCTCGCACACGCGGAGTCCCCACTCGGGCAGGGCCTCCAATACCTGCGCGTGGGTGTCGAAGTCGCGTCGTTCCCCGGGGGCGATCCCGTAAAAATAAATGTGCATGGGGCGTCGCGCCGTGACGTTCGAGTCGAGCTGCCGGAGCGAGCCCGCCGCCGCGTTGCGCGGGTTGGCGAAGGGTTTTTTTCCTTCTTCCTCCCGGTGTCGATTGAACTGATTAAATTCGTCCTTGCGCATGTAGGCTTCGCCGCGCACGACGAGCCGATCGGGCACGGGGCGCTCGTCGTCCCGGAGGCGAAGGGGGACGCTCTTGATCGTTTTTACGTTCGCCGTAATTTCCTCGCCCGTTTCGCCGTCGCCCCGAGTGGCGGCCTGCACGAGGCGGCCGTCCTCATAGACGAGCTCTACGGCCAGGCCATCGAATTTGGGCTCGGCGGTGTACTCGACAGACGCTCGGCCCAGCTCCTCGCGGCACGTCTCGTCGAAGGAGCGAGCATCTTCTTCGTCGTAGACGGCCTTCAGGCTGAGCATGGGCGTGGGGTGCTCCGCCGTCCCCAACTCGTCGCGCACTTTGCCGCCCACCTGATGCGTTGGAGAATCCGGCGTCCGGAGGCCAGGGTACGCCTCTTCGAGCTCCTGGAGTTGTTGGAAAAGCCGGTCGTACTCGGCGTCGGAGACGACCGGGTCGTCAAGGACGTAGTAGCGATAGTTGTGGTACCGGAGGGCGTCGCGGAGTTTCTCGGCGGCCCCCGCGGCGGTGTTCTCAGAGTCGATGGCGTCCAGATCGATGTCGGGCGTGGAATCTACGTCGGGCATCAGGGTTGGGGAATGAGAAAGGTGAGCGGAGCTGGGGGGAGGAAAGGAGGAGTGGTGGAACGGAGAAGGGAAAAAACGACACAGCCATGCACTGGGGCTGAGGGAGCTGAGCCGTGCGCAATCACACTACGGCGTTGGCAGGCGGGTAGCGTTTTCGTCCGGACTCGTTTTCGCGAGCCAGCGGGCATAGTGGGCCGCTGAATCGGGCTTTTCCCAGGTCCGGTACAACTCCACGAGGGCCTGAGCTGCAGTGCGGGTGCGCCAGTCCTGGGGACCGAACTGCTCGCGGCCCATCTGATACTGGGTACGGAGAGGCGACTCTGCGGCTTCGAGGTTTCCCTCGGCCATGTCGCAGAGGGCCAAAACGCTCCGGGCCGCGGCGATCTGCCAGTGATCCTCGGGGAGGAGGGAAGTGAGGATCGAAAGTCCCTCCTCGGCCTTTGCCCGGGCCTCCGATACCTCTCCCTGCTCGACGAGGAGCCAGGCGTATCGGACGAGCGACGAGGCGAGGTGTGGATGGGTGGGCGGCAGAAGCTCGCGCCGCATGGTGAGGGCCTCCTGGTGCAACGAGTCGGCCGTTGTGTGCCGACCCGCACGGTGGTTCGTAAAGGCCATGCGGGCAATGGCATTCGCGACGGTCGGATGAGCGTCGCCGTACTGACGCCGAAACGCGGCCAGGGCCCTGTCATGCATTTGCAGAGCTTCCTCAAACTGGTCTTGGTGCTCCAGGGCGATCGCCAGATTGTGGAAGTACGTGCCGGGGACGGAGTCGCGTTCTGTCCGAAACCGGTCAATGATGTCCCGATAGATCGAATCGGCCTGTGCGGGCGCCCCGCTCTCGTCCAGCACCAGGGCGAGGCCATTTAAGACCGACGCCCGGCGGGAGAGATTGAAGCGGCCCCACTGCCGATAGGTATCCAGCACCTCTCGGTAGAGCCGCTCGGCCTCCTCGTACCGTCCTAGCCGAAGGTGCGAGAAGGCCATGCTCTGTTTCGCCCAGGCCAAGTCTAGGGATGATTCCTCTCCTTGTGCCTGGTACAGGGGGAGGGCCGTTTGAAGGAGCGAGTCGGCCCGAGAGTAGTGGCCTGTATTCGTGTAAACGCGGCCGATGATGGACATCAGCTTGGCCTGAACAGCAGGCTGCCCGTCGAGCTCTGTGCGCGCCCGTTTCGCCCCACGATCGAGGATATTGCGGAGCGTGAGGGAGTCGGAACGGGGGGCGCGCATGGGGCGGAGCGGATCGGATCCCTCGAACAGGTCAACGAGGAACGCAGTGACCGCCTCCGCCTTGTTGCGCTCGGCCCGGATGCGGTTGGTCTGTACGGTAAGAGTGACGGCGTAGCCCGCGAGCAAAAGGAGGATCAGGGCCGCACTGGCGACGGTCGTCCGCCGTCGCTGCACGAATTTACGAAGTCGGTAGGTCCACGATCCAGTGTAGGCCTGTACGGGTCGCCCGTCGAGGTAGGCCTCGATGTCATTCGCGAGGACTGCAGCAGTGTCGTACCGGGCGCCCGGATCTTTCCGAAGCGCCTTTAGGACGATGGCGTCTAGGTCGCCTTGGAGGTGACGTTTCAGTCGAGAGGGGGTCGAGTCGCGAGCGTCTGCAACGGCCTCGGGTTCCGGAGCATCGTCCTGGTTCGCTCGGAGAGCCGTACTGGGACGGGCAGGATCAGTGTCGCACACCATCTGCACCACGTCGTAAGGGGAATGCTGATCGAGGGCGTACGGGCGGCACCCCGCGAGCAGTTCGTACAGCAGAATGCCGAGAGCGTAGACGTCGGTGGCCGTAGTGATGGCCTCTCCTTTCACCTGTTCCGGAGCCGCATATTCCGGCGTCATCAAGTGTCGGCCTGTGCGGGTCGAGGGAGCGGCGAACGATTCGTTCGGACCGACGTCGAGCACCTTTGCGATGCCGAAGTCAAGCAGCTTCACAGCCCCGTCGTCCCGGACGAGGACGTTGGACGGTTTGAGGTCGCGGTGGATGATGAGCGACCGATGCGCGTACTGAACCGTCTCGACGACGGTGGAGAATAGGTCGAGCCGCTCTTCGATCGAGAGCTGGTTTTCGTTGCAGTATTCGGTGATGGGACGGCCGTCCACGTACTCCATGACGAAGTACGGCCGTCCGTCGGGGGTCGTCCCACCGTCGAGAATCTGGGCGATATTTGGGTGGTCGAGTGCGGCGAGGATGTGGCGCTCGGTCCGAAAGCGCTGGAGGACCTCCGGATGGGGCACGCTGCGCAGGAGCTTGACGGCAACGGTCTGCTCGAACTGATTGTCCGCTCGTTCCGCCCGGTAGACGACGCTCATGCCTCCTTGGCCGAGCATGTCCGTAATCCGGTACGCGCCGAGGCGTTGGCCCGTGTCGAGGGGATCGATGGCAGCCTCACCCGAGTCCGTCGATTCCTCTTCGGGCAGGAGGGCCGAAAGGTGAGGCCCGGCCCCTGCCTCCAGGAACGCGGCGGCCTCGTTCTCGGTCTCCAGAATGGCCTCCACGTCCGACTGCACGGTCTCGTCCTCGCAGACTTCGTCCGCGACGGCCTGCCATTCATCGGGGGGATGCTCGAAGATCCTGTCGAGGATCTCACTGACACGCTCCCAGCGTTCCGGTGTCATGGCGACTGTTGTGAATTCACTCGGGGAAGACGGGTGCGAAAGGCAGGTTCGGCACGGCGGCTCGTTTCAGAGAACGAGCACATCGAAGCACATCGATCAGAGGTCGTCTTTCAGAACGCGGGACAACCATCCCTTGGCCTTGCGCCAGTCGCGGCGAATGGTCCGGGCCGAGAGGTCCATAAAGTCCGCGATCTCTTGTTCTTCCATGCCGCCGAAGAACCGGTACTCCACCACGCGGGCGAGGCGCTCGTCGAACTCTTCGAGCTCGTCAAGGGCCTGATCGAGGGCAATGAGCAGCTCAGCGGATCGCTGCTCACCACCCACGCTTACGTCGTCGATCGGGAGATGGGGGGCGTCGCCGCCGCGTTTGTCAGCGGTCCGTCGGCGGGCGTAGTCGATCAGAATGTTGCGCATGATGCGGGAGGCCATGGCAAAGAAGTGAAGGCGGTTCTTCCACTGCACCTGTGACTGGTCTACGAGCTTCAAGTAGCACTCGTGGACCAGGGCCGTAGTGGTCAGGGTGTGGTTTTCCCGCTCATCTTGAAGCTTGCAACGCGCGAGGTCCCGCAACTCATCGTACACTTCCGACCAGAGCCGATTGAAAGCCGTCTGATTGCCAGACTGAAATTCCTTGAGCAATTGAGTAACGTTCGGGGACTCCGCCATACGCGTGCAAACCGAGTCGACGAGGAAGAGGGAAAGATGTGGCGATCACATTCCCAATCAATACTACGGACGGCGTGACCGCATGTTGGTACCTTTTCTGATTGCCGCATCAAGTTGGGGTTCCCCCGCCAGAAGGAATTCCGATCTGAGTTGGGATCCGTCAGCCCCGTTCTCCGTTTCGGTGTTCATTAATCACCTAGCTCGTATCGAGGCCCAGTCGTTATGCGGTTCATTGTCGGCATTTTTCTCCTGGGAGGTCTTCTTGCGGGAACTCCAGGTCCGGTCCAGGGGCAGGAAGATCTCCAGTACGGATTCACTTTGGGAGTCAATCGGGTGACGATGCAGTCTCCCGGGCTCGACCTCGGAAGCTACTTTGTATTTGCCGGAGGAATAGTGCTGCGGCAGCCCCTCTTCGGACCCGTCTCGATTCAAGCCGAACTCCTTCTGAATCAGAAGGGGGTGGAAATCGACAGTGAGGAGGGTGGGGCCATTGACTACGGGGCCGGCTACCTTGAGCTGCCCCTCTTGATTCACGGGAAGACGCCTCCCGTACAGTCCATCACTGTACACGGGGAGGCCGGGGGATTCGGGGCCATCAAGCTTTTCGAACGCCAGACGCCCGGAGAGGGCGATCTCAATGTTCCCCTTCGTACCGGAGTTTCGTTTTATCGCTGGATCAATACTGGTGTCGTGGCGGGAATGGGAGCCACCGTTCCGGTTCTAGATCAACAACTTCACTTCACGGTGCGCCGGACGTGGGGACTGAAGGATGTAGCTCGGGATGTTTCGGAGCAGCCCTTTCCGCAGGCGTCGTTTCCGGCTCAAGGGAAGACCCGAACGTGGTCGCTCCTAGTCCGTTTTGGCTTGTAGTGGAAAAAAATGATTCGGCTCAATAACAGAACTCTTTTCCCTTCGGACGGAAAAATCCCGTTTAGACGGGGCTGAGTAGGGATTTTGTCCGGTGCTGTCTCATTTGCAAAACGGTAGTCGGCCTCTTTACTTGAACAATTCTAGTCCGGGCCTGCGACCGGTTCCCCCAGATCCCTATCGGTTGGGAGTGCGTATTGCGTGCAATCTGTACGACGCAATACGAAATGCGCGACACCATGCCCTTCGTGGAAAGGGAAGACTTGACGGAGGCGTAGACTTCATTTTTGACGACGACGTATCGGGTACATGTACCTCAGTCAACTTGAATTGCAGGGCTTTAAGAGCTTTGCGGACTCCACCACGCTTACCTTCGATCCCGGAGTGACGACGATCGTCGGCCCCAATGGGTGCGGAAAATCGAACATTGTAGACGCCATTCGCTGGGTCCTCGGCGAACAGCGGCCTACGGTGCTCCGGTCCGAAAAGATGGAAAACCTCATCTTCAACGGGACGGCCGATCGGCGCCCACTCGGAATGGCAGAGGTGGAGTTGACGATCGAAAACACCGACGGAATCCTGCCGACGGAGTACACCGAAGTCTCCATTGGACGTCGTCTATTCCGCGACGGCACGTCGGAGTATTTGATGAACGGGACGACGTGTCGCCTCAAGGACATTACCGATTTGTTCATGGACACGGGGATGGCGGCTGATGCATACTCGGTAATCGAGTTGAAGATGGTCGATGAGCTGGTGTCCGGCTCCACCGAGGATCGCCGTCGCATGTTCGAGGAGGCAGCCGGCATCACCCGCTACAAGATGCGCCGGCGCCAGGCCCTCCGCAAGCTCGACA
>CAYRPX010000065.1:0-12921 GCA_964426195.1 uncultured Salinivenus sp.
CGTCATTGCCGGGGAGGACGAGCGCGACGCGACCAGCGCGCCGGTCGACGTGCCCGATTATACGGACGCGCTTGGGGACGGAGTAGGGGGCCTTCGCCTTGGCCTCCCCACCGAATATTTTGCCGAGGGGCTCGACGACGACATTCGCCGCATGGTGCACGATCAGGTGCAGCAGCTGGAGGCCGCCGGAGCCACTGTCGAGGAGGTGTCGCTCCCCCACACGGAGTACGGCGTGGCTACCTATTACCTCATCGCCACGGCTGAGGCCTCCAGCAACCTCGCCCGGTACGACGGCATCCGATACGGCTACCGGGCCGACCTGCAGGAGACGAAGCAGGCCCTCCGCGAGCGCCAAGAGGAGCTCGAATCGGAGCTCTCCACTGCTCGCACGCAAGGCGACGAGGAGCGCGTGGCTGAACTCGAAGCGCAGCTCGACGACGAACAGAGCACTCTCGATGCGCTCTACACCCGCACCCGCACCGAGGGCTTCGGCGAGGAGGTCAAGCGCCGCATCATGCTTGGTACCTATGCCCTCTCTGCCGGCTACTACGACAAGTACTACGAGAAGGCTCAGCGCGTGCGGACGCTCATCCGGCATGACTTCGAACAGGCCTTCGAGAAGGTCGACGCACTCGTGACCCCCACTACGCCCACGCCTCCATTTCAAATCGGTGAAAAGACGGACGATCCGCTTGAGATGTACCTCAATGACATCTACACCGTGACGGCCAATCTGGCGGGCCTCCCGGGCTTGACCGTCCCCATCGGTGAGCATCCAGACGAGCCACGCCTGCCCGTGGGCCTTCAACTCCTCGGCCCCCACTTCGACGAATCCCTGCTTCTACGGGTGGGCGAGGCGATTAGGGAGTGAGGCGGGAGGAGAGTGATTCGTGAGGAGTGAGGCGTGATGTGGAAATTCACAAATTACGTTTCACGGATCACGTGCTTAGACCTTTCCTCATTCGCAGAAGCCAACGAAATTGTCCGCCGGGGAAAAATCTCTGAGGAGCGGGACCTATCGATTTTGGATTGTTTTTCGTCCATGTCTCTGGTGGTTTTTCGCAGCGGCCATTAGCCTACAAATTGGATCTGTCGGTTGGCTGGACGCTCACCTACATTCCGAATTCCACACTCCGAACTCCACATTCCAAACCTCAAGAAGGCATGAGCATTCTCGTCGACGACGACACGCGCGTAGTGGTGCAGGGCTTCACTGGCTCGGAGGGCACGTTCCACGCCGAACAGATGCTCGACTACGGCACCAACGTGGTGGCGGGCGTCACGCCTGGCAAGGGCGGACAGACCCATCTGGATCGCCCCGTCTACAATACCGTCGCCGAGGCGGTGGAGCGTGAAGACGCCAATACGTCCATCATTTTCGTGCCGCCCCCCTTCGCCGCCGACGCCATCCAGGAGGCGGCCGATGCGGGCATCAAGGTAATCATCTGCATTACGGAAGGCATCCCGGTGGCCGACATGAAACCCACCTATCACTTTGTCAAGAAGAAAGGGGCCCACCTGATTGGGCCGAACTGTCCAGGAGCCATCACTCCGGGAGAGACCAAGGTTGGTATCATGCCCGCCATGATCTTCGAGCCGGGGTCGATTGGTCTCATTTCCCGCTCGGGCACACTCACCTACGAGGCCGTCGATCAAATTACACGGGCGGGGTTTGGCCAGAGCACGGCAGTGGGCATCGGTGGTGATCCCATCATTGGCACTCGCTTCGTCGACGCCCTCAAACTCTTCGAGGAGGATCCGCAGACGGAAGGCGTCGTCTTGATCGGTGAAATTGGCGGGACGGCCGAGCAGGAAGCCGCCTCGTACATCAAGGATCACATGAGCACCCCCGTCTTTGGCTTTATCGCGGGACGAACGGCACCGCCAGGCCGCCGCATGGGTCACGCCGGGGCCATCGTGTCGGGGGGATCCGGCACCGCCGAGGCCAAGTTTGAGGCCCTCGAAGCGGCCGGCGCCACTGTGGTCAAGAATCCCGCTCTCATTGGGCAGACGGTGAAGAACGTCCTGTAACGTTCCTTTGTCGATCAGTGCAGTTTCAGGCCCTTCGGGCCCATCCCCCCTCCGCGAGGAGCCGTCGAGCCGTTTGGCACGGCGGCCTCTTCTATGTCGACGCATCCTTTTGTCGAGGATCCGACCCAAGCTTCGTCCTAGCGGTGCGTTACGCGTGATTTCACGAACCGGAGCTGCGATCTCAAAATAACGTGTGATAGTTTACTCAGGACCGATGCTTTGACACTCCCCGTTGGTATGGGCGTAGGTTGTTATTTCGGACGAGTCTCCGAATTGACGAGCGACCTCGTCTTCATTAATCGGTCCCGGCGTCCTTCCTGATTTTTCCGTTATCCATTTTCTAAACGCATGGAGTATCCACAACCCCGGTTTCTGAGCGATCACTTCGAAAAGGCACTGATCCTCGAAGAACCCGATCCGAGCCTCGACGACTATCTCCGCAACCAGGGCATTGAACCGGAGCGGGTCCCCAAACCCAAGTGCTACGATCAGGACGCAATGGTGGAACGCCTGCGCGAGGGCCAACACGATCTGCTGTACAAGCGCAGCAAGTTCGTCGTCGACGAGGAGGTCGTGCAGGCCTCGGACAACCTAGCCGCCGTCATGCTGTGTTGTATCGGTGACGACACGGTGGACAAGCCCGCCTGCTCGGAGGAGGGCGTGCTGGTCCTCAATGATCCGGTGAGTAACGGCCGGTCGGTGGTGGAGATGGTGATCGGCGAAATGGTCGTGCTGGCTCGGCGGCTCTTTACGGCGAACGAATCGGGCCGCCGGCACCGATGGACGAAGGACAGCACGCGTCGCTATGAACTCATGGACAAGACGCTCTCCATTATTGGCCTGGGGAACATTGGCAAACAGCTCGCCCGGCTGGCCGATGCCCTTGGAATGGAGATTTGCTTCTACGACAAGGCGGACGTCGCCCGTGAGGTGGGCACGACGCTGGGTTGGACGTCCTGCTCGAGCCTGTCGGAGGCGTTTCGGAAGGCCGACTTCGTAACCGTGCACGTCTCGGCGGAAGATCCACAGGGACAGTCCAACGAGGGTCTGCTGAAATACGACCACTTCCGCCAGCTCGGGACGGACCGCCCGGACAACAGTCCGCGGGCCTTCATCAACGCAGCCCGCGGGTTTCTACACACCCCGGCCGACCTGAAGCGAGCCGTTGACGAGGGGCACGTGCGCGCGGCGGCCGTCGACGTGTTTCCCAAAGAACCCGGGAGTGCCGACGAGGAATGGACCAATCCCTATGCCGAGATGGAAAACATTTTCACGACTCCTCACATTGGCGCCGCTACGCAGGAGGCCCAGCCCCGCATTGCCTCGCGCATGGCCACCTCCACCCGGCTGTTGAACGAGCAGGGGACCGTGCGCGATACGGTCTTCGGGCAGGGACACACGATTGGGGTCAACGCCGAGCCGCCCCACTGGATTCTCGCTGTGGTGCACAGCGACGTCCGTGGGACGAAGAAGGCGATCGACGACAGCATCTACGAGGCGGGAGCCAGCAACCTCCAGTCCAGCCACCGCGACTTTCCTGAACTCGGCATTGCGTACGACGTGAATGCAATCGACCAGCCTTTGAGTGAGGAGCAGCTTCACCTCATGATTGAGTCGGCGGTCTCACTCTCGGACGATCCACAGGCAATCCGGGCAATCCGACAGTTCAAGGTAAACGACAGCAACTGAGCGCAGGGGAATGGGGACGCGAGGGTGTGACAAATGATGCAGGATGCGTGAGTCGTGATGCTTCGCGCTTCACGTCTCACTTCTCACGGTTCACGCATCACGCGACAGCGGGTTTAGCGTCCATCGTCGCGGCGATATGATCCATGATCTTCTCGGCGTGGAAGCGGCCGTTTTCGATGAACCATCGGCTCGTGTCGCAGCCTCCACAGATGGTTCCGGCAAGATACAGGCCGTCGCGATTCGTCTCGAAGGTTTCCTCCTCGTCGTGCACCGGCGTGCGGGCCTTGTCGTTGCGAATAGCGATGCCGAGCTGCTCCAGGAAGTCGTAATTCGGCCGGTACCCCGTCATTGCGAGGACGAAGTCGTTGTCGATCGTTTCCGGGCCGTCGGGGGTGGCGAGGTGGAGGGTATCCGACTCGATCACCGAGATGGTGGTGTTGAAGTACGCATTGATGGAGCCCTCCTCGATTCGGTTCTCCACGTCGGGTCGGAGCCAGTACTTGACGCCGTCGTCGAGTTCAGGCTCGCGCACTACCATCGTCACGTTTGCTTCGTGGCGGTAGCAGGCCAGCGCCGCCTTCACAGCCGAGTTGGCCCCGCCCACAATGGCGACATCCGTCAGGGCGTAGGGGTACGGCTCGTTGAAGTAGTGTACTACCTTGTCGAGGTCCTCGCCCGGCACATCCATCCGGTTCGGCACATCGTAAAAACCGGTGGCCACCACTACCTTTCGGGTGGGATAGCTGCCCTCCTCCGTCACGACTGTAAAGCGGCCGTTCCTTCCCTGCAGATCCGTCACCGGCTCGTAGAGCCGCAGGTTCAGCTCCTCCGTTGTGGCCACGCGGCGGTAGTAGTCGAGCGCCTCTTCGCGGCGTGGCTTGTAGTCCCGCGTTGGAAAGGGATGATCGCCAATCTCCAGCAGTTCCGGGGTGGAGAAGAACTCCATCCGCGTGGGGTAGCCGATAAAGGAATTGCAGAGCGCTCCCTTCTCGATAATGAGCGAATCAAGGCCCCGGCGCTTGGCTTCGATGCCGCAAGCAAGTCCCACAGGACCGGCCCCAATGACGACGATATCGTGCATAAAGCACCGAATACTGGATTCAGACAGGCATGGACACTCCTGAACCAGTACCCGTAGGAGGCAGTTTCGGCCCCCACCGCCGGGACACCGAACGAGGAGTGAAATCATTGGAATCCCAACTTACGTCCCACCTCTCCACTCCTACCTTCCCACTTCCGAAGTTCCTATTCCCCGGTGGGTGAGTTGTGTCGGGCGATGGGGAGCGTCATGCACCGCGGCCCACCACGCCCCCGGGACAACTCTGTACCGCCCAGCTGGATTGCCACCTTCTCCTTTCCCGCGTGGAAGCGCCCCGACTCGAAGTACGACAGGAAGCTCTCGGCGCTCACAATGCGATAGCCATGCTCGCGCAGGCGCTCGAAGGTACGGCTGTTCCGCTCGTAGCCCAAAATGGCCCCGGGCGCGGCCGCAAACACGTTCGCCCCATCCGTCCACTGTTCCCGCTCTTGGTGGAGGCGCTCCGTGCCCCCACAAGGGATGTACGTCAGGTCGCGGTCGAGCAGTTCGTCGAGGACGTCACGCAGGTTGCGACGCATGTCCGTCATAAAGCGGCCCATCTTGTCCGCACTGGTGAAGTGCACAGCGTATCCGAAGCCGTGGGTCTCGAGCAGGGGTGGAAACACGATCACCTCGGTGGGAGAGGCGAAGGAGAACACCGTGTCAAGATGCATGGTGGATCGCCGCTTCGGCAGGTCGACCCCGAGGACGTGCTCGACCGGCGTGCGCTCAAACAGTTCGTGCGCAATCGCCATGATGGCCCCGAGAGACGTCCGTTCGGAGTGCCCGATGAGAACCGTGTCGGGGCTCGCCACGAGGAGGTCCCCTCCCTCGAACGTGACGCCGGGCGGCAGTTCGATGATCTTGTCGCTGTGCGGGGCGAACCGAGGGTGGTGGTGGAGGATGACGTTGATGATGATGCTCTCCCGGGTGCGGGCCACCGTCGCGGCGTGACTCAGAATGATGTGATCGTGCACCACGGCCGCGAGGTCCCGAGTGAACATGAGATTGGGCACAGGTTGGGCCTGAATAGGGAGATCTGATTCCCCAGTCAGGGCAAACGCCTTGAGGTCGGCCGGCGAGAACCGCTTCAACTCATCTTCGACAGTGCTCAAGTTCTGCTCGGGCAGGCTCCGGCACAGCTTCTCGACGAACGAGTGGCGAGCGGCCTCCTCCGCCTCAAAAGTTTCCAGCAGCAGGTCCTCGATCTGCAGCACCGTGTCGGGCCGACCCACGATTTTCTCGAACACCGAGCACATGAGAAGATGCTCTCGGCGCGCGTGGCCCACGAAAAGAATGTCATCGAACAGAAGATCCTCCCGGTTGTCGGGAGACACAAGTTCCATTTCCGGCCCGGGGGTGTGGACGATTACCTGTTCGAGGAGGTGGGCCTCGGCGGGAATGCTGTACACCGCCGGCGACGGATCGGCGGCCGCGGAATCGCCGGAGGGAGCAGAAGACGCTTCAGTCGTGTCCACAACGAATGGGGCACCGAGTCGACGAGCAAATGAGCGGGGCCATCAAGGTCGGAAGCGAAGCAGAGAAAAACCACTTCGCCGTCTCACCCCGCCCGCACGCTCTCCAACACGCGAATAATAAGGAGCACCGCGAGCACAACGGCCCCCGCCTTGAGAACCAGCCGGAGTAAGGGGCGAATCACGTCAATCAACAACCCCAGAAGGCTGAGACCAAGGAGCGCGATCACGCCAATAATGAGCCAGCGAAGAACAGTGCGAAGTTCAAGGTCCATGGAACGAGAAGCGTGGTGAGGAAGACTGAAGAAACCGCCGATGGCACCAGAAACACGCACAACGGAGGGCAACTGTTACAAGAATCATGGGACGCACCTTCCCGAATGAACGTCCAAGAGGGCCGACAACCCTGCTCCGGACCGAACCGGAGAGCGATCCGTCAGGGGCCAGAAAAGCGCTGTGGCGTGACAGCCCGCTGGCCCAACACCTCCTGCTCATACTGAACTCGTTCCAACACGAGTCCCGTCGCTGCCATCGACGGTCCCGCGACACGTCGGTCTCGGGCGGCCAGCACGTCCGGGATGCAGTCCGCTGCCCGCTTTTCGTGGCCAATGTCGATGAGGGTGCCCACGAGGGCCCGCACCATTCCGTGCAAAAACCGGGTCCCCGCCACCTCAAAGCGCCAAAAGCCCCGCCGGTCCTCGTCAATCCATCGTGCGTGGGTGAGCGTGCAGACGCGGTTGTCGGTGTCAGACTGCGTGAGGCAAAACGAACTGAAGTTGTGCCGCCCGAGGAGGTCGGGCGTGGCCGCCCGGATGCGATCAAAATCGGGAACGGGACGAATCTGCGTGCGCGTCCGCCGGGCCAGGGCGCAGGGCTGGGTATGGAGGTAGTAGTGGTAGCAGCGGCGACGGGCGTCGTACCGGGCATGAAAGTCGCTCGGTACCCGTTCCACCCGACGCACCGCCACGGCGTCGGGCGTCAGGCCGTTCAGCGACCGCCGGAACCGAAACGGATCGCGGGACTCCGGCAGATCGACGTGCGCCACCTGCCGACGGGCATGCACCCCAGCATCGGTGCGCCCGGATCCAGTGACCCGACAGTCCACCGACACAATCGTCTCCACAGCCTCCTCCAGCGATCCTTGCACTGTGGACACGTCCGGTTGGATCTGCCACCCATGGAAGTCGGTTCCGTCGTACTCGATAAGCAGTCGGTAGCGGGACATGTATTGGGCGTGGGAGCGTGGGGGAGTGGGTGTAGATAGGAGTAGTACGGATCCAGGAGTCGCGTGGTCATCAGAACCCGTGCACGTGCTCCTCGCCCTCCTCTCGATTCAAATCGGCGAGATTCCGCATTCCAAAATCCGCAATCCAAACTTCCAAATCCAAAATGCGCGTATACCTAACCGGCTTCATGGCAAGCGGCAAGTCGACTGTCGGGCCGAAAGTGGCGGCGCGGCTGGGACAGCCGTTCCTCGATCTCGACCGCCTGATCACGGCCCACGACGGGAGAACCATCCCTACGATCTTTGCCGAGGACGGAGAAGAACGATTCCGCGAACTCGAAACGGAAATGCTTCACCGGACGGCCGAGACCGACGCCCTCGTCGTCGCCCTGGGGGGCGGAGCACTCGTCGACGACGAGAACCGCGCCTTTGCCAAAGAGCACGGGCTCGTCGTCTACCTGGAAGTGCCAGTCGATACGATCCTGGAGCGTGTGACCGACGACGACACGCAACGTCCCCTCCTGCAGGACAAAACGGGGAATCCACTGCCGCACGACGAGCAGCGAGCGCGCATCGAGCAGATGATGAACAAACGGCGGTCCTCTTACGAGACGGCCCACTGCACCATCGACGCCGCCCATCCCGTCGAGACGGTGGTTACGGAGGTCGTAGGGACCGTTAAAAATCAATTTTCTCCCTGATTTTCTCCGTCGCCCACTCGCCCCCCCCACTTCCTCGTTCTCAAAGCCCTCCGGAAACCTCGACCGACGTGTTCGTTTCAAGGAAGTTGGCCATTGCCCCCGTCTTGGACTCTCGATTCTCGCCTATATGGATGCTTCCTCCTCCGAGGCCGCCCTTGCAGACGTGGCGTCCGGAGACCGTGTTCGATCGCTTGATCCGTCGGTGCGGACCATCTGGCGAATCAAGATGGCCGCCGTTTCGGTGCTTCTTCTCCTTCCAGCGCTGTTTTACGACCTGACCCATCTGTTCTCACCCGATTCGTGGCTCCCGTTCGGCGTCCTCACGGGGACCGTCCTCGCGGGGGCTGCGCTCTACTGTGTGGCATGGCCGCGCTTCCGCTACCGAGCCTGGGGCTTTGTGCTCCGTCCCGAAGAGCTCTACATGGAGCACGGAGTATTAAAGCACGTTCGGACGCTCGTGCCGTTGCGTCGCATTCAGCACGTCGACGTGTCGCAGGACCTGATCGAGCGCGAGTTTGCCCTCGGGCGCCTCGTAGTGCACACGGCCGGATCCCGCAGCAGCGATGTTGTGATCCCCGGTCTGCCCCTCTCCGAGGCCGAAACGATCCGGGACAAAATCAAACACTTCATCCTCGAAGATCCTCTCATCGAAGAGCCGGTGTAATGCCGTCGTCCTCTTCCCCTGTGGAGCCTGCTCCCGACAATCCGCAGGATGCGTCCCCCGAGCCGGAGGTCTCGTCCGCAGATGCCTCGGCAGACGAACCGCCTTCGGACGAAGAGGCCGAAACGTCCTCCTCCACGACCCTCGGGGCCATCCACGAACCGCAGCGTCTGCATCCGCTTACGCTGCTCTTGCGGGTCGGCGCGAGCCTCCCTGCGTTATTGGTGATTCTGTTTCCGCTCCTCCAAAATCCGGGCTCCACAGAGAACGTTACCTCCCTCGTGCTCGCAGTGATGTACGGCGTGCTCGCGCTGCCCGCCATTTTGTTTCAGTACTGGCGGTTTAGCTATCGGATCACCCCGAAGCAGATTGTCATCCAGAGCGGTGTGTTCAACCGAAAGAATCGGAGCATTCCCATCGAACGCGTCCAGAACGTCCAAATCGAGCGGAACCTCGTCGCCCGATTGCTTGGGATCGCGAAGGTCAAGATTGAAACGGCAGGCAGTTCCGGCACCGAGGGAAGCCTCGAGTACGTGCATCAGGACGAGGCTCGAAAGATCCGGCAGGTCGTGCGATCCTTTCAGCGAGGCTCCGCCGAGGGCAACGAAGCGTCGACCACCCAGGACGAGGCGGACGCCGAGTCGCTTTTCCACATGCCGCTGCGGCGCGTGCTGCTGTCGGGAGCCTTCCGCTTTTCCCTGCTCTACCTCGCCGTCATTTTTTCGGTGCTTGAGCTCTTTAATCCTGAAGATCTCTTTCAGCGATTCATTCGAGGCCAGAGCCGAATGGAGTGGCTCGTGGAGGCAATGTTCAGTCACCCGGCCCTCGCAATCCTCGCCACTATTGTCGTAGCCGTGTTCTTTGGATGGATCAGCGGCATCCTGGTGCACCTGGCGCGCTACTACCACTTCCAACTTTGGCTGGACGGCGACAAGCTGCGCAAGAAGCACGGCCTCTTTACAATCACGGAGGGAACCATTCCCCTCGACAAAGTCCAGACGCTCATTCTTCGCACGAATCCATTAATGCGCGCCTTTGGGTGGTACGAATTGAAGGTGCAAACCATCGGAATCGACGTTGAAGAGCAAGGACACCGTGTAATTGCCCCATTTGCGGGGGCGGACCGCATCCTCGAACTGGCCCGGCGGGTGCGTGCCTTCGAACTTCCCGCCTCGTTTGAAAACGTCTCTCCTCTGACCATTCGACGCCGATTCTTCCGGTACACCGCGGTCCTCAGTGCTCTCCTCCTCCCCACAATCTACTATTGGCCAGCGAACTGGATACATGTGGGGGGCGTCGCTCTTCCCTGGTGGGGCTTCGGCCTCGTTCCCTTCATCTTGGGGTGGGCCCTGCTCCAGTATCAAAACCACGAGTACGCCATCGGGAAGACCGGCTTCTACATTCGGCGCGGGGTGCTCTCGCACTACCTGTGGATCCTCCCCATCGAGAAGTACCACGTCTTCCACGCCACTGCTTCCATCTTTCAGCGCCGACTCGGACTCAAGACCTTGTTCGTCGACACGGCCGGGGCGGCTACATTTGCCTATCCCGAAGTGATCGACGTGCCCGCCGACGAAGCCGATACACAGTTCGACGCCCTCTACCAGCGCTTCCAAACGCTGTACCGAAACCGCGTGGAGACGGCGACCGGTGCCCCTGACACCCGGCTCGAGCCCAATGAACGACCTCGCCTGCCGGTGGATAATTCCTGAAAGCGGTGGGGCCATTCGTCCTACACGCCCTGTGTACTTGGGTGTACGAGAAGAGATTGAAATGTCTCGGCAGAGTGCCGGTGTCCCCTCCACTGCGTCGTCGCCGCCCCCACTCCTCCAAGCCTTCCATTCTCACCAACCGTTCCCGATCGTGGATTCTCGACGCTCCAGCGGTCTCCTTCTCCACATCACTTCCCTCCCCAGCGCCTACGGCATTGGCGACCTCGGACCGGCGGCCTTTCGGTTTGCCGATTTCCTGAGCCGTACCAACCAGCGTCTCTGGCAGGTACTGCCCGTGGGCCCCATTGGGCCTGGGGCCTCTCCGTATTCCAGCCCCTCAACGTTCGCCGGCAATCCCCTCTTCATCAGCCCCGAACCTCTCATCGAGAACGGACTGCTCACGGAGGACGACCTCGCCCCTCTTACGGAGCTCCCTGCCGATCACGTAGACTACGCCCGCCTCATCCCCCGCAAGCGAAAGGTGCTGCGCACAGCCTTCCGTCGGTTTCAGGCGGACTCGTCGACCATCGACACGTCGCTCTTCCGGCAATTTCGGAAGACCCAATCCGACTGGTTGGATGAATACGCGCTCTATGCGGCCCTCAAGGACGCCCACGACGGGGCGTCGTGGACGGACTGGGAAACGCCGCTCGTCCGTCGCGATCCAGACGCCCTGAAACAAGCCCGTGAGGCACACACCGAGGCCATCGAAATGCACGTCTTCTGGCAGTATCTCTTCCACCGCCAGTGGACGACCCTGCAGGCTTATTGCCACGCTCGCGATATCCGTCTCTTCGGAGACCTCCCCATCTACGTGGCCCCCGACAGTGTCGATGTGTGGGCCCACCAGAATCTTTTTCGCCTTGACGAGGACGGCGAACCGACCGCCGTGGCCGGCGTACCGCCCGATTACTTCAACCCCGAGGGGCAGCGTTGGGGAAATCCAATCTACCGATGGGAGCAAATGAAGGAACACGGATACTCATGGTGGACCGAGCGGTTGCATCGAGCATTCGACCTCTTTGACCTCGTCCGGCTCGACCACTTCCGGGGATTCGACGAGTATTGGCAAATCCCAGCCGAGCATAGCACGGCCATCAAGGGAGAGTGGAAAGAGGGGCCGGGCGCTGCCTTCTTCAAGGCAATGGAGGACAACCTCGGAGACCTACCCGTCGTTGCGGAGGATCTCGGCGTCATTACAGACTCAGTCGAGGCCCTGCGGGATACCTTTGAGTTTCCGGGGATGGCCGTCCTCCAGTTTGCCTTCGGCGGCAATCCAACGAACGAATTTCTCCCGCACAACTACACCCGCAACCAGGTCGTCTACACCGGCACCCACGACAACAACACCACCGTGGGGTGGTGGAAGGAGGAACTCTCTGACGAAGAGAAGAACTTTGCCCGATCCTATCTCGGTCTTTCCGACAGCGACCAAGGCAAAGACATTCACCAGCACGCCGTTCGGGCAATTATGGCGTCGGTGGCCGATCGCGTGGTGATTCCTCTGCAAGATGTGCTGGGCCTCGGCGGGAACGCCCGGATGAACACGCCCGGCACCGAATCGGACAACTGGACGTGGCGCTTCGCCCCGGACCAGATCTCCGACGAGAACGAGGAGATGCTGAAGAATCTGACGCACCTTTATGGGCGAGCCTCAAGCTACGATTGATGCGTCTTTGGAACAGAGTCTTCTGAACGCCTCCTTTTGCACGAAACGGCTCTCCACATGCCGTCGTCTTTTCCTGTTCATGGGGCGCTTGTCCACGACCACGCCGTTACCTTCCGGGTCTGGGCCCCAACGGCCGATGCGGTCACCCTCGAGCTTGACGACCGGGACGTCCCCCTCTCGCCGACCGACGGCGGGATGTTTGAGCGAACGGTCGAGGGTGCGGCGCCCGGCACCCGGTACCAGTTTCGCCTGGACGACGACGGGCCCTTCCCCGACCCCGCCTCTCGCTATCAGCCGGAGGGCGTGCACGGCCCATCGGAGGTGATCAATCCAGACGCCTACGCGTGGACCGACGAGGCGTGGGACGGGGTGGCCCGCGAGGACCTCGTGATCTACGAGTTGCACGTGGGTGCCTTCACCGACGCCGGCAGCTTCGAGGCGGTGCGGGAGCAGCTCGCGTATCTGAAGGACCTGGGCGTGACGGCGATCGAGCTGATGCCGGTGCACGACTTTCCGGGTACGCGCAACTGGGGCTACGACCCGGCGGCCTGGTTCGCCCCGTCCCGCACCTACGGACGACCCGACGACCTGCGTCGCCTCGTGGACGCGGCGCACCAGACCGGCCTGGCCGTGCTCTTGGACGTCATCTACAATCACCTCGGCCCCGACGGCGCCTACGC
>CAYRPX010000066.1:0-12863 GCA_964426195.1 uncultured Salinivenus sp.
CGCCGCGGGCCCGCATGGCGGTGAAGGCCTCATGGCCCGGCGTGTCGAGGAAGGTAATCGCCTCGTCGTCGTGGTCCGTGAGTTCCACGTAATGCGCCCCCACGTGCTGCGTAATGCCACCCTCTTCCCCGGCCACGACGTTCGCGTTGCGAATGTAGTCAAGGAGCGAGGTCTTTCCGTGGTCGACGTGTCCCATCACAGTGACGACCGGCGCGCGGTGCTCCAGGTCCTCGGGATCGTCTTCGTCGACCTCAACGGCCTCCGCGTCCCGCTCCGCGACAAATTCGACCTCGTAACCGTACTCGTCGGCCACGAACTCAATCGTTTCTCGGTCGAGGCGCTGGTTGATGGACACCATCATGCCCGCGTCGAACAACGCGTCGATTACGTCGCTTACGGGCTCGCCGATGAGATTGGCCAGCTCCCCTGTCGTCACGAATTCCGTGACTTCGAGGATATTCTCTTGCTCGCGTTTGCGCTCTCGGCGACGCTTGCGCTCTTCCTCGTGGCGCTTGCGACGGCGGCGACGACGGCGCTGGCGCTCGCGACTGGCGCCCTGCTCCAACTCCTGAAGCGTCTCTTGAATGGTCTGCTCGATGTCCTCCTCGTCGGGACCGCCGCCTTTCTTCTTTTTCTTCTTCTTATCCTTTTTATTATCTTTCTTCTTTCTCTTCTCCTCTTTCTTTTTCTTCTCTTTCTTTTTCTGTTTTTTCTTCTTTTTCTTCTCCTCTTTCTTTTTCCGCTTACGCTTGCGCTGCGGCCGCTGCAGCTCATCGCTTTCCATCTTGCCGACCACGCTCGGTCCTTTCAGGCGGTACCGATCCGCCTTCAGCGTGTCCTCCTCAGGTTCTACCTCTGCTTGGTCTTCGTCGGAAGGCGCCTCCTCAGGAACCTCTGCCGTCGGCTCGGCTGCTTCTTCGGTAGACTTGTCCGGAGCCGTCTCCGCCGCTTCGGTCTCCTCGGCGACTGCCGTCTCGGACTCTTCGTCGGCGGAAGGAGCCTCCTCCACTTTCTCCTCCTCAGCCGGAGCCTCTGGTTCTGCCGTCTCTTCCGTGGCCTCAGCCTCTTCGGGAGCCTCTTCCTCAGCGTCCGTGGCCGACGCTTCATCTGTGGGCTCTTTCGAGACACCTTCGGGCTCCTCGGCGACCGCCGTTTCGGCTTCGGGTTCTTGGGCCGAGTCTTCAGTCGCAGCGGGCGCCTCCGTTTCCGTCTCCTCCGTCGTCTCGGTCGTCGGCTCAGGCTTCTCTTCCGCTTGCTCGTCAGCAGCCGGCTCCGCCATTTCCTCAGCGGCATCGGGTTCCTCGGACGGGCCCTCCTCGGATTCGACGCGCTCCTCCTCCGCGGTTGCCTCTGCCGCCTCCTCATCTTCGGAGGGTTCTTCGGTAGGCACCGGTTCAGCCTCCTGCTCCTCCTCGAGAGTGGCCACTTCGTCCCGCTGCGACGTTCCGTCTTCTTCCTGAGACCGGAGCTCTCGAATGCGTGCGGCGGCCTCAGCATCGTCGGCATACTCCTCCCGCAAAACGAGGTACGCTTCCTCTTCGACGATGGATGCATTAAACCCAGTGCCCGTCAATGCATCCTCGTAGCCCTCCTCTTCGAGAAACTCAACGACCCGATCCGTAGAGACGTTGAGCTCACGCGCGACTTTAAACAGCCGCTTTTCGAATGTCTTCTGTTCCGTCGTCGCCATATAAGATAAAATTTTGCTCGTCAATCTGCGAAACAGCGAACAAGTCGTTCGGCCGCTCTGCGAAAACTATTACGACTTGATCTCTGATTCTTCCTGAACGGAGTCGGGAGACGGAGCAGCCGCATCCGCAGTGTCAGCCTCCTCCGAATCCGCAGTCTCATCCGAGTCCACCGCCTCTACCGACTCGGCCACCGTCTCCGCATCTGTTTCCTCTTCCTTTGCATTCGTCCCGACTTCCTGCGTAGCGTCCGGATTCACGCCGTCGTCGGCGACCGAAGTCTCGCCGGCACTCGCGTCCGTGTGCTCGGAGATCTCTGAGTCTCCGGACTCCGACGCTTCCTCGGCCGTCGACACCTCCGGTTCCTGACCGGTTCGCTCCCGGGACCGTCCTTCCTCGGCCGGCTCGCTGGGAGAGGTCCCATCCGTCCCGGTCGGGTCGGGCGCCCCCACAGATTCAACGGTAAAGCGTCCCTCGCGGATGGCCTCGATGATGCCGGGTCCCTTCTCGAACTCGGTTTCAATAATGTCAAGCACGCGCTCAGCGGTCTCCCGATTCAGGTCGGCCCGCCGAGCGAGGGCGTCCACCGACAGTTCGAGGACGGCCTTGCCGGTGTCACAACCGATGTGCTTCAGCTTCTCGATCGTCCCCTCTGCAAGCTCATCGGCAAACTGCTCGATGTCAATGTCTTCTTCGTCTGGCGGAATTTCGCGGTAGACGTCAATCTCGAATCCGGTTAACCGTGACGCAAGCTTAATGTTTACTCCCCGCTTGCCAATGGCCTGACTGACTTCGTCGGCCGGCACTTCGACGCGAGCCCGCGGGGGATCCGCGTCTTCGTTCAGGGCCACGTTCGTGGGCTCGGCCGGGGACAAAGCCCGAGCAATGAGTTTCTCGGGGTCCTCCGACCACTGCATGACGTCGATGTTCTCGTTCGAGAGCTCTCGAACCACGGCGTTGATGCGAACGCCCTTCACCCCCACGCAGGCGCCAACAGGATCGACCTTTTCGTCGTGGCTGGCCACCGCCACCTTCGCCCGGTCGCCCGGAATCCGAGCCACCTTCTTGATCTCGACAATCCCATCGTGCACCTCGGGCACTTCTACCTCGAAGAGGCGCTCCAGAAAAACCGGAGACGTGCGGCTCACCACGACCTGTGGGTCACTCCCGGCGTCCCGCCGAACCTCCTTCACGACGGTCCGGAGCATGTTGCCCTTCCGGTAGTGATCATCGGGAATTTGCTCGTCCCGCGGCAGGACGAGCTCAGTGTCTTCGTGCATCAAGAGCGTTTCGTGCCGCCGGACCTGGTAAATCTCCCCGACGACAATCTCCCCAATGAGTTCTGTGTATTCATGATAGATCTTTTCCTTCTCGATGTCGCGTATCCGCTGGCGAAACGTTTGCCGAGCGGTCATAACGGCCCGTCGTCCAAATTCACTAATGTCAAGTTCACTGGCGACTTCATCTCCGACGTCGAAGTTCTCATCGATCTTCTGGGCATCGGAAAGGGTAATCTCAGTGACGGGATCCACGAGATCCCAGTCGCCGACGACCTCCTGAATGTGAAGGATCTGGATGTCGCCCTGATTCGGATTAAAGATAATCTCGAAGGCCTCATCCGACCCATACCGCTTCCGGAGCATCGCACGAAAGACATCCTCGACGATGATCTGGAGCGTGTCCCGGTCCATGTCTTTCGACCGGGCAATTTCCCCAAATGAGGAGATCAGGTCTTCGCTTCGCATAATCCGTCTCGTCCTGTGAAGAAGTACGTCCGTTCGGATTGACCTCCGGGCCTCCCTTTGGCGCCGCCCCGTCACCAGGGCAAGTCGATTCGCGCCTGGGTAATCGCAGTGTAAGGAAGCCGGAGGCGTTCCGCCGAGGGAAGCTCAAGTTCAATCATTTCGTCGTCTGCATTCGTCAAATTCCCGACCACGATGTCTTCCTCGTCTCCATCTTTGTATCGTACACGCAACGTACGACCAACGTTCTTCCGATACTGCTCGGGCATCGTCAAAGGTCGCTTAATCCCCGGCGAGGAAAGCTCCAACTTGTAGCTTCCCTCCACCACGTCCTCCACGTCGAGTAAAAACCCCACTTCTTTGCTAATCAACGCAAGGTCGTCATGGCCCATGCCCTCCTCGGAATCCACGTACACTTCCACGACACGCGTTCCTTTGTGTCCCCGAACCTCTACGTCTACTAGGAAGTAGTCGGTCCCGGCAATCACCTCTTCCGTGAGACCGCGAACCCGATCGGCTAGGTGCTGTTGCGTGGGATTCACGAGTACAAAATTGTCAAGCGTCCGAAAACACATAGTGCAAAAAAGCGCCCGACCCGACAGGCGGGACGAGCGCCATGGACGGCCTCAGAACCTCGAAGCCGCCTTTCCAACTCATGATCGGCAGTCGGCATGAGTACGAAAAGGTGGCGCCTGCGGCCACCTTTTCCGCTGGATACAGGCCAGCGCATAACGACGATCGTGTATCAAAATTAGCAACGATTTCCTCCACCCGATGTTTCTATCCCTATCATTGAGGTCCCGCGAGACCGAAGAAGATCGACAGGAGCCTCCAGCGAATCGCTCGGAAGAACCCCCCTGAGGAAAAGAGATACTTACACCGGAGACCGGTCCCGGTCCTTTTTGCCTTTCAGTAGATACGCTTTCATAAACGGATCCAACTCTCCCTCGAGAACGGCCTCAGCATCGGTAATCTTGGTCTCTGTCCGGTGATCGTTCACCATCGTGTATGGATGGAGGACGTATGAGCGAATTTGACTGCCCCACTCGATGCTTTTCTTCTGGCTTTCGAGTTTTTCTTTCTCTCGCTGCTTGATTTGGCGCTCTGCTTGGTAGACGCGGCTCTCAAGCATCTTCCGAGCGCGTCGACGATTCTGATGCTGACTGCGCTCCTGCGTGCAGGCGGCCCGAATGGTCGTCTCTTCCCCATTGGAAAGCGTTCCTGTCCAGATCAGCCGGACGCCTGTTTCTACCTTGTTCACATGCTGCCCACCTTTCCCTCCCGAGCGAAAGGTCTGGAGCTCAATCTCCCCCTCGCTCAGGTCCACGCCGATGCTGTCGTCCACCTCCGGATAGACGAAGACGCTGGCAAACGAGGTATGTCGCCGCCCGTCCGCGTCGAAGGGAGAAATCCGCACCAGACGATGGACGCCGGTCTCGCTCTTGAGGCGACCGTAGGCGTACTCCCCGCGCACGTTCAGCGTGGCACTCTTGATGCCAGCCTCCTCCCCCGACTGATAATGGAGGAGCTCTGTTTCAAAGTCCTCCTTCTCCGCCCAGCGCATGTACATGCGAAGGAGCATGTCCGCCCAGTCCTGGCTTTCGGTGCCCCCGGCTCCCGGATTGATGTTGATGATGGCATCCCGCTCATCGTCGGGATCATCGAGAAGGCTCTGAAGCTCAAGGCGATCGAGGTTCTCCTCGAGCGCCTGGGCCTCCGAGGCAATCTCGTCCTCCATATCCTCGTCTTCTTCCTCCGCAAGGAGTTGAAGCGTCTCGATGTCTTCGGCCTGCTCCTTCACGTCCTCCCAGGCCTCGATCCACTCTTTCTCTCGGGCAATGCGTTTTTCAATCTCCTGAGCCCGATCCGGATTGTCCCAGAAGTCAGGATCCATCCGCTCCTGATTCAGCTCCTCGACCGTCATTCGCCGACCGTCTACGTCAAAGATAGCCCCCGAGCGCCTCCACGCGCTCGATTAGCTGTTCCAGTTCTTCGTCCGAGTACGTCTTCATTACGACACAAGTAACTAAAATTCAAAGAGATACGTCGTGCAGGAAAAAGCCCTATTCTTCAGCCGTGCGAACAGCAAGAGGAGCCAGGATGTTTCCGTTTGGGCACGGAGTCCAGGAGACAAATGCCGGAGCGCCTGCACGTGTCAGGCCTGATGCCGGGCTACGAACCGCTCAATGCGCCGGAGCGCCTCCTCGATGTCGGCGAGCTCCGTGGCGTATGAGCAGCGCACGTATCCTTCTCCGCTCGGCCCAAAGGCCGATCCGGGCACGCACGCCACCTGTTCTTCCTCCAGCAGCGTTTGCGCAAACTCTTCCGACGAGAGTCCGGTGAACGTGATGTCGGGAAAGCAGTAGAAAGCTCCTTCAGGTTCAAACGTTGGAAGGCCAGCGTCATTCAGCCCCTCCACGATGGTCCGACGGCGTTTGTCGTAGCTCCGCCGCATTTCTTCGGCTTCCGCCTGGCTTTCCCGCAAGGCCGCGATGGCGCCTTCCTGCGCGAGGGTCGGCGCGCTCATGATCATGTATTGGTGCACCTTGTGCATGGCCTGCAGGAGGGGCGCCGGGGCACAGGCGTACCCGATGCGCCACCCCGTCATGGCGTAATTCTTCGAAAAGCCCCCCAGAAGCACCGTTCGTTCACGGAGTCCGTCTACAGTGGGGACGGACACGTGCCCCCGGTCGTACGCCGTTCCATAGATGAGTTGATCGTAAATTTCGTCCGAGACCACCATCAGGTCGTGATCGACCACGAGTTGAGCAATTTCCTGCAGGGTCTCCCGTCGCAGAACGGCCCCTGTGGGATTATTTGGGTAACCGATGAAGAGCACCTTCGACCGCTCGGTAATGTGAGGGTCGAGGTCTGCAGCCGTCACCTGAAAGTCGTTTTCGACGGAGGTGGGGACGTGCACGACGTTTCCACCGGCAAATCGGACGGAGGGCCCGTAGGAGACGAAGCAGGGCTCCGGAATGAGGACTTCGTCTCCGGGATCGAGAAGGGCCTGCATGGCCAGTTGCATAGCCTCGCTACACCCGACCGTTGCCAGGATCTCGTCCTCAGGATCGTAGGAGAGCCCGTATCGCTCTTCGTAATCCTCGGCGATGAGCCGACGAAGCTCCGCCATTCCGGCGTTCGACGTGTAGCTCGTTCGACCGTGCTCCAGTGCATCAATCCCGGCCTCCAGCACGGGGTCCGGCGATACAAAATCGGGTTCCCCAATGCCGAGCGAGATGACGTCGTCCATCGTGGCAGCAATGTCAAAGAACCGGCGAATGCCGCTCGGGGGCGTCTCCTGAACGCGCTCCGACACGTACGTACCGAGGTCGGGAGTCGAAACGGGGGTGGCCATGGGACGGAAACGGTCACATTCGGGTATGCGACGACGGTCATACGTACTCTCCCCTCCCAAGGAGGTTCAGGTGGGGCAATCGCATCAGCGCAAGCATCTGCCTCGTCAACGGATACGACTGCTTTGACCACAAGCTCACACGATTGTACTTTGGCTCCGTGGCAAGCTAGATTTGAAAAGAAGCGCATTTTCACTTTTTCCCTCGCCCAACCCCCCCCCGATCAGCCATGCCTGACACGTTCAAAAACTACATCGACGGTGGCTGGAGCGAGGCCGCCTCTCGCCAAACCTTTGAGGACCGAAATCCTGCGGACCCGAACGACCTCATCGGACATTTCCCCGACTCGGGCCCCGCCGACGTCGACGAGGCAGCCCTGGCGGCGCGCGACGCCCTCGATGACTGGTGCAGAACCCCTGCCCCTGACCGCGGCAAAATTCTCAAAGCCTCCGGAGATCTGCTCGTTGAGCGAAAAGAAAACATTGCCCGCTCAATGACCCGGGAAATGGGCAAGCCGGTTTTCGAAACAAGGGGGGACGTCCAAGAAGCCATTGACACGGCCTACTACGCGGCCAGCGAGACGCGACGACTCTTCGGCCTCTCGGGGTCTGTGGAATCATTACGGCCTGGAATTTCCCGGTCGCCGTCCCCTCCTGGAAAATCTTTCCCGCCCTCGCCGCGGGCAATACCATTCTGTTTAAGCCCAGCGAGGACGCTCCGCTCAGTGGTCTTCGGTTCGTGCAGACGCTGCTTGACGCCGGCATTCCGGACGGAGTCATCAATATGGTACACGGTGCCGACGAGGCGGGCAGGGCCCTGGTCGAACACCCGGAGGTCGATGCCGTCGGCTTCACGGGCTCTTACGAGGTGGGGACCTCCATTGCCGAAACCTGTGGTCGCCTCAACAAGCCGGTCTCGCTGGAAATGGGCGGCAAAAATCCGATGATCGTCATGGACGACGCCGACCTTGAGCTTGCTCTGGAAGGGGCCATCTGGGGAGCATACGGCACCACGGGCCAGCGCTGTACGGCGACGAGCCGGCTCATTTGCCACGAAGCGGTCCACGACCGGCTCGTCGAGATGATTCAAGATGAAGCGGAGACGCTCGTTTTAGGGGACGGGAACAACGACGAAACGGACGTGGGACCGCTCATCAATCAAGCCGCCGTGAAGAAGGTACGCCGCTACGTCGAAATTGGACAAGACGAAGGGGCCACGCTCTACATGGGCGGCTCACCCACTACTGTGGAGGATCTCGATGGCCACTTCTTCGAGCCCACGCTCTTTACAGACGTAACACCCGAGATGACGATTGCCCAGGAGGAAATTTTTGGGCCGGTGCTGGCGGCTTTCAAGGTCGGTTCCTACGACGAGGCTGTGGAGGTCGCGAACAATACGAAATTCGGCCTCTCCTCTTCCATCTACACCCAGGACGTCAACAAGAGCTTCCAGGCCATGCGCGACCTCGACGCGGGCATTACCTACGTCAACGGCCCGACAATCGGGGCCGAGGCGCACATGCCTTTTGGCGGCGTGAAGGGAACGGGAAACGGCCAGCGCGACGGAGGCTACGCGGCCTTCGAGTTCTGGACGGAGCACAAGACGATCTACGTCGACTATTCTGGACAACTCCAGAAGGCCCAGATGGACTCGGTCGAAGAGTGACCTGTGTTCGATTCGACGCAGACGGAGATTCCCAAAACGGGTGGTGACGAAGTGACATCACCACCCGCCTTTTGTGAATCTGCCTGGTAAAAAGGGGACCCCGGCGAAGAGTCCACCTAGCAGCTACTCATCTTCGCGGAGGTACTCGCTTCCTTCTCGGGCGCGAACAACGGCCTTGAACGTATCGTCTTCCTGCTGAGCAGAACGCACAATTACGTTTTCTTTGCCAAATCGGCGGTAGAGCAGATTGCGCAAATTCTGAATGTCGTTCTTCTCCAAATCTGAGAGAATGATCGACTCATCGTCGTCAATCTCACTCCACTTCTGAGCAACAGGCTCATACCTGGAGGTACGCCCTCGTCCTCCACTCGCTCCAAGTTCACGCTCAGCCTCTTCTCTATCTTTCACTTCCATCTGAAAATCAGTTTCCATGATTTTACGTACGATCGTTAATAGAATCCGCGCAAACCTGAAATCATTCGTCACACAAAAAGTTCCCCCTTTCCACTCCTTCATATAATGTCTACACCCACTATCCTCAAACTAAACACGAGGCATTCTACGTACCAATACGTTCTTTACAGCAAGGGTACAGACCCTACGCGGGATCACTACCGACATTTAAAATATACCCATGCTCGATCTCGCCTGCCTTTTGACCGTCAATGAACACGACGGATCGGAAGTGCTCGACCTGGTTAAATCGCTCCTCCACCTCGCAGAATGTAATAACGGCGTCGGGAAAGGCCGCCGACAGTTCCCGACACGGGACCTCTAAGCTCGCACTATCTTCCAGTGCACTCGCCACGGCAAACTTGAGCGCCGGAAGCTCGTCGGCCTCTTCTTGCTCCTCTCTCGGGCACCGGTCGAATCCGTGCTCCTGAAGAATCGGATGCGACTGGATCGCATCCGGATCGTTGGGATTTGAGATCAGCAGATATGTTACGACGGTAGCCATCGCCGGTGTGTGAAGTTTCTATTTGTAGTGGCGAGACGAATCGTCATGGCCGCTCATTGCCCGCGCCGCTCCCGAAAAACGAGATCCGGAAGCCATCCCGTTCCGGGTTCCCACGAGGAGCGTTCACCGTCGGGGCGGAGGTCAACGACGTTGGCCTCGGGGACGTGATGACCGTGGAGGAAAGCCTCAAGATGAAGCCAGGTGCAGGCTTCATCGAGAATGGCACTGTCACTTGTGACGACGGGGTTTGAGGCGTTTCTGAGCGCAGCGTCCACGTCGTCTCGTTCTTCCGTCTCCCAGGCAAAGTGACCCTCGGAGGCAACCTCCCTGAGCCATTCTTTCACACGACCGACGTTGGATACCGACCAATCCAACTGCCAGGTGACGCGATGGGGGTGGAGAGAGCGGAGGGTCTTCGCCAGAAGGCGAATTGCAGGAGTCGTCTGACGAACGATCCGGTAGGTTCCCTTAATCGGATTCACGTCCCGATACGCCGTGTCGCGACCCACGAAGAGATACGCCCCGCCGAGGGCCGCCTCCACAGTGATGAGCACGTTGAATGCATCAATGTCGATCTCCCGGCCAGCCACGTCCTTTGGAGAAAGACGAGTCTGTATCCGGTGTGCTCGCTCGGCGTCGGTACAGGCAGAACGGGCAACGGCGTTCCGCTGGCGCCGTTTCAAGTGGTAGCGATCCCCAACGAGCTTCCGGGGAGCGGTCCCGCTGTACCCCCGACTGCGCAGCCATGACAGATCGCGCACGGCACCCCGCAGTCTGGCATGCTGATCCACGGCAAACTGCTCGGCATCCTCGGGGTGTGGACCGCGGTCGGAAGGCATTGCTACATGGCGGTAAGCCTGTCGGGCGCGCGCATTCAACATCATACATTATGTCCGCTTGCGAGCCACCCCTTGCTCGCGGGCCGTTTCAGAAACGGCCTTAGAGACTTGACTGACCACCTCTTTGTCAAAGACACTTGGGATGATATAGTCGGCGGTCAGGCTTTGGTCGTCGATGGTATCGGCGATTGCTTCGGCCGCTGCGATTTTCATTTCGCTCGTGATGTCCGACGCTCGACAGTCGAGAACGCCTTTGAAAAGCCCGGGGAAGCACAAAACGTTATTGATTTGATTGGGATAGTCGCTCCGTCCCGTGGCCATGACTGCGACGTGGGGATAGGCGACCTCTGGCATGATTTCGGGGCGGGGATTGGCCATCGCAAAGACGATCGGGTCGCGGGCCATGCGCTTCAGGTCGTCGACGTCGATGACGTCCGGCCCACTCAACCCAATGAAGACATCGGCGCCTTCCATGGCTCCCGAGAGGCTTTCCGCTTCCACGGTGGGGTCCGTCATCTCGACGTATCGCTTTTTCGCGTCGTTGAGGTCCGCTCGATCCGATGTGACGGGGCCTTCCCGATCGACCCCGACGACATTCTCGACCCCCAAATGCATCAGCATCTCTGTCACGGCCGTGCCGGCGGCGCCGATCCCAACCATCACGACCTTAATGTCCGCGGGGTCTTTGTCCACAATCGTCAGGGCATTCAGAAGGGCCGCAACCGTTACCACGGCCGTGCCGTGCTGGTCGTCGTGGAAAACGGGAATGTCCAAATCCTCTTTCAGGCGCTCCTCGATGGCAAAGCAGCGAGGGGCCGCGATGTCTTCTAGATTGATTCCCCCGAACACCGGCGCAATGTGCCGGACAGTCTCGACGATCTCCTCGACATCGGTCGTATCGAGGGAGACTGGAAAGCCGTTTACGTCCGCAAATTCCTTGAGAAGCTGGGCCTTCCCTTCCATCACCGGAATCGCAGCCCCGGAGCCGATGTCCCCAAGGCCGAGGACGGCCGTGCCGTCTGACACCACAGCGACCGTGTTGCTCTTAATCGTAAGTCGGTGCGCATCCGCGGGCTGCTCGTGGATCGCCTCACAAACACGAGCCACCCCGGGCGTGTAGGCCATTGAGAGCTGATCCCGGGTCCGGAGGGGAGACTTGCTCTCCACCTCCAGTTTCCCACCAAGGTGCAACAGAAAGGTGCGGTCGGAAATGTTGACCACATCCACCCCATCGATTGCCCGAATTTCGTCGACAATCGACTGCGCGTGTTCGTCACTCCGAGTGTTGATCGTAATATCGCGGGTTAGTTCTTCCTTATCGGCCCGCACAATGTCGATGGCCCCAATGTTACCCCCCTTTTCCCCAATCGCGGACGTCACCTTTGCGAGCATTCCGGGCCGATTGGCAATCAACAGCCGAATCGTAAACGAATTGCTGGCACTCGGTAGATACTCTTGGTTCTCTTCCATAGTGGGGAAAGGATCTTGAAAAAATCGTAGAGGGAAGAAATTCAGCGGGGCTGTTTTCAAACTCTCGGTCCGCGCGACAGCTCGATCCCTGCCTGCGGAGAGCTCCAATGCAAAAGGGACGGCCCCCTCATGGGAAGCCGTCCCTTCACTTCAATTCACGGTTCCGAAAAGGGAGTTGCCCTCGGTTAACTACCTACCGAACCGGTCTCGTCGAACTCGTCAAGGGCCTCGGAGATGTCTTCGGCGTAGGCCGACCCGATGCCGTTCAGCTCAGTCAGATCGTCGACATCCCGGAGCTCGGCCAGCGTGTCCACCCCGGCACTCTCGAGCCGCGAAACGCGCGGAAAATTTTCGGGGAAGCCTGACGTTTCGTCGAACGCCGATTCCTCAGGGGCCTCCTCCGTGACGGCCTCCGACGCCTCCTCTCCCTCCGTTTCGTCGGTCGCTTCACCGGTATCGGTCGCTTCAGCTGTATCTTCAGCTTCGTCTGTTTCTTCCTTCCCCGCATCGGCGGCCGTCTCTTGAGGCGCCTGCTCGGTGGCTTCGGCTTCCTGTCGTTCGGTTTCCTCCATCTCCCGACGGAGATCGGCCAGGCCCGAAAGCTCGCCGAGCGTCGTAGGACCGGTCGTCGGCTCCTCCGGCTCCTGCTCTTGCTCCTTGAAGTCGCGGACTGCCTCTTCACGCTCGCGCTCTTCCTCACGGGCTTCGCGCTCTTCTTCTTCCTTCTCCTCTTTGCGCTCGTCCTCCTCTTTCGCAGTCTCACTGAGGACGATGTCCTTCTGGTCCTTGTCAAAGCGAATGACTCGGAGATCGAGTTCGTCGCCCTCGTGGTAGTAGTTTTTGAACTCCTTCGGTCCGTTCTTAAGCTCGCTTCCCGGCACGAAGGCTTCCACGTCGAGGGGAAGTTGCACGACGAGCCCCTTGTCCTCCACCCGGACAACTTCGCCGGTCGTGTCGTTGCCCTCTTCGTAGGCGTCGGCAAACTGATCCCAGGGGTTCGTCTTCACCTGCTTGTGGCCCAGCGAGATGCGGCGTCGATCCTCATCAATGTTGAGAATCACGACGTCGAGCTCCTGCCCCTCATCGACCATGTCCCCCGGATGCCGAATCTTCTTGGTCCAGGACAGGTCCGAGACGTGGACGAG
>CAYRPX010000067.1:0-9284 GCA_964426195.1 uncultured Salinivenus sp.
GCGGCGGCGGCCACAAGCGTCGCTACCGGAAGATTGACTTCAAGCGGAGCGACAAAGACGGCATTCCGGCTCAGGTGAAGACGATCGAGTACGATCCGAATCGCTCGGCCCGGATTTCTCTGCTCGCCTACGCCGACGGGGAAAAGCGCTACATCATTGCTCCGGATGGCCTGGAGGTGGGCCAGACGGTGATGAACGGTCCCCAGGCACGGGCCGAAGTGGGCAACTGCTTGGCACTGAAGAACATCCCTCTAGGGACGCAGGTGCACTGCATCGAGATGCGGCCCGGAAAGGGGGCACAGCTTGCCCGTGCTGCCGGTACGCACGCCCAACTGACGGCCCGAGAGGGCGACTACGCGACCCTGGAACTACCCAGTGGGGAAACCCGCCTGATTCCGTCGCGATGCCGGGCGACCGTCGGGACCACGAGCAACGTCGAACATGAAAACGTGGAGCTCGGCAAAGCCGGGCGCAACCGATGGCTCGGACGCCGTCCACGCACTCGAGGGGTATCGATGAATCCGATCGATCATCCCATGGGCGGAGGTGAAGGACTCAAGTCTGGAGGCCACCCCCGTTCGCGGAAAGGCGTCCCTGCGAAGGGATACAAAACTCGAAAGCGCAACAAAGAGTCGAACAAATACATTATTCGGCGGCGCTCAGAGTCAGACAAACAAGGAAGTGGCACGTAATCTCCCGCAGCTGGCGCCCCCCGCTCGATAACCCGTTGCGCGCCGTCCGCATTTAGGATTTAATCTTTTCGACCCCATGCCCCGCTCTTTACGCAAAGGCCCGTACGTTTACTACAAGTTGCAGCGCAAGGTCGACGCGCTCAATGAGTCCGACGAGAAGAAAGTCATCAAAACGTGGAGCCGAGACTCCATTATTACGCCAGACTTCGTCGGTCACACGTTCGCCGTTCACAACGGTCATCAGTTTATTCCGGTGTACGTGACCGAGAATATGGTGGGCCATAAGCTGGGCGAGTTTGCCCCCACACGTACCTTCACCGAGCACTCGCAGGCGAAGGTGGACCAGCGCATTCGCAAGCCCGGTCAGTAGGACCCACTCGGTGACCGCGCCGGGAGATTCCGATCCGTGGGGGATTCCCTCGCGGGACCATGATCCATACTGTAAACTGCACGACGAGACATGCAAGCACGAGCCCTCCGCCGATACATCCGGAGCTCCCCCCTCAAGATGCGCCGCGTCATCAATCTCGTTCGGGATCGTAGCGTGCCGGAGGCGGTCGCGATCCTGGACTACATGCCGCAAAAGGTGACGAGCGTTGTCGAGAAGACAATTCGCTCAGCGGTCTACAATCTCATGGACCAGTACGACGAGCGATTTGATGAGGGAGCGCTCCAGTTGAAGGAAATTCGAGCCGACGAAGGCCCGACTTTTCAGCGCCATCAGGCGCGGGCTCGCGGTCGTGCGGCCCCCATTCGCAAGCGCACAACGCACCTGAAGGTGGTCGTGGCGGTGGAAGAAGAGGAGGAGCCCGAAGCGGCAGCGTAAGCCGGACGATCTCAGACGTTACACGTTGTTTTTTGAACTAAAACTACGAGGTACACACCTGTGGGCCAGAAAACACACCCCATTGGCTTTCGCCTCGGTGCCATCCGGGGTTGGGACTCCAATTGGTATTCGGAGACCGACTTTCAGGACAAGCTCGTCGAGGACGAGGAGATTCGCCGCTACCTGCATACGCGTCTGAAGCGGGCCGGCCTGAGCCGGGCCGTCATTGAGCGCACGCCGGAGCGGGTCATCCTTACTCTTCATACCAGCCGGCCGGGGGTTGTCATTGGACGAGGAGGATCCGAGGTCGAGAAGCTGCGGGGAGAACTGGAAACCCTCACGGGGAAGGACATCCAGATTAACATTAGCGAAATCAAGCGTCCCGAGCTCGACGCGACGCTGGTGGCCAAGAACATTGTCCAGCAGCTAGAGGGCCGAATTTCGTTCCGTCGGGCGATGAAGCAGGCTAAGCAGGCGGCCATGCGCATGGGGGCTGAGGGGATTCGGCTCCGAGCAGCCGGGCGTCTCGGCGGGGCCGAAATGGGCCGCGTAGAAGAATACATGGAAGGCCGCGTGCCGCTCCACACCATCCGTGCCGACATTGACTTTGCTCAGGAGACGGCTCGCACGATCTACGGCACGATTGGAGTGAAGGTCTGGATCCACCGGGGCGAGATTCTGGGCAAGCCGGACCTGAGTCCGAACGTGCAGGCCCAGCAGCGCAAGATGAAGGAGTCGCCGCAGCAGCGGCGTCAACGGCGTGAAGGGTCTTAGCCCCGAGGTCTGGTTTCTTTTCGAGGTTTACCGAGATAAGTTCACGCGTATACGCACCTACGATCCATGCTTGAGCCCAAAGATACGAAGCACCGAAAGGTCCAGCGCAACCAGGGCCTGAAGCGAAACAAGTATGCCGTCAAAGGTACCCGCCTTAGCTTTGGCGACTATGGACTGAAGGCCCTCGAGGAGGGGGAGATCACGAGTCGTCAACTGGAAGCGGCCCGGGTGGCCATCAACCGCTACCTGAAGCGAGCCGGAAAAGTATGGATCCGCGTGTTTCCCGACAAGCCCGTGACGAAAACACCGGCGGAGACCCGGATGGGGAAAGGGAAAGGCGAGCCCGAGCACTACGTCGCGCCCGTCCAGCCGGGGAACGTGATTTTCGAGGTAGGCGGGGGAGCAGATGAGGAAGGCGCCCGCGAGGCCCTGCGTCTCGGCAAGCACAAGCTGCCGATCAAAACCAAGTTTGTGGTGCGACCGGGCTCTCGCGCGGAGGAGTAGTCGCGCTGCGTGTCTTCGGGGACCGTTACATTCAATCCGTATAGACCGATGGATGCCGATCAGATTCGCGACTTGAGCATTGAGGAAATTGAGACGCGCATTGACGAAGAAGAGGAGCAACTGGAGGAGTTGCAGTTCCAGCACGCCATTCGAGGGCGCCTGGAAAATCCGATCCTGCTTCGCACCAAGCGTCGCCTCATTGCTCGCCTTAAAACCATTCGAAACGAGAAGCAGCAGGCCGCCGAGGAGGTGGCGTAGGAATTGCCTGCCCGATTCTTCGATGCACGAACGCCCCACTCAGAAGCGCATATTGCCGATAGGGTCTTATGGAGCAGACTGAAGAGCACACTGAAGAAGACATTGACGAGCAGGATGAGTCGGTCGTCGACCGCAACGACCGCAAGGAACGGATTGGCGTCGTCGAGTCCGACAAGATGGACAAGAGTATCACTGTGTCCGTCCGTCGCCAAATGAAGCACCCGATGTACGGGAAGTACCTGGAGCGGTCCTCAACGTTCATGGCTCACGACGAGGAAAACGAAGCTCGTGAAGGAGACACGGTTCGGGTTATGGAAACCCGCCCCATTAGCAAGAATAAGCGGTGGCGTCTCGTCGACATCATCGAACGGGCCAAGTAGGTCCTCGGCGGGCGAGGGTTGGAGGGCGGCTCAGTGGTTGACCCAGAGGCTCGCTTTGACAGATTTATCTCCATGTCCTGGGGGCGTCTGAAATTTTGTACTCTGAACCTGAAAGGGACATCCCATGATTCAGCAAGAAACACGACTCAACGTGGCCGACAACAGCGGCGCCAAAGAGGTGCAGTGCATTCGGGTGCTCGGTAGTAGCGGACGCCGCTACGCCGGCATTGGAGACCAGATTGTGGTGTCTGTGAAGTCGGCCATCCCGAGCGGAGAAATCAACAAAGGGGACGTGAGCCGCGCCGTCGTCGTGCGCACGGCCAAAGAAACGCGCCGGAACGACGGCACTTACATCCGTTTCGACGAAAATGCCGCCGTTCTCATCAATCCCCAGGAAGAACCCGTGGGGACGCGCGTCTTTGGGCCCGTAGCGCGGGAAGTGCGCGAGAAGCAGTTTATGCGCATCGTCTCATTGGCCCCGGAGGTGCTGTAGCCGCTTTCGAATGCCGAATGTCGAGTGCCGAATCGCTTCGACGTTCGCTTCGCATCCGACACTCGAAATTCGAAACCTACAATTGCCATGAAGAAGCTGCACGTGAAGAAGGGCGACATGGTCATGCTGAACAAGACCATCACGTCCGCCAAGTCCGCCGGTCAAGACCGCGAAGCCGGATACGTTGGGAAGGTTCTGAAAGTCTTTCCCGACGAGGAGCGAGTCATCGTAGAGGGCGTCAACATTCGCGTCTTCCACGAAAAGCCGAGCCGGTCCAATCGGGAGGGAGGACGCATCGAGCGGGAGGCCCCGATCCACGTGTCGAACGTCAATCCAATCGATAGCGAAGGCAACCCCACGCGAATTGGACGAAAGAAGGTGGAAGATCCGGAAACGGGGAAATCCCGATGGGTGCGATATGCCAAAACAACGGGGGAGGAGCTCGACGAGTAGTCATCACGGGGCGCTTCGCACGGCGTGAAGCATTTGTGCAGGTGGAACCCCATTCATAAATCATTGGTTTTCAACGTCTGCGATGTTCGCGTATCGTTGCTCGGTGAGTCCGACGTCGCTGACGCTTTGCCTGAGTTCTGATTTTTGACCTATGGCCGACGCTCCGCGACTTCAAAAACGGTATCAGGACGAGGTTCGATCTACGCTGGAAGATCAGTTTGGGTACGAGAACCCGATGGAGATCCCGCGCCTGAAAAAGATTTGCGTCAACAGGGGAATTGGGGAGGTTTCTGAAAACCAGAAGGCCCTTGACGACGCCGTCGAAGAAATGCGGCAGATTACGGGGCAGCACCCAACGATCCGACGGGCGAAGAAGAGCATCGCGAGTTTTGATGTTCGGAGGGGGATGCCTGTGGGGGTGAAGGTGACGCTTCGAGAGGCGCGAATGTACGAGTTTCTCGACCGGCTTGTCACACTTGCGCTTCCCAACATCCGGGACTTCGAGGGGGTGCCGGACCGGAGTTTTGATGGACACGGCAATTATACGCTTGGCATCGACGAGCAAATTATTTTCCCGGAGATCGACGTTGACAACGTCGACCGCATCGACGGAATGGACATCACGTTCGTGACCGATGCGGAAACCGATGAGGAGGCCTACGCTTTGCTCAAGGGACTCGGGATGCCCTTTGTCCGTCGGGGGGAGGAAGAGACAGCTGAGGTATAGCCGTAAATTGGGGAGTGCACCGCTGTGCGTTTGCTATAGGACAGATTTGACAACAAACGAGATGGCCAAAAAGAGCTGGATTGCCCGCGAAGAGAAGCGTAAGGAGTTGTACGAGAAGTATAAGGAGAAGCGACAGCGGCTGAAGGAGGAGGAAAAGTGGGTAGAGCTGCAGAAGCTCCCTCGCAACTCGAGCCCGGTCCGCCAGAACAATCGGTGTGAATTGTGCGGCCGCGTTCGCGGATATCTTCGCAAATTCGGCGTGTGCCGAATTTGCTTCCGAGAACTCGCCCTGGAGGGTAAGATCCCAGGCATTCGGAAAGCGAGTTGGTGATTATGTCTTAGGTTTTAGATTGTGGGTTTTGAGCTTCGATTAGTTCCAAACCCTATAATCTAAAATCAGAAATTCAAACCCCAATACTTGTATGAGTGGTATTTCTGATCCCGTAGCGGACTATTTCGCCCACCTCCGGAATGCGCAGCAGGCGGAGCAGACCTACGTGGACGTGCCTGCCTCGAAGCTGAAGCGGGCCATGACCCAGATTCTTCTCGAGAAGGGGTACATCAAAAACTACCTCAATATCGACGATGGGAAGCAGGGACTTCTTCGTGTGTACTTGAAGTATGACGAATACGAGCAGCCAGCCATCCGTATGATGGAGCGCGTATCGCGACCCGGTCGTCGTGAGTACGCGGATTCGAACAACCTTCCGGAGGTAAAGAATGGCCTCGGTATTGTCATCCTTTCGACATCGCGCGGCGTGATGAGTGACAAGGAAGCGCGACGATTTGGCGTCGGTGGAGAGGTGCTGGCCAAAATCTTTTAACTCTCTTGTGTTTGCGGGTGCCTTTGTTTACAGGTGCCCCTGCATGTCCACTTCCGGTCCACGAGACGAACTAACGAATCTATGGCTCGAATAGGAAACAATCCGGTCCCTTTCGGCGATGACGTCTCCGTGACGGTCGACGACGCAAATGTCGTCACTGTCGAGGGCCCCAAAGGCACCTTGACGGAGCAAATTGATCCGGAGATGACCATCGAGGTCCACGACGACCACGTTGTGGTCCGACGGCCGACTGATCAGAAGCGGCACCGTTCGCTCCACGGCCTGAGCCGGTCGCTGCTGCAGAACATGGTGGAGGGAGTTACGGAGGGCTACAAGAAAGAGTTGAAGATCATCGGGGTCGGGTATCGGGCACAGATGTCTGACGATACTCTTGAGCTTGCGCTCGGGTACTCCCATCCCATTTTCTTCCTCCCGCCGAGCGAAGTTGCAGTGTCCGTAGATTCGGATCGGGGGCAGGACGACATCATTACGGTGGAGGGAGTTGACAAAGAACTTGTGGGCCAGGTGGCGGCAAAGATTCGGAGTCTCCGCCCTCCCGAGCCCTATAAAGGAAAGGGGGTGCGCTACGTCGATGAGCACGTGCCCCTCAAGGCCGGCAAGACGGCGGCCCGTTAGCTAAACGCCCGGTCTCTTTCCAGAAGAGAGACCTCGTTTCGATTGTACGACCCACGAAGGTACAGCGGTTATGCCAAAGGGAAAGAAGGAAAAAGTCGAACGCCGGCAGCGGATCCACGACAGCATCCGGGAGTCGATGTTTGGGACGTCGGTACGTCCCCGGCTGTCTGTGTATCGATCCAACCGATACATCTATGCTCAACTGATTGATGACCTGGAGGGACACACCCTGGCCTCCGCATCGAGTCTTGCGGACGACGTCGACGGCGACACTCCCACTGAAGAGAGCCGGGCCGTCGGCGAACTCCTTGCCGACCGGGCTCAGGAGGAAGGCATCGAGAAGGTGGTCTTTGATCGCGGTGGATACAAGTACCGCGGTCGCGTTCAGGCACTGGCCGAAGGAGCCCGCGAGGGTGGGCTCCAGTTTTAACCTCCACCGATTGCCTCTGGACCTCCTCGCACGTTATTCCAGCACGCAGCACGCACAGACATGGCGGACCGAAAAGAACGTAAGCGCGTCAACGCCGAGAAGCGACAGGAGAACTGGGTTGATCGTCTCGTATCGGTCAATCGCGTCTCGAAGGTCGTGAAGGGCGGACGTCGATTTTCATTTAACACCGTTGTCGTCGTTGGGAACGAGGACGGCCTCGTGGGAGCGGGGCTCGGCAAGGCCAACGAAGTATCGAGTGCGATCTCGAAAGGGGCCGACGACGCCAAGAAAAATGTAATCCGCGTTCCCCTGCGCGACGGCACGATTCCGCATAAGGTGGTGGGCAAGCAGGATGCCGGAAAAGTGGTTCTGAAGCCGGCCGCTCCCGGTACCGGCGTGATTGCCGGAGGAGGTGTGCGGGCCGTGCTCGAATGCGCGGGATACCGAAATGTGCTTACGAAGTCGATAGGGACCTCCAATCCGCACAATCAGGTGAAGGCTACCATTAATGCACTCGCAGAGGTGGAGGATGCCCTTGAAGTGGCCCGTCGCCGGGACATTCCCCTCGAAAAGGTCTTCAATGGTTAGCGCTGAGCACTGCGGTCACAAGACGCGTCGGAGAGATGAACAAGCTCAAGATTCGTCAGGTGCGCAGTACGAACGAGTGCCGAGCCGACCAGCGGGCCACCGTACGGGCGCTCGGCCTGCATCGCATCCGAGACACAGTCGTCCACGACGACACGCCCCAGATCCGAGGCATGATCAACAAAGTTGAGCACCTGCTGGAGGTCGAAGAAATCGACGACGAAGAGTAGATGGATAGCAGAGTGCTGTTCGGCAAGGTGGAGGGGCAGACATTGCACGCGAATGTGACGCGAACAACAACAGACCCATGGATTTGAGCAACCTCAAGCCCGCGGAAGGGGCCACTCATTCGAAGCAGCGCCTCGGACGTGGCGAAGGCTCCGGGCGTGGCGCTCACAGTTCTACGCGCGGCACGAAGGGACAGAGCAGCCGATCGGGGGCAAAGAATCGCCCGATCTGGTTCGAGGGGGGACAGACGCCCCTCTTCCAGCGTGTGCCGAAGCATGGGTTCAACCAGGAGCCCTTCCGTACCGACTACCATATCACGAACGTCAGGCGCCTACAGCGCCTCGTGGATGAGGGCCGACTCGGTGTGGATGAACCTGTCACGCCGGAGGTCCTCGCAGACCTGGGGGCGGTGCGCAGTGCCGATCGGGTGAAGATCCTGGGGGATGGGCCTCTGGACGCTCCACTTGAGGTCTCGGCCCACGATTTCAGCGATTCTGCCCGTGACAAGATTGAAGAGGCGGGCGGGTCGACCACCGTCATTGACGAATAAGGTCGATCCGGTAGACTCGCCTGCTCCCCCGCGGCTCACGCACAAAGACGCTGACTCATGGCTGGTTTTGCCGAAAGTATCCGTAACATCTGGAGCGTCCAGGAGCTCCGCGAGCGGATCCTCTATACGCTCGGACTCCTAATCATCTACCGACTCGGGACGCACGTGACGCTGCCGGGTGTGGACGCCGCCGCGCTGTCCCAAGTACGGGCACAGGAGGGCGGAGGCGGATTGTTTGGGTTTCTCGACATGTTCGTCGGCGGAGCGTTCAAACAGGCCGGTATCTTTGCCCTGGGCATCATGCCCTATATTACGGCCTCCATCATCATCCAACTGATGGGGGCTGTCGTACCTTACTTTCAAAAACTGCAGCGGGAAGGAGAGGAGGGTCGTCGGCGCATTACACAGCTGACCCGGTACGGAACGATCGGGATTACGGCGCTTCAGTCGATTGGGTACTCCATCAATCTCTTGGCTGGGGCCACCGGACGGGCAGTCGTCATTAACTCGACGCTGTTTACGATCACGACTGTGGTCGTTCTGACGAGCGGCACGGCGTTCGTCATGTGGCTCGGAGAGCGCATCAGCGAAGACGGCATCGGAAACGGCATCTCGCTGATCATTATGATCGGCATTATTGCGTTCCTGCCACGGGCACTGATGAACGAGGTGAGCCTGATCGGGGACAACATCTTCATCCTGCTCGTCGAGATTGGGGTCTGGGTGCTCGTGACGGGAGCCGTCGTTCTCGTGTCGCAGGGCATGCGTCGCATCCCTGTTCAGTACGCGAAGCGGGTTGTGGGGCAGAAGGTGCAAGGGGGGACTACCCAGTACCTTCCCTTGCGGGTTAACGCGGCGGGCGTGATGCCCATCATCTTCGCCCAGTCGATCATGTTCATCCCGTCGACGATCGCGTCGTTCTTC
>CAYRPX010000067.1:9294-12854 GCA_964426195.1 uncultured Salinivenus sp.
CGGGTATTCAGCATTTTTCTTCGTCGTGGTCGTCTTCTTCACCTACTTCTACACCGCGATTACGGTCAATCCGCAGGAGATGGCGGACACCATGAAGCGACAGGGCGGCTTTATTCCAGGCATCCGGCCGGGCAAACAGACCAGCGAATTCATCGACACGATTTTGACTCGGATTACTCTACCGGGATCGATTTTCCTGGGGCTCGTGGCCATTCTTCCGGCGTTTGCCATGCGTGCGGGGGTCTCGCAAGGCTTTGCAATGTTCTACGGTGGGACGAGTCTGCTCATTCTAGTACAGGTGACCTTGGATACTCTCCAACAGATTGAGAGTCACCTGCTTATGCGACATTACGATGGCTTTATGAAGAGCGGCAAGATGCGCAGCCCCCGACAAGGTGGCGGCTTGTAGACCCCTTTGTGGCCGAACCGATGTCCTTATGCAGTGGTTGACCCGTCTTTGGAATCGAATCTGGGGAGTTCCTATGGTTCATTTGAAGAGCCAACGCGAAATTGACCGTCTGCGCGAGAGTGCAGACCTCGTGGGCCGTACGCTCGCGGAGGTGGCCCGTCACATTGAGGTAGGGACCACACTGCAAGAGCTCGATGCGATCGCGGAGGACCACATCCGAACACACGGGGCCGAACCTGCATTCAAAGGTTATCAAGTAGGCGACAACGTCTTTCCCAATACGCTCTGCACCTCCGTGAACGATGTGGTGGTGCACGGCATTCCGGATGACTATGCGCTTCAGGACGGAGATCTGTTATCGATTGACTGTGGTGCGAAATTGAACGGGTATTACGGGGACTGGGGATATACCTTTGCGGTGGGCACCGTCGACGAGGAAAACGCGTCGCTCTGCCGCACAACTTACGAGGCCCTCCTGAAAGGAATCGAACAGGCCGTGGCCGGGCAGCGGGTGGGAGACATCAGCCATGCTGTGCAAACACATTGTGAATCCCAAGGCTTTAGTGTCGTGCGGGACCTTGTGGGCCACGGCATTGGTCGGAGTCTACACGAAGACCCCCAGGTCCCAAACTTCGGACAGCCGGAACAGGGACGGTTGCTCAAGTCCGGATTGTCCATTTGTATCGAACCCATGATCAACCGAGGAACTGCTCAGGTGACCACGGACGCGGACGGATGGACCGTTCGTGCGGCCGATAACCGTCCGTCGGCCCATTACGAGCACATGGTTGTGGTGCGGGAGGGAGAGGCCGAGGTGCTGTCGAATTTTGAGTATATCGAAGACGTTATTACGCCTCCCTACGAGATCGACGCTCTCAAAGAGACTACTACCCGCTAATGGCAAAAGAAGAAGCCATCGAGAAGGATGGGGAAGTCATCGAAGCACTTCCCAACGCACAGTTTCGTGTTCGTCTGGAGAATGGGCACGAGATTCTCGGCCTCCTGTCCGGAAAAATGCGGATGAACTATATCAAGATTTTGCCGGGCGATCGGGTCAAGGTCGAGATGTCGCCGTATGACCTTTCGAAGGGGCGGATTGTGTATCGCTACAAGAATTGAGGAATTTTGCCAATTCATTCCTCTGCTGATTGTGGGGGAGGAGGGCAGTACAATAGTTGCACGGATTGTCGAACGAAACCAATCGAATAAGGTATGCCGAGAATCGAAGGAGTTGACATACCAGAGGATAAGCGCGGGGAAATTGCGCTCACCGATATCTATGGCGTTGGTCGGTCGCGGGCCAACGAAGTCTTAGGGAAGGCCGAGATTGATGAAAGTAAGCGGCCCCGAGAGTGGACCGAGAGTGAGACGAAGCGGGTCCGCCGTATTATTGAGGAGGACTATACCGTCGAGGGACAACTCCGCACTGAAGTCCAGATGAACATCAAACGCCTCAAGGACATCGGCTGCTATCGCGGCAAGCGCCACCGTGAGGGTTTGCCCGTAAATGGTCAGCGCACCCGGACTAATGCTCGAACCCGGAAGGGCAAGCGCAAGACCGTGGCGGGACGTAGTCAGTCAACGCAGAAGAAGTAATGGCCCGACCTACTGTAGAATTCTAGCGAGCGTGCTCTCGACCCAGATTCATATTTTAAACTGACTTCCATTTTCTCATGGCTGAAGGAGATCAAAAAGGTGGTAAGCGAACGCCTCGAAAGAAAAATGTGGTCGTTGAGTCGAACGGCCGGGCGTACGTCAAAGCCACATTCAACAATGTGATTGTTACGCTTACCGATCAGTACGGCAACACCATCTCGTGGGCGAGTGCTGGCAAGATGGGCTTTAAAGGAAGCCGAAAAAACACACCGTACGCGGCCCAGAAGGCCGGCGAATCCGCGGCGAATGAGGCGTACGATCTAGGGCTCCGTCGCGTAGACGTGTACGTGAAGGGGCCGGGGTCTGGCCGGGAGGGTGCCATTCGGGCAATGTCCGAGGCCGGACTCGAGGTCGCGAGCATCCGCGACGTCACTCCTCTTCCCCACAACGGTTGTCGTCCGCCGAAGCGCCGCCGCGTCTGACCAATTTCGAATGACGAGTAGCGAGTGTCGAATAGGCCTGTGGGCCGGAGACGGCACTCCGCTCGCTGTTCATTCGACACTCGAAATTCGAAACTCGATATTGCAATATGGCTCGATACAGAGGTCCCAAGCAAAAAATTGCGCGTCGCTTCAAGGAGCCCATTTTTGGGCCCTCGAAGGCACTGGAGCGAAAGCCCTATCCTCCCGGCCAACACGGGCAGTCCCGTCGCCGTCGGGAGAGCGAGTACGCCGTGCAGTTGAAGGAGAAGCAGAAGGCTAAGTACACCTACGGGCTGCTCGAACGCCAATTCAAGAATCTCTTTGACAAGGCGTCGCGCATGCAGGGCGTGACGGGCGAGAGGCTCCTGATTCTTCTGGAGTCTCGGCTCGACAATACCGTCTTCCGAATGGGAATTGCCCGGACACGCCGTCAGGCCCGGCAGTTCGTGGCCCACCGACACATCATGGTGAACGATGAGGTGGTGGACATTCCCTCCTACGCGATGTCGCCAGACGACATCGTGTCTGTGAAACCAGGCAGTCAGGACTTAGAGGTGATTCAGACAAACCTCGAACACCGGAAGCGTACCTTCTCCTGGCTGGAGGTCGATCGGCAAGAGATGAAAGGGAAATTCATTGATTACCCCAACCGGGAGGAAATTCCCGAGAACATTGACGAGCAGCTCATTGTGGAGCTCTACTCGAAGTAGTAGCCACTGCGGGACCTTTGTTCAGGCCGCCGAGCGCAATAGTTGGTGCTCGGTCTCAACACGATCGCTACACCCCTACAATTTTTTGATCCTAGCGTATGAGTAATCAAGGGCTTCAGATGCCGGAAGGCGTCCAAGTCGAAGAAGTTTCCGATTCCGAAGGTCAATTCGTTATGGGCCCGCTCGAACGGGGATATGGAGTCACCATCGGAAACGCACTTCGTCGCGTGCTGCTGTCCTCCCTCCGCGGGCTTGCTATTACCGCCGTCAAGATCGACGGCGTTCAGCACGAGTTTTCCACGATCCCCGGAGTCACGGAGGACGTGTCCGACATTATTCTGAATCTGAAGGAGGTTCGATTCA
>CAYRPX010000068.1:0-8787 GCA_964426195.1 uncultured Salinivenus sp.
TGGTGCAGCAGAATGGCCAAGCTCCAGTACTCAGTGAGTCGGGAGTGCCGGTGCCTGCGTGAGACCTGAGGGCCAGTGCTGCTCCGCTCGACTTCGCTAGATTTCTGACGATACACTCGCGGTTCGATGCCTGAGAATGACCCCGTGACGGATCGGCCCTTCACCACGTTCAACTTCCGAGTGGGGATTGAACCAGAAGGGTCTGAACTCTGCGAGGCTGCGTTCTCCGAATGCGACGGGCTCGAGATGACGATGGAGCCGGAGACGCACCGGGAGGGGGGCAACAACGTTACCCAGCATCAGCTCGTCGGGCCGGTGACGTACGGGACGCTTACGCTCAAGCGTGGCATGACGAATTCATTCGACCTCTGGAAATGGTTCAATCGCGTGAACGAGGGGGAATACAGTCTTCGGGCCAAAACGACTGTAGAGATGCTATCCTCGTCGTGGAGTGGAGACGATGAAACCGCCGGAGCAGAACGTGCTGAAGGAACGGAGGGAGAGTCGTCCGTAAACGCCCGGTTCGAGCTGTTTGGCTGTCTGCCCGTCAAGCTACGGGCGCCCAGCCTCAACGCCACGGATGGGGGCGTGGCCATCGAAGAGATGCAGATTTCTTACGAACGCATGGACATCGACCTGTCGGACTCTGGCTCCGAGTAGGTTATCCACGGTTTCCCAGTGGAGAACGTACGCCGATCGCAATACCTCCTCATCGCTAACGTCCATCCTCATGCCCGAAGAACAGAGAACTCCCCGCGCGGAGCTCGTGGAGCTCGAGTTCGATGACGATGGGACCCCCATAAAAAAGGACGGCGCGCAGCGGATTGAAGTCCAGTTCAATCCCCAGACCCTGCAAGTAAACTACACGAACCAGAAGTCCGGAAACGATCAGCAGGGGAGCTCCGGGGTGCAGTACGTTGGAAAGGGCAGCACCACACTGAGTGTCGAGCTCCTTTTCGACGTGACGCATCCGGAGGAAGACGAAGAGGATGTCCGAAAACTGACGGAGGACGTCAACATGTTCATGCGGGATCTGGAGGAGGGAAAGAAGGAAGGACAGTACATTCCGCCTGGCATCCGGTTCGTCTGGGGGTCCTTTCAGTTCGACGGAGTCATGGATTCGATGGACGAAACACTGGAATTTTTCAACCAGGAAGGGCGTCCGCTCCGCGCCACGGTATCAATCTCCATATCGAGGAAAGAGATCCAGTTTGAGTGGGCGGAGGGCTACGGAAATGGAGGTGCCCAGCAAGCCTAATTTTCCTTACGACCCGAGAATAGGACCGCTCATGAGCGTAATCATCAACGATTTCGAAATTATTCCCGAGTCGCCGAACGGGGAGAGCGACGAGGATCAGGAGCAGACCCCGAGCGATCAGCCTCAGGTTCGCCCGATCGACGTGATCGACATTGTGGATCGTGCGGAGCGTCGGCGTCGTCGCCTCAGAGCACATTAGGACGTCGAGGGGGAGCTGGAGTTCTCATCCAACGCCTTTTCAACGAACCGTTTTCCGTTCCTCATGCCCGACGCAGGAGTGAGTCCCGGCCTTGTCGCTGCGCGACCTACGATTGCCGTGGATGGGGAGGTGCGGGAGCGCCTCGCTGAAGATCTATTGACGCTGCGGATCGAGGAAACCACAGACGGGCTGTACAACTGCGAGGCGACCTTTGCCAACTGGGGGCCCCTTGGCGGCGGAGAAGTCGGTTTCCTCTACCTCGACCGCGAGACGTTCGACTTCGGGACCGAGCTTCGAATTGAAGCCCTCGGGGGCACCGAGGCCCATACGGTGTTTGAAGGACGCGTGACCGGACTCGAGTCGCAGGTGCCGGGGACGCAGCCCCCCACGGTTGTCGTGTTGGCAGAAGATCGGCTTCAAGACCTCCGCATGACACGTCGCACCCGGACGTTCGAGAACGTCTCCGACGAAGATGTCGCCGGGCAAATTGCCCGCGATCACAGCTTAAAGACCGACCTCGACGTCGACGGGCCGACCCACGACGTTCTCGCGCAGGTGAATCAGAGTGATCTCGCCTTTCTCCGCCACCGGGCCCGGGCCATCGACGCGGAGGTCTGGGTAGAGGGCGATACGCTCCGGATGCAGGCCCGATCTCGTCGGGATGCCGGGGAGCTCACGCTCACGTTTGGTGAAGGGCTTCGGACGTTCAACGGCCGGGCGGATCTCGCCCATCAGCAGACGGACTTTACGGTGAGCGGGTGGGACGTTCAGGCCAAAGAGTCCATCGCCGAGACGGCCGACGAGACGGCAATCCAGGGAGAGATTAACGGGGGACTGAGTGGTGCTTCTGCGTTAGAGGACGCCCTCGGGTCCCGCACCGAGCAGATGGTGCATACCACGCCGCTCTCCACCTCGGAAGCCCGGGCCGTCGCCGAAGCCTCCTTCCGACAAAACGCGCGCCGGTTCGTCGAAGGCCGAGGGGTGGCGGAGGGCGATGGACGATTGCGTGTGGGCGCCCAGCTGGAGCTCGTCGGCGTCGGCGGGCCGTTTGAGGGGGACGGCTACACAGTCACGCAGGTCGTTCACACCTTCGACTCTGAGGATGGATACCGGACCCGCTTTACGGTGCAACGCCCCTACGTGGAACGATAATGCACAGTACGGAGCAGGACCGATTCGAACCGGAGGACGGGGTTCATCGAGGCCGGTCACTTCGACCACAATACGAGGCGGGAGGCATGCTCACTCTTTCCGACATTTGTAGCCACGACCGATGAACAAACCACACGATGAGGAAATCGACCGTCGGCTTCCGGAGGGATTTGGGGGCCAGTTCTACGGCGTGTATCCGGCTGTCGTCGTCGATGTCGTCGATCCGGACGGGCAGGGCCGGGTCCGGGTCGAGCTTCCCTGGTCGCCGGATCCAGAGGAGGATTCGTACGAGGCGTGGGCCCGTCTGGCGACCATGATGGCCGGTGGAGATCGGGGCAGCTGGTTTGTGCCGGACGTTGACGACGAGGTTCTCGTTACCTTCGAGGCCGGCAATCCCCGTCGCCCTTACGTCGTCGGGGCGCTGTGGAACGGCCAGGACGATCCCCCCGAGCAGATGGATAGCGCGGGGCGCAACGAAAAGAAGGTGCTGCGGTCCCGCAACGGGGTTCAGATTACTTTGGACGATGCCGACGGGCAGGAAACCTTGAAGCTGGAGACCCCGGGGGGGCAGACCGTCACGCTCAAAGACGGTCCCGGTGTCATCGAGGCGCGCGACAGCAACGGCAACAGCGTGAAGATGCAATCGAGCGGGGTCACCGTGAGCTCCAGTTCGAAGGTCACGATCAACGCCGGCGCTTCGGCTGAGGTCAATGCCGGGACCGTCACGGTCAACGCCGGCATGTCGACGTTTAGCGGGGTCGTGCAGGCGAGCACGGTGATCACCAACAGTGTCGTGAGCTCCAGCTACACCCCCGGTGCAGGGAATATCTGGTAGTCGGTTTGTTCCGCCCGGAACGCTCTCACATTGCCCGAGCCATTCACCATATTTCCGTCATGGCCCACGACATCCACTGGTACAGCCCCGCACCGCTCTGGGCGAAGCGCCTGGAGAATGGCAGTCGTGAGCGCCTCACGACGCCGGAGCTCTTGCGGTTTGCCACCGACGACTTCATGGACGTGCTCCAGGAGGAACTCCAAAGCGGAGCCACGACCTTCGCCGACTACCGTGCGGGGACGGAGACGAATCGGACGAGCCATACGACTGACTCGTCGTCAGCAGTAATTCCGCTGTACCAGCCGGTCCACGAACGCTACTACCTTGTCACCTCCAGCCTCGTCTGCCGAGAGCGGGGCCTTCCCGACCGCACGGTTGACACCGCGAACGACGAGAGTGCCAGCTTTGTCCTTCGCCGCCGCGTAGACGAGGGCGCGTCCGACGAGGCGTCGGGGACGCGCGAGTACGGCTGGTTCGGGGACGAGTGGCGCCCAATTGGCGACAATTCCCGCCGCGTTCCGGAGGGAGAAGAACGGCTGCCGATGTTTCCACAGACCTATACGCCCGAGACGCCGCTGGATGGACGGACGAAGACCCGTCGCTTGTGGGCCGGGCTGATTCCCGTCGCCAAGCGCGAAACCTACGAAACGGCTCCGATCCAGCGCAGCGAGAATGGGGAGGAGCGACCGGTACCGAAAGATGACGTCGAAGGGAAAGCGGTCCCCTCACTAGGGGATCCCCGAAAGACAAAGCTGGCTACCCGGGTCATCGGGGCGTTCTCTGACCTCAAGAAGAGGTTGGATCCGGATTCTGACGAGCACACGTCGAAATTGAGTGCCACAGACGTACGCGATCCGCTTCTCTTTGCGTGGCTCGATCTCTGGCAGTTTCTGGAAGAGCACCTGCCGGGGGTGGTCGAGGAGATCAAAAATCCGGACGACAGAGACAGTTTGGATGAGGATGAGCGGGCGGTGCTTGAGACCCTCGATCGTATTGATGTGTCCGCATTGAACCTCGGGGTGCGAACGCTGGGGGAAACCGCAGAAACTGCGACCGCCGCGCTGCGCGTAATTGCGGCGAATGCCTCAGACATTGAGGCAGGGAAGCTCGACCCGGTACTCAAACCAGAGGATCTTCCGTCGCAGAATGACTCGAAGACACTCGCTTTCGAGGAGATTTCCGGTGCTTTGGCGGACTTCTATGCCCCAGAGTCCACAACGCCGGCTGTGCAGCGAGACATTAACAAGGCACTTGATCCACTCAAGGACGCTGACCAGTTGCCCGCCGACCTTCAACCCCCGGTCACTGAGTCTGGGGATGCCGGGTCCAGTGCCGCCGAGGCCGGATGGACGTACGTCGTGCGCTGTGTGTACGAGCGACCGCACTGCCCTCCGTCTAAGAGGAGAGAGGTCAGCAAGCCGTCGCGCCCGTTTCGCATGGCATCGTTTTTCGACGCCGAGGCGCCGGCCCGGGAGATGAACATTACCCTCCCGGGGGCGAGCGTGGCGGAGCTCCGCAACTCGTCGCAGAGCGTCACCATGCATTTCACGAAAGAGCTTCGAAAGCAGGCCCAGCGCGTGCAGGATTTGTCGCTCGATGCGCTCGAGGAGGGAGAGATCGGTTCCGCTCCAGGGGTAAACATCGGCATGATCTGCTCACTCTCCATTCCCATCATCACGATCTGTGCCCTGATCCTCCTGCTGATTATCGTCACGCTCCTAAACATCGTGTTCTGGTGGCTCCCCTTCTTCAAGATTTGCTTCCCCTTGCCGACAGGCGACTAGACGGAGGAACCGACCCGGAATTCCTCAATCCCAAACTTTCGACCTTGCCAAATCACCGACGTTTCGAGATTCCATGAGTCGTGGCATTGCCTTTCCGCCTCGCGTGGGCCCCGACGGCAGAGTTGCGTGGTCGTCCGGCGCGCAGAACGTGCGCGAGTCCATTCAGATTATTTTGAAGACGAAGTTTCAGGAGCGTCTCAAGCGCCCCTCGTTCGGAGGCGGACTTGAGCGGTTTCTGTATGAACCAAATACGCTCGCAACGCGCACCCAGATCGAGGAGCGCACGCGTCGGGCGCTTGCCCGGTGGGAGCCCCGCGCCGCTGTCGACGATGTGAGTGCCGAGCCGGTGCCCGACGAGCCGAGCGCGGTTGAGCTCACCATTGCCTACACCCTCCGCGACACCGGCACGCCCGAACAGGTGCGTCTGAGGCTCGACCTCGGCGGCTGACCTCCCCCGACGCAATTGGGCACCCTCTACACTCAGCAATCCGAGTTCCGCACATTGACATGTCCCTTCCGGATCCCCCCATTGACGACCGAAGCTTCGAGGAGATCTTCGAAGAGGCGATCGCGCGTATTCCGGCCCACAATCCGGAGTGGACCAACTTTAACGAGAGCGACCCGGGCATGACGATGCTCCAGGTCATCTCGTTCGTGGTCGAGAATATGTTGAGCCGGGCCAACCGCGTTCCGGAACGAAATCGAATCAAGTTTCTGAAGCTGCTTGGCGTTGAGCGCCAGCCCGCCACCGTGGCGGAGGGGTTGGTCCAACTCAGCCGTCCCCGCGGGCCGGCGGAGCCGGTGACCGTTCCGGACGAAATGGAGGTACAAGCCGGATCGGTTCCGTTCCGGACGACAAATGCCGTAGAGGTGCTCCCCATCGAGGGACAGGTGTACTATAAGAAGGCACAGCCGCTGGAGGAGGGGTCCAGCGCCCAGGAACATTACGAGCAACTCTTCGCGAGCTTTGAGGAAGAGCGTCCGAAGGATCTCACGTTTTACGAGACGACGGCGCTCCCCCCTCCGAGTCCCGGCGCAGCGCTGCCCGAGGTCGATCTCGATGCGGACACTCCGGCGGGCGATCAGTCGCTCTGGCTGGCCCTTCTTGCCCGTCCCGGCGACGATCCGGATGATGTGCGCGATGTTCTGGCGGGGACGAGTCTCAGCGTGGCCGTCGTCCCCTCGCTCGAAGACGCCGAGCGGGTGCTGCCGCCAAAAGGCGAATTCGACACCGGTCGACAGGGCGAACTTCAATTCGCCCTTCCTCGAGCCGACGTTGACGCTCCCCAGTATCGTCCTCTCGAGGCCCGAACCGAACAAAACCTGCTCGTCGAACCCGGGATCGTCGAACTCAGACTTCCCGACTCCAGCGAGGCGCTTCGGACCTGGTCGGACTTGGATCCCCTGGAGGAGGGAGTCGGGGGGTACCCGCCGAGCCTCGAAGAGACGGAAGTGGCAGAGCGGCTCATCACGTGGCTTCGAATTCAGCCGGCGGCTGCCGCCGGTACGGCGCAAAGCTCACTGCCGTCCCGCTTCAGCGTCGTCGCCGTCAACGGGGCCCAGGTCGAGCAGCGAACGCGCGTCGATGGGGAATTTCTCGGAAAGGGCACCGGCGACCCTGACCAGGAGGTACAGCTCGTCAATACCCCCGTTCTTCCGGACAGCGTCGAACTTACGGTCGGAGGAGACCGATGGCGCCGCATTGACGACCTGATCGCCGCGCCCGCTGAGGTTCCCCGCAGCGATTCTCGACGCGCGCCGGGAGGAGGCAGGGCCGAGACCGGGGACCCGCGTGTTTACACCCTCGATCGGACCAGCGGCACGATTAAATTCGGCGACGGCTTGCGGGGCGCCCGTCCGCCGTCGGGGGCGGTCATCCAGGCCCAGTACGACTACGGCGGGGGCAAACAGGGGCTCGTGGGCATCGGGGCAATTCAGAAAGGCCCGAACCTGCCGTCCGGGGTAAAGGTCTCCAACCCCATTCCCACGTGGGGCGGGGCTTCACGAGAACCGGTCGAGGAGGCGGAGCGCCGCATTGCCGAGTTCTTGAAGCGACGCGACCGCCTCGTGACGGCGGGCGACATCGCCGCAATCACGCGCCGCACTCCTGGGATCGACATCGGCCGTGTAGAGGTGTTGCCCCTCGTCTACCCGGACCCAGAGCTGGCGGATGTGAGGGCCGAAGGCGTGGTCACCGTTCTGGTCCTCCCGGCGTCCGATCCGAACCGGCCGGACGCCCCGCTCCCGGACCGACTCTTCCTCGATACGGTCTGCGACTATCTCGACCGTCGCCGTCTCATCACGACGGAGGTCCACGTGCGCGGACCCATCTACCGCAATGTCTACGTCTCCGTCGGCATTGAAGTGCTCCCGGGCGAGGATGCACCGCCGGTTCGGGACGCGGTGCGGTCGGCCCTCCGGACGTTCCTCTCGCCGCTAGAGGGCGGATTTGACGAGGAGGGATGGCCGTTGCAGCGGGCCGTCGAGCGGCGCGAACTGCTCACCGTGGCCGCTCGGGTCTCCGGGGTGGCGAGTGTGGAAGAGATCCAGCTTGCGGGGCCCTCGGGGGAGCCCGTGGAGGAAGTCTCCATGACGGGCGTTCAGCTTCCTCGACTCAGTGGTCTCGCCGTGCAAAGCGGGCCGGCCCGGCCCATGGAGGCCCTGTATTCGCAGACCGGCCCTGGCGGCGGAGACGTCGAGGACGAAGAACCGTCCTTCTTCCCCGTCCCGGTCGTGCCCGAAGAATGCTAACTGATCGCCCACGACGACTTTCAACGGCTCCGATTCTCGTTCGAAATCCTTGAGGTGCCATGCGGGACGTAAACGACACCGGCTTCAAACTGGTGCTCGGCCGCTCGGACTGGCGCGAGCAGTTTGGTGTCGACACGGCGGTGAGCGGCGCGACGGGAGTCCCGTCTGCGGACGTCGTGTACGACCTCGAAGATCGGTCTGTCCGGCTTCGGTCGCGCATCGACCGGTTTCCCCGGCGGGCGGCGGAACCGACCCTCCGCCCGTCGGATCGCACCTCCGCAGCGCGGGACCGGTACGGGTCGTGGTACTGGATCGACCCGGCCGACCCGACGCGCATCGTCGTGCGAAACGCGGGGGACGAGACGGTCGAGACGTTCTGGCCACCGGAGCCCGAACCGGAGTCCACAGAGACGGAGAACGGGGGGCCGTTCAAACCGGCGAACGAGAGTTCCGCGTCGGCGTCGCAGCCGCTCGGAGCGCTCACCATCACGACCGATCACCGACTGGTCGTCGGGGCTCAGTCGCCGAATCAGCTTCTCGTCTTCGACCTGCATGCGAGCGGTCCGCCTCAGCGGATTCCATGGTTTGGGAACGACGAGTTTGTACCCGTCGACGCGACGCCCCGACCGGACGGCGGACTGTACCTGCTGGAGAATCCTGAGGACGACGCTGCGCGCGTCTGGTCCTTGGATCGGACATTTCGGCCTGAAGGTACGGAGACGTCCGAGAGGGCGACCTCTCCGTTCCGGCCGGCAGACGCTGAGAAGGGAGACGCTCCGCCCGCTCCGGCCTCCTCTGCCGAGGGAGC
>CAYRPX010000068.1:8887-12837 GCA_964426195.1 uncultured Salinivenus sp.
GGGAACCAGGCCTATGCGCTTTCCCTGGCGGGCGATTGGGAGGACGTGACCGCCGCCGTGAGCACAAAGTATTTTCCTCTCCGCCGGTTTACCGGAAAGGGACTCGTGGAATCGGAAGGCACCGTCTACTACGACCTCGCCGATCGGTGGCTTCCGCTTACCACCCAGCGCCGGCCCCGCTACGTGGACCGGGGACGGATTCGGTCGGCGCCGTTCGACAGTGAGATTACGGCGTGCACGTGGCATCGGATTTTTCTCGACGCCTGTCTCCCGCCCGAAACGACCGTTCGCGTCGAAAGCCGGGCGAGCGACCACCTCGATCGACTCTCCGATCAGCCCTGGGAGCCGGAGCCGGACTTTTACCAGCGCGACGCCGGGGCCGAAATTCCCTACTACGATCCCTTCCCGGACAGCAACTCGGAGCGCGTCGATCAAGGCACGTGGGAGCTTTTGCTTCAACATGCCGAAGGACGGTACCTGCAGCTGCGCCTGACGCTGACCGGCAATGAGCGCGCCGCGCCGCGTCTCTACGCCCTCCGCGCGTACGCCCCCCGGTTCTCCTATCTCGACGAGTACATGCCGGACCTGTATCAGGAAAACGAGGCGTCGGCGGAGTTTTTAGAGCGGTTTCTCGCCAACGCCGAGGGCATCCTCACCGGCATCGAGGGCCGAATCGCCACCGTGCGGGCCCTTTTCGACGTTCGAACCGTTCCCGACGAGTACCTCGACTGGCTCGGGACCTGGTTTGGGGCCTCGTTCGATCCCGCGCTCGGCCCGCGTCGGAAGCGGCTCTTCCTCAAGCATGCCGTTGAGCTTTTCAATCAACGGGGGACGCTCGCGGGACTGGCGCGGATGCTCGCTCTCGTCCTCGATTCGTGTGTCGACGAGTCCCTGTTTACCCCCGCCGGGATTGCCGCGGCCGTGGGGCGCCCGGGCGACGCCGACGAACGCACGACCCGACGGCGGGGAGTCCGTCTGATCGAGCAGTTCGAGACGCGGAGTCGGCCTCGGGCGGCTCTGGGGGACGCCACGACGCCCGAGCAGCCGGTGCGGGTAGATGTCGATCAACGCTGGACGTACGAGGACGGCGCTGAGGCTCTGCATCGTCGCTTCCGCACCTTCCTCGACCGTGAGCGCTCCGAAACGTCCGGCGAACGAGGGGATGTTTGGGGAGACCGACCGTCGTTTCCCCCGCTTCTGCCGTCCACGGAGGTGCCGAATGCGGAGCAGAAGCGGGCCGACTGGCGCCTGTTCGTCCGCCACGTCGTGGAGGGGCCGTACGCCACCATTGACGAGGGAACCGAAACGGGTGCTGCGAGAGAGAGGTCGACGTCCGCAACGGACCGGTTTCGGGCCTTTCTCCAGCGACGGTACCGATCGCTTGACGACCTTCCCCCTGCCTGGGTCCAGGGCGTCGATTCTTTTGAGGCCGGGACCCCCCTCGAGGAGGTTGACCTTCCTCACGAACTCCCTACCGGCCCAGCACTGCGGGATTGGATGCACTTCGTTGGAACCGCCCTGCCCATCCGGCGAACCGCGCACCGATTCCGGGTGCTGGTGCCCGTCGATCCAAACGCCGACGTCGCCGCACAACGGCAGCGGCTCGATCTTGCACGACGGGTGCTTGAAAAAGAGAAGTCCGCCCACACGGCCTTCGAGGTCGTTCCGTACTCGGCCGCCTTCCGGGTCGGGTCGGTTCGTACCGGGCTCGACACGGTGCTGGGACGCGGGGCGCGGTATCGCCCGCTGCTTCTCGGGGAAGGGGCGCTCGCGGAGGATACGCTCGGCCGAGGGCATCCGGAGAACGTCCCGGATCGACGCGTCGTGGGCCGGGACGCAGCCAGCTCGAACCGCCCCCTATGATGCATCCTGATTGACGACACTCTCGACACAATTGCACGCCATTCATCTTACGCCACGATTCGCCTCAGCCCCATGAGTACGTTCACCTCGGCCTCGTCCTCGACCATTACGGATCTCCACAAGCGCGTTCGATACTCGACGGGTCTCGTCCTGGGGGTCGACGACTTTGAGCAGGAGCAGGCCCACCTGCTGGAGCGAGACCGCCTCCACACCCGGGCGCTACACGGCTACGGAACCGTGTATGGGCTCCGCCTCGAAATGGAGGAGTCGCCCCAGCTTGCCGTCACGCCTGGGCTCGCCGTTACCCCGAGCGGTCAGCATGTGTGCATCGGACAGCGGCAGTGTGCGCTCCTCGACGACTGGGTCGCGACCCTCGACGAAGACGATTTTGAGGCCGAGGGCCGTTCCGTGCCGGACATTCCGGAGGGGGAAACCGCGACGCTCCCGGTGTACGTCGTGCTCTACTACCGGGAGTGCGAGACCGACGCCGTGCCCGTGTCGGGAGGGGCGTGCCGATCCGCAGAAGACAGCACCGTCCCGTCCCGGGTCGCCGAGGATTTTGAGCTCCAACTGCGTCTCACCCCGCCCGCCCAGGCGTCCGAGGAGGCGACACGCGCCTTCGGGGCGTTTCTCCGTCGCATTCAGCCGACCGACCACGGCGAACGGGCGATCGACGACGACACGTTCGAAGAGATGGTCGCGGAGGAACTGTCGACCATCCGGGATCAGATTGACGCTGATGATGCGTCTGTGACAGGGAGTGACGCGGACACTCCTATTTATCTGGACGCGACGACCGCGCATGCATCGCTCACAAAGGCGTTTCGGATGTGGAGTCGCCTCGAGGCCCGCGGCATCGATGTCTCGTCGAATCGGTGCGGCGTGCTTGACGGCAACGATCCGCACTGCGTCCGTCTGGGGAAAGTCGACCTCACGATTGGAAACGGTGTGGAGGGCTTCGTGCTCGACGACGTGTCGGAAGAGGACATCTCTGTCGACGAGCGACCTGTTCTTCTCGAGACGCGGCTCCTCCAGGAATATTTCGCTCACGGGAGCCTGAACACCGAGTCCATTCGCCGCACGCTTGCGACCGTCTCGGTTGAAGGGCCCGAAACGCTCCGTCTTTGGTTTCACCACGACGAGCTCGTTGAGCTGACGGAGGATGTTCCTTCTGAGGTGGAGGTAAACGCGGAGACCGTTGCCGTCAATGACGTCTCTGCCGTCGATACCGGGCGAAATGCGTTTGACCTCTTGCTCGACGAGTCGGTCGCCCCCGGGGATCGGGTTGCCGTGCACATTCCGCTCGCAGACGTCGAAGAGCAAGAGGCGGAGGTTTCGCTGCTCGATCGTCTCGACGAGAAGGGGGGCCCCGACTACCTCGATCGCAGCGGGGAAGGGGTCGTCGTGTATACAGTCGCTCCCGATGCCACGCTGCAGCTCGACGACCTGGAGGACGTCGAGATCGAGGACGCGCTCGAGACGGAACAGGTGCTCGCGTGGAATCCGGAGCTGAATGTGTGGCAGAATCAGGAGCTCGAAGATCCGGACACGCTCTCGATTGAGGAAGTAGCCGCGACCCTCCCCACGCTTCCGTTTGCGACCTCGGAGATCGTCGACCTCGATAGCCTGGCCGAGGTGTACGCGGGGCGGGAGGAGATTCGCGACATGATCACTGAGGCCCGCAGGGTGCGCGATGACGCCGAGCAGGAGATCGAAGGACGGGCGATTCCGCTTCGGGTGCGCTTTCATCTCAATACGCACGAGGAAATTACGACGACCGACAATATATTCGACGTCGAAGAGTTTGCCCTCCGGGTGTTTTCGGAGCGCAATTTTCCGATGAGCACCTATCCCTATCTCACCGAAGAGGCGGTGCTGGCGCGAGCGCAGCTAACCCGAAATGTGTTCGTCGTATTCGTCCGGGAAAATGCGATTCACAGGCGTCCTTATTTGCGCTTGCGATTTAATCTCTCCGAGACGCTGATCAATCAGCGGAATCAAGATGGCGAGGTTGCCGACGTTTCCGAGGCGAGCGAGTGGGTCGAAGAGCGACCCGTAAAGTGGGTCGGGCACGATGGCACGCAGTA
>CAYRPX010000069.1:0-12802 GCA_964426195.1 uncultured Salinivenus sp.
TCTTCGCCGAAGTGGGGAAGCTCGTCCTCGTAGTGGAGGAAACCGGTGAGGACGAGGTCTACGCCGATGGCGTCGAGCTCGCGGATGCGCTGAACGACCTGCTCCTTCGTCCCGATGAGACCAGTCTTAAAGCCGTCGTTGTACTGCACGAGGTCCTCGAAGTCCGAGTCGTCCCACATGCCTTCGCCTTCGGGGGAGGCTTGTCCGGCCTGTTTGACTTGCTCCTTAAAGCCTTCGACGGCCTCCTCCGTCGCGTGCTCAATGATGTTTTCGAGCACCTGCTTGGCCTCGGCCTCCGTGTCGCGCACAATGACGAATGAGTTCACCCCGATTTGGGGCGGCTCGGTGCCGAACTCACGGGCGTAGCCCTTCACATCGTCGATAATGCCCTTCAGTTTCTCCAGGCTCCCGCCGTTGATGAAGAACCAGTCGGATGCACGGGCGGCCATGCGCCGGGCCCGTTGCGAGTTGCCGCCCTGGAAGATGTCGGGCGTGGTCTCGGGCGTGGGCTCGCAGGGGGCCTCGTCGATCTGGTAGAAGCGCCCGTCGTAGCTGAAGAGGTCCTCGGTCCAGAGTCCCTTCAGGACCTCAATGAACTCCTCGCTGCGTTCGTAGCGCTCGTCGTGGGCCAGCCAGGGCTCGCCGAAGCGGGTGTACTCGCCCTTAAACCAGCCGCTGACCACGTTGAGGTGGAAGCGGCCGTTGCTGATGTGGTCCGCCGTCGAGACGAAGTTGGCGATGGGACCGGGCTTCCACTGCCCCGGATGCACGGCACCGATCAGACGCAGCTTCTCGGTATGGGACGCCAGCGCATTGGCTACCGAAAGCGCCTCCAGCTGCTTTTCGGCATTGTAGCTGCCAAAGAAGCGGGCCTGAGCAAGGGCATATTCGAAGCCGACCTCTTCAGCCGTCTGGGCGATTCGTTTGTTAAAGGGCCACTTCCAATCGGTCTTCATCGGCCAGTCGGTAATGACGAGGCCGCCGCTGACGTTGGGGACCCAGTACGCAAATTTGGTATCCATGATAGAGGTTGCTCTTTCGGAGAATAGAGTGCGGAATGAAGAGAGATATGCCCGCCTGCCGAAGGAGCAACGAAAAAGCCCGTGCTCCAGCGGCAGGAGCACGGGCGAACACGTTGGGAATGGGAAGCTGTCGATCTCACTCCGCAGCGCGCACGTTCTCCTCCGCCGGCCAGATACACCACATACACATGTCGCCGAGCCGACACAGACAGCTCATGCTGGTGCCGAGGCGATGGCTTTTCATGGACGGAGCGAAAATACGCACGAACTAAAACTGCGGGTGCAGACAAAATCGGCTACCGGTGCCACGAATATCGGAAAACCGAAAGATGTTGCGTGTTCTCCTCGGCGATTTCCACATTTTCACATTCCGTGACGTAGGCAGAGTGAACATGGGGGCAGGAGGATTCCCCCAACGTCCGCCTTCTGAAGGGGACGAGGATGTCCTTCCGAACTCCCTGCACGTCGCACACTTCTAGATTACGGACGGCCGAGGGCCTCCAGCCGGGTCCCGATGTCGCCCGCGAGCACGTCGAGCGAGGTGCTGAGGTTTGAAACAAGGGCTTCGTAGTTGTTCACGCGCCAGCCCTCTATGCGGTGGCGAGTGAAGCCCCGTGTCAGGACGGTATCGGTCTCCGAATCGAGGATTTTCCACTGCACGGCCATCCGAGACTCCCCTTTCGGAACGGGGGCATCGTCGTCGGCGTCTGGACCGGGCGGGGGCGGGCCGACGCCCTCGAAGCTGAGGACGTGCAGTTGAAGGACGTAATCGAACGTTACCCCGGTCTGCCAGGGGACGACATCGACCGACTGGATACTGGACTGCACCTCCAGAGCGAGGGCGACAGTGCGGCCAATGCCCTGAGTCAGGTCTTCACCCCAACGATGAAACTCGGCGAACTGAATCCTATTCGAGCCGCGTCGGCTCACAATGCGGGTCGCGTCGAGATATGAGGCCATGCGGGGTTGGCGAAGGCCAACCGCTACACCGGCCGTGTCCGCTGACAGCGTGTCTGCAGCTCGAGTGCTGTCGAGGAGATAGTAGGTTGCGTCGCTTTTGCGGGGCTCCAACAGACGCACACAGCCGGCCACGGATAGGGCCAGCAGGCCGAGCGCTACGGCAAAGAGCCCAAGCTGGCGGAGACGGGACGTAAAGAAGTATGCCATGCCACTACGGCTGCTGGTTCGAAGGGGAAGGCTCTTCGCGGCCCCGGAGGAACATGCTGGGGTTTCGCTCCAGGGACTGCACGAGCACGCGGAGGGCCTTCGTCGCCTCGGAGAGATTCGAGAGGGCCTCTTCCATCTGGTACCCGATGCCGGAGTCCGTGGAAAGGGTCTGATCGATCTCTTTCATCGTCCCCTGCATGCGCTGCAGGGTGGCGCGAAGCTCTTGACTGGTCTTCTTGAGTTCGTCGGCGGTCGGATCGACGCCTTTATCCAGCCGCTGGACGAGTTGTTGAGCATCGCTGATTGTGTTGCGGAGTTCTTCCGTCGCCTTCGGAAGGTCTTCAAGCGTGGCGCGCACCTCCTCGGACTCGATGACCTTCTGCACCGATTCGACTGTCGTGAGAATCGATCGGTTGATCTCCTCTGCGTCGAGCTGCTCCAGCTTCTTGTTGGCATTGACGAGGAACGTCACGAGGTTCTCATTGATCTGGGTGACGTCGAACTGGCGTAGGTTTGTCATGAGGCCGGAGGCCCCTTCCCCGAGCTTGGCCAGGGGAGAAAGCTCGGCCGGAATTTCGAGGTGCCGCGAGCGACCTGCCGCCCGAACGGCCGAGGCCGGATCCGACACGTACGTGAGTTCAACGTACAGCTGGCCCGTGACAATGCTTTCGAGTTGCAACTGGGCCCGCAGTCCGTTTTCGATCTGCCTCCGGAGCCACTCCGGGTTGTTCAAATTGAGGGGGGCGCCCGTAGTGTCGGTTACGGGCTCGAGATCAATGGCATACTGTACCGGCACCTGGAACGTCTCATTCTCGAGGTCGACGCGCAGCTTAATGTCGGTGACTTCGCCAATGGGCACGCCCTTGAATTTGACTGGGGCCCCCACATCGAGCCCATTGACCGACTCGTCGAAGTAGCTGATAAACGTCGTCCGCGAGTCAAAAAGGTAGCCCGAACCAAGAGCTGCCACGCCGGCGATGGCGAGCGCAATGGCGCCGACGACGAAGAGGCCGATAAGGGTCGGGTTGGCGCGCTGGCTCATGAGGCGAACGCTGAAGTGAGCAAAGAGAAGACCCGCCGCTACTCCGCGTCGAGGGAGCGGGTCAGAAATTGATGCACGCGTTTGTTGGGTGGATTGCTCCGCAACGCCTCGGGCGGGCCGAGGGCCGACATGGTCTTGGTTTTAATGTCGAGGTAGAGCGCGCGGTCTGCAATCGTAAAGATGCTCTCGAGGTCGTGGGTGACCACCACGATGGTGGTGTCGAGGCTGTCGCGCAATTGCAGAATGAGGTCGTCGAGGCGCCGTGCACTGACGGGATCGAGGCCCGACGTGGGCTCGTCAAAAAACAACATCTCGGGGTCGAGTGCAATGGCCCGGGCCAGGGCCGCGCGTTTCTGCATGCCCCCGCTGATCTCGTGGGGACGAAAGTCCTCGAAGCCGCGGAGTCCCACGAGCGCCAGCTTGAGTGACACGATCCGCTCGATGTCTAAATCCGTAAGCGTGGTGTGCTCTTCGAGCGGCAGCGCCACGTTTTCGGCGAGGGTCATGGTACTCCAGAGCGCGTCCTCCTGATATAGAATCCCCATTTCGCGAAGCATGGCCGCGCGTTCGGCTTCGTCCATGGTCCAGAGGTCCTGGCCCGCCACGCGGATGGCCCCCGTCGAGGGATGCAACAGCCCGATCAGGTGCTTGAGAAGCGTACTCTTCCCGGATCCACTCCCCCCCATGATGACAAAAATCTCGCCCTGCTGGATGTCAAAGGTAAGGTCCCGCATTACGACGAAGGATCCGAACGCGAGGGTCAGGTTCTCCACCGAGATGGCCGGAACGTCAGAGGGAGCGGGCACGGGGGAAGGTGTGAAGGTGTGAAAGTACAAAGGTGTGGAAAGGGCGGATGGAAGCAAGGACATTTCTGCGTTGACTCTTCCATCCGTCCAGTCGTCCACCCGTTATCAAACTTGGAGCACGGCGGCGGCCCAGTCGATGACGGCGTTGGCGAGGACGATGAGAATGATGCCCGTGACCACGGCGGAGGTGGTGGCGTTGCCCACCGCCGAGGCATCGTCGCCCGTCTGCAGGCCCCGCATGCAGCCGGCCACCCCGATAATGGCGCCGTATACGACGGCCTTGAAGAGACCCACAAGGGCATCGGAAAGGACGACTGGTTCCAGGAGGCCCGTGAGGAATTGCGTGGTGGACAGGTCCAGCATGGTTACGGCCACGGACATCCCGCCGAGGATGCCCAGCACATCGGCGTAGATGGTGAGCATCGGCAGGGCGAGGACGACCGCCAGGACGCGCGGAGTTACGAGAAAGTCGATCGGCGAAATGCCGAAGGTTTCCAGGGCGTCGATTTCCTCCCCCACCTTCATGCTGCCCAGCTCGGCGGCGAACGCGGCGCCGGTCCGTCCCGTCATGATGATGGCGGTCATAAGGGCGCCCATTTCGCGCAGCATGCCGTAGCTGACGAGGTAGGACACAAAGTAGTCGGCCCCGAACCGGCGAAGAACGACGGCACCCAAAAACGCGATGATGAGTCCCACCAGAAGACTGATGATGGTGACAATGGTGAGTGCCGACGTGGTGCTCGACTGCAGGGCGACGCCGAACGAGCGCCACCGCATCTGACTCCGGCCCGTCAGGAGGGCCCCGATGCTCTGGACCGTTCGGCCGGTAAAGGTGACAAAATCGTGGGTTTCGTCGTACGCGTCCAGGCCCCAATGGCCCAGCCGGGTGAGGAGGGAAGAGGACTCCTGTTGGCCTTCGGTTTCCTCCTCCGGCACAGCCTGCGAGAGGGAGACGAGCCGGGCCAGGGAGGAGGGAAGCGTGTCGGTCTGTACGTCCAGGTCGTGGGCGCGTCCGTACTCGGCGGTCTCGAAGAGGAAGGTGACGAGGCTGCTGTCCCAGTCCTCCAGTTCGGACGTGTCGAACGCCACGGCCCTCACAGACTCCGGCGCGGCGTCGGCCACCGTGTCGCGGGCGTCGGGAAACGGGCTTTCGAGCGTCCAGTCGCCCGTGGGCTGCACGACCAGGGTGCCGTTCGTATAGCGGGTGTCGACCTGCATGGGCGGGAATGATTCACAGGGAAGGGCACGCAGCCGCCGGAGCGCTCCGCACCTCCAAGATGACAGTCACGGGGCATGAAGGCAACCGTCGCGCCGATGTACGGTTTGGAACCAGCTACTTGTTTCCGGACACGCGGTACTTCTGATTGGGGCTCCGGGAAGCATCTGGTTGGGACCGTTCCAGTTCGCCCTGCTCGATCATTGGATTGAGGTGAGAGTGGACCAGGTATCGGCGTCCCCGCTGTAGATAATCGGAAAGCTCTGCAGCCGAAAGGGGTTTCCACTAACACAGGCGCAAAATGGCCCGGTGCAGCTCCTCCGCGGTCGCTTTCTTGCTCAAATCACCGAGCATGTCCGCTTCTCGGAGGGGGTGCAGGCGCTGGCTCGCCTCGAGGGTTTCAACCCCGTTCAGTTCGCGGTAGGTCTCGTTGTCGATGCACTCCGCCTCGCGGGCGTGGATGAGACCGCGGATCTGGGCTTCACTCAGGCTCAGGTGCTTAAAGCGGCCCAACCAGTCGAGGTCGCCAGTGTCCAGGAAGTAGGATCGAGTTGTGTACTAAACGCAGGGATGTTCTTTCGTTTCCCCGAGTGCGCCATGGCGTGTCGCCTATTGCATTCCCGGCGGAAATCAGAGACTCTAGAAGCAGCCGATCACCAGCCCGTTCGGGAAGGGCTCTCCAGGGTTTCTCACTGAACAGTGATTGCCACTCCATGAGCGTTCGGATTTTCCGTCGCTTCGTTCTGCTCCACTCGGACGATTCGGGAAAGAGAGCGATGCACATCCGCCAATTGAGCGGCCCTAGCTCTCCCTATTCAGAAGCGGAAGGGCCTCCAGGGGCCTTGGGCAGCCGCACGGTAAAGCAGGTACCCACTCCCTTCTCCGTATCCACCTCGATCTCGCCGTTCATCTGGTTGACCATCCGTTTCGTGACTGCGAGGCCGAGGCCGGTGCCCTCGTACTCGCGACTGGTTCCCTCCGAGGCCTGTCGGAAGGGTTCGAAGAGGATGGGCACCTGCTCCGGATCCATGCCGATGCCGGTGTCTTTCACTTCGAGGACCGGCATTTCGTCTTCCCGGTGTGTCCGCACGTGCACCTTCCCACCGGCCTTTGTGTACTTGATGGCGTTGGAGAGCAGGTTGTGCAGCACGACCTGCAGGCCGCCCGTGTCTGCCCGGGCTGGCACCTCCCTGGTCTGTACGTGTAGATCGATGTTGGCCTCCTCGGCCCGGGGCCGGAGCTGTTCGGTCACCTTTTCGGCCTGTTTGCCTAGGTCCACCGTCTCCTGCGTGAGTTGCATCTCTCCGGCCTCCAGCTTCGAGAGGTGGAGGACTGCATTGAGCGTGTTCAGCAACTGCCGCCCGCTTTTTTCAATGAGAGTCGCGAACCGGGGGACTGTCCCCTCAGCGTCCGCGCCCGCCTCGTCGCCAATCGCCTCTGCAAAGCCAATGATTGAGGTTAGCGGCGTCCGAATCTCGTGGCTCATGTTCGCGAGGAACGCCGACTTCATCTGATTAGCATCTTCTGCTTCTTCCTTCGCCTTGCGGAGTTTTCGCGCGCGCCGCTTCCGCTCGGTAATGTCCCGGCCAGAGACGACCAGCGAGACGACCTCTCCCGACCGGTCAGTCACGGGACGAATGATCCCCGCCACACTGAAGGGATTGCCCTCGGGCGTCGTGAGATCCGCCTCGATATTCACATACTCTCCGTTGGCCGCCCGCTCCAATTTCTGCCGGACGGCCGATCGCATGGAGTCCTCCCACCATGGTGTTTCCCAGAATGGGCGTCCGGTGACCTCTGTTCGGGTGGCATCGACGTACTCCAAGGCCGTCCGGTTGACCTCGAGGAGCGTTCCGTTCGGGTCGAGGAGGCCAGCCAGGATGTTCGGATCCTCAAAAATCGCCTGGTAGCGGCGTTCCTTGCGGCGAAGCTCTTGCTCCCTCTCCTTGCGGTTGGTAATGTCGGTCTGGATGCCGAGCATCCGCTGGGGATCCCCCGCTTCGTCGTATTCAACAATGCCGCGGCCCTGGATCCAGCGCACCTCCCCTTCTGGAAGCTGGACTCGAAAGTCCGCCTCGTAGCGCTCTCCCGTTTCTAGAACGCGCTGCCCCTGCTGCTTCAGGTATTCGAGGTCCTCGGGGTGAACGCGGTCGGCAAACGCCTCATGCGTCCCGGGAAATGTGCCGGGCTCGTAGCCGATGAGCTGTTCGCAGGCCTCGTCTAGAAAGAGTGTGTCAGAGGGAATGTCCCACTCCCAAAAGCCCGTGTCGGTAGCCTCTAGTGCAATCTGGATGCGGGTGGTGAGTTTTTCGAGTTCGCGTTCGTACCTCTTTTTCTCTGTGATGTCGGTGTAGATGGCATAGAGTTCGGGCGGCCCGTCCGGGGGCGTGCGTCCGGCGGCCTGGAGCTGGAAATCGCGAGGCCCTCCGGCGGCGGCGCGGCGCACCTCGGCCTGCATCGACTCTTTTTGCAGAAGGCGTTGGTCAATCGCCGTGCCCATTTCCTGCTTTTCCTCCGGCAGTTCCTCACTCGGCAAAAGAAGCTCGTTGGCATCTTGTCCTTCAACGTTGTCCACATCCACCCCGAAGACCTCCTCGAAGGCGCTATTCGCGTCGGCGATGAGCGTGCCTTCGTTCTCCACCGTGCAACGCACCACTGGGGTGGGAAGGCTCTCAAACAGGGTTTCGAATCGGTCTCGTTCTTCCCGGAGGGCCCGCTCCGCCTCCTTCCGCTCGGTAATGTCGAGAATCATTCCGTTGAAGACAATGCCCTCATTCCGTTGTCGCGGGGTCGACGCACAGAGAAGCCAGCGTCGCTCGTCGGAAGGCATGTCGTAGGGGACCTCCTGTCGCCAGGACTCCCCCGTCTCCGCGGCTTCATCGATCGAGTCCACGAACGCGTCTCGATGGTCGTCCGGAATGCGGGAAACCAAACGCTCATGGAATTCCTCCGGGTCGGGGGAGATGCCGAGCAGGGACTCGGCGTGTTCGCTATGATAATGGAACTCATGCATCTCACCGGAGCGGACGTACCCCTGAAAAACCACGCCCGGGAGACTGTGGGTCAGGTCCTCTAGTCGTTCCTCCCGTTCCCGAAGCTCCTCCTCGGTGGAGAGGTGCGCCTGAAGGGCGATGCCCTCCACAAGCGCGACCGACGCGAGACTTGACAGCACGGCAATGCCCTTGGGCAGGGAGGTAGGACCCAGCACTACACCCGCTGTGCCCATGAGAAAGCTGAGACCCATAAACCACAGGACCGGACGCATCCGCTCGGTCCCCATCGCCACGACACCGGGGAGAATCGCGTAGACGAGCAGCATGCCCATGTCGTAGTCTCCGGCAAAGCCATTGGACCCGGCGAGGAGGGTGTACCAGGCCACAAGGAGGTAGAGCACGCCTCGCATCCACAAGGGAAAGTGGCGGCGCACCTGTTCGAAGACGTATGACAGCCCGAAGAGTCCGAGGAGGAGGCTCGAGATCCCTAGGCGGACCCAGACAGACGTAACGGCACCTGGATTAGTCGCATCATAGAGAGAACCCAGGGCGAACACCAGAATGGACCCGAGGAGGGCGAGGAGACGATGGCGCTGGATCATCGTTTTTCTCGACGAGGACAAGTTGCCGCCGGAGTGGAACAGGGAGCGGGCCGGGGCGAAAAGTGTCATGTCGAACGGGACGAGGATTTGACGACGAAGGGGGCGTGCCCTTTTCGTTTCATCCTGCCCCCCCTTAGAAAGCAAAAATCATGCGACAGACATGGAGGAGGGCGGAGGCGTGGTGATATGGAGGAAGGGATGTTTGGAGGTGCGCGAACCGGGGTGGGCCGGATGCTCTCGGTCAGGGGGAATGGCTAAATACGGTCTTCAACTGAAAGAGGCGGCCCACCGAAGGGATTTGCCCTTGATGGAGGTTGAGGCCCAAGTCCTACAACATGAAACGCCGAAACGTTAGAACGTTATGGGCTCGAATTCGGTCTCGGGGACTAGTTGCGAGGAGAAACGGTGGAGGAGGTCCGCGCTATGCTTCCTGGGGATACGTCATCCCCCATTCGTCTCGGAGGGTGTCCGTCGTTTCGAGGAGGGAGTGGCTTTCGTCGAGGGGCATAACGGGGCTCTCAGTTCGTCCCTCACGGAGGCAGTTCATGACGTGCTCCGCTTCAAACTGATAGCCATTGCCCTCGTAGGGACGGGCCCAGGTCTCGGTCGAGCCGTCGGAACGGGTGAGCGTGAACGGTGCGCCCTTCCACCAGGCACGCGACCCGCGGAGGCGCCCGTCGGGGCCGGCGAGTACGGAGGTGCGTCCCGCATCGGCCCGGACGGAGGCGTGCCACACCGCCTGGGTGCCGTCGTCGTACCGAAAGACAGCGGCGCACTGTTCATCAACTCCGGTCTCCCCGAGCACGGCCGAGGAGGTGACTGTATCCGGCGGGCCGAACAGGTCGAACGCAAATGCAATGGGGTACACGCCGAGGTCGAGCAGGGCCCCACCCCCGAGCGCGGGATCGAAGAGGCGGTGCGTGGGGTCGAAGGGATGGGTGAGCCCGATGTCGGCCTGGAGCAGTTGTACGTCCCCAAGGACCTGTTCGTCGTGGACGAGGCGGCGCACGTCCTCCATGACCGGCAAGAAGCGGGTCCACATCGCCTCCATCAAGAACTGATTCTCCGTACGGGCCGTGTCAATCAGGTCCTCGGCCTGAGCAGCATTTAGCGTAAGGGGCTTCTCGCAGAGGACGGCGTTTCCAGCCTCCAGCGCCATCGTCGCGTGCTCAAGGTGGGCCGGGTGGGGACTGGCCACGTGGATGATATCGAGGTCCGAATCGTCCACGAGGGCCTCGTAGGAATCGTATCGGCGGGGCACTTGGAACGTGTCGCCAAAATCGTCGGCGCGGTCCTGTGCCCGAGAGCCCACAGCGGTCAACTCTGCATCAGGGAGCAGGGCGAGGTCCTCTGCGACGAGACGTGCAATGTTTCCGGTGCCGAGGATTCCCCAATCGAAAGTCACGGTTGAAGGGTTGAAGATTGGAAAATTGAGGCTTCATCGGGAGTGAAGCAGCATTGTCGAGCGGTTCTCCTCGCCCGCCCGTCGCCCAAACGCCTCTCGCCCATTTGTCTTCTTCTCCATTCGCAACTCATCGGGGGAAGCGAACGGTAAAGGTGGTGCCCACCCCCTTCTCGCTTTCCACCTTGATGGTGCCGCCCATCAGTTCGGTCAGGCGCTTCGTGATGGGGAGGCCGAGACCGCTGCCGTCTTTGTCCTGGATGTCATCTTCTCGGGAGAACGACTCAAAGAGATGGGGGCGGTACTCCTCGTGGATGCCGACGCCCGTGTCTTCAACATCGATGACCGCGGCGTCCTCAGTGGCGTGCGCCCGGAGCGTGACCGTTCCCCCGGCGTCCGTAAACTTCAGGGCGTTGCTGACCAGGTTGTCGACGATGCGGTGGAGCATCGTGGAGTCAAGCTCCACGGGAATGGTGTCGGCCGCGACCTCGGTGTTGAGTGTGACGTTCTGGTCGTCGGCCTGAGGATGGAAGATCTCGGCGGTGCCCAGAATCTCGTCGACCAGGTCGATGGGTTCTAGATCCGGCTCCACAGCCCCGGTTTCCAGCTTCGACAGGTCGAGGACGGAGTTGATGGTGTCCAGGAGGCGCCGGCTACTCCGCTCGATACGCTCGACGCTTGTCTGAAACTGCTCGGGCGCGTCCTGTGCGAGCATCTCGGCCGATCCAATGATTGAGGCGAGGGGGGTCCGGAGGTCGTGCGTCACGTTGGCAAAGAAGGCCGCCTTCAGTTCGTTGGCCCGCTCGGCCGCTTCCTTAGCCGCTTCCAGCTCCCGCTCGTACTGCACCTGGTCGGTGATGTCGTCGATCGAAAAGACCACCTGCCGGACATCGCCCGTCGGATCGCGGAGGGGCGCGCCGTTGACGGAGAGGTACCGAGTCGTCCCGTCGTGCCGCTCGAATACGTACCGCTCTCCCGAAACCGGTTTGCCCTCTCTCAGAATCTCCTGGAAGGGCCACTCGTCGGCCGAAAGTTCATTGCCGTCGAGGTCGGCGAGGGTGCCGGTATCCAGGTGGGATTTCCCGCGGAGGGTCTCGGGGGCAACCCCAAGAATTTCGCCCGCCCGGTCGTTGGCAAAGGAGACGTCCCCGTCGGCGTCAACGATGACGAGCGCCGCCACACTCGTGTCCATGATCGCCTCCGTCAGGTCGCGCTCGCGCCGAAGGTTCTTCTGGGCCTCCACCCGCTCGGTCACGTCGTCGAAGTACACCGAGAGGCCGCCCTCAAACGGGAACGCCTTCACCTCCAGCCACCGCTCGAGAGGCGGGTAGTATTCGAGGAACTCGACCGTACGGTCCTCGATCACCGCGGTCTCGTATTTCTCCTGAAAGGTCGAGCCCACGGCCTCGGAAAATTCATCCCAGACGTTTTTGCCCAGAAGCTCGTCGCGGGAACGTTCGAGCAGGACCTCGGCCTGCCCGTTGACGTAGGTGAGCGTCCAGTTTTCATCGAGCGCCACGAAGGCGTCGGTAATGCTCTCGAGGATGCGCTCCTGGTGCTCGCTGGTCGCGCGGTGGGCTTGACGCGAGGCGTCCAGATTCGAGGCGTAGTGGCGGAGGACCAACTCGTCCATCACCACGCCCGCCAGTTCGGTGAGGGTCTCCCGATTCTCCTCCGAGAACGACCGCGGTTCGTCCTCGATCAGGCAGATCGTTCCCAGGCGATACCCGTTCGGGGCCGTGAGAGGGGCGCCGGCATAGAACCGGATGTGAGGCTCGCCGGTCACGAGGGGATTATCGGCGAAGCGCTCGTCCGCGCGGGCGTCGGGCACTACCATCACGTCCTTCTGCTGAATGGCGTGGGCGCAAAAGGAGACCTCCCGAGCCGCCTTCTCCATCGCGAGGCCGTGGGAGGAGAGGCACCACTGATTGTCCCGGTCGATGAAGTTGATCATGGCGATGGGTACCTCGAAAAGCCGGGTGGCCAAGCGCGTGATCCGGTCAAAGGCGTCCGTTGGGGCGGTGTCGAGGACGTTGTACTGCTCGAGCGTACGGAGTCGGTGGGTCTCCGAGTCGGGCATTCCAGATCTCGCGCCGGACACTTCCATGGGACTGATAGGGAGTTTTGAACGGAACGCGCGTAGAGGCTTGCACACGTACGCTTCGGCCCCGGGCAGAGTCAAGTGACCTCCGTGGCCATCGTGGTTTTCAGACTCTCGCGGGTCGTGTGGAGTCGCTCCTGCAGGGCGTCGCTCAGAACAACCTCGTAGCCCTCGCTGGCAGAGTCAAGGGTGCGGAGCTGGGCCGGCAGTTCTGAGAGACGAGCCGCCGCGTGCTCGCGGAGGGCCTCCAGCGGGCGAGCCGCTCCCGATTCCGTCCGTCCCCCCCCGGCCATCACCCGCTCCAGCAGCGGGGCCCCACTGATCTGCTCCTCCTCGGTCGCAATGACGTCCCGAACGGCGACCCCGTCCTCGTACTGGCGCACGATTTGCTTCTGCCCCGGCAGGTTCGACTTCTCCGCGGAGAGCTTCATTCGGGGCTCGCCCGCGTAGC
>CAYRPX010000070.1:0-12722 GCA_964426195.1 uncultured Salinivenus sp.
ACCGAAAAACTGCTCCGAACCGTGCCGACTACCAACACATAATCGGCCCACCACCACTATTCCTCAGACTGGTTTTCCGACGTGACCTCGTCCCGCTTCTTGCGGAGACTCTTCATTAATGACTCGAATCCCCGCTTCCGAACGACTGTCTGGAAAGAACGTGCATATCCCTCAACTGTGCTCACCCCATCCACGATGATGTCCTCAGCCCGCCATTCTCCTTCACGACGTTCCAGCACGTACTCCACCGGCGTGGTCCGTCCCTCATACTTCGTTCGGGTGCGCACGAACGCACTATCACCATGTACTTCAATCTGGTCGTAAGTGACCTTCGAGCTGTACACACCGAGATCGCTCATAGACTGCGCCCGCACTACATCGCGAAACACCGACACGAACTCTTCCCGCTGCTCTGTGCTTAGATCTTCCCAATGTGCCCCGAGGGCCCGCTGGCCCATTACTCGGAAATCAATGACGCCGTTGATCAGCTTCTTTAGCTGTGCGCGTTGCTCAGGGGTGTAGTCTCTCGTTCCGCTGAGGATCGACTTAATTTGCTGGTCTCGCTCCTCCAGCATCTGCCTAATTTCGGCCTCTGTGGCACTCTTTTCCTGTGCCCACGAGGAAGAGATCCCCGTGCTCAAGAGGAGAAAAGCGGCGAAGATTGCAGCGGAGAACAGACGGAAATGAGTCATAGAAGTGGCATCGATGGTGAGAAAAATAGTCGGGGAACGTCCGATCTCGTCCAAGCAGGTCCCTTCCCTACTGCAGTGCACACCACGCGATGTGCACTGCGAAATACGCATCACGGATTCGATTCAAAAAGCGTGCCGTCCCGAACGCGGCTAGCGAGCGTGCCGGTGGTTCGCAGGAGTTTGAGTACGGCCGCGTTGTACCGCTTTACGGCTTCAAGGTATCGGGCTCGGGCCTCCAGATCGGCTCGTACCGCCTTTACGAGGTCCTCCGTATCGCCCAGGTCGAGGTCGAAATTGACCTGTTCGGTCCGTAGCCATTCGCCGGAGATGGTCGTGGAGCGATCCCGAGACTCGACGTTCGCCTTGGCCGTAATAAGCGACCGGTAGGCCTCTTCCACCTCAAAGCGCACGAGTTGCCGAGCTGCGGTTCTCTGGTGCTTTACCTCATCGAGCTCGGCCCTGGCCTGCTCGACCCGGGCCTCCGTCTGGCCAAAGTTGAGGTTCTGCTGGATGCCGATGCCAGTCCGCGTGCCGGTGCCCATGAACGAGTCGCCCACGAAGGCATTGTCGGGGTTGGGCCGCTCCGGAAGCGTAATACTCTGCGAGAGGCTCGCCTGTACCCCAATCTTGGGATAGTAGCTGGACCGGGCCACGTCCACGAGCGCTTCGCGCGCTTTTACCCCTGCCTCGGCCTGGTCCACCTCCGGGCGATTTCGGAGGGCCTGTTGGATGTAATGGTCCAGCGAGTCTGGATGCACAGAGAACGAGAGCGGTTGCAGTTCGTCGGCGGCCGGCACCACGGTGGTCCCGTCTGACAGAAAGAGCTGGCGCCGCAGGGCCGACCGCGCCGTCGCCTGGTTCTGGTTGATTTCGACGACACGGCGCTTGTACTCCTCCTCTGTCAGCCGCGTCTGGAAGAGGTCGGCTTGGCTTACACTCTCGTCTCCTTCTTCAAGCAGGCGATTAATCTCGCGCTTGGCCCGATCGATAACCTCTCGGGTGCGATCGGCAAGCCGATCGAGGGCCTTGGTCAAGAGCAGATTGTAGTAGGTTTCTCCTGCCCGGGCGGCCACCTCCAGGGCCTTTTGATCCACGCGAGCCGCTTCGACATCCACTCCGTGCCGGGCGGCCCGAATGGTGCCTGACAGCTCGCCCCAGGTCCAAATCGGCTGGCGGACGGCGACCTCGAACCGGCTGAAGGGACGGAGCGCACCGACGGACCAGTCATTTTGGCGGCTTGGATGGAGATATTGCAGGTCGTCCGGTACGTCGGAGGAAACGTCCCCAAACTCAGTAAGACCGGGGGCAAACGAGTGCGCTGTACTCAGCGAGACGTCCGTGAGGTACCGGTTGGCGCGAGCCTCCTCGCTCCGGGCCGTCGCAAATTGCTCCTGAGCCTGACGCTGATTCACCTCAGGACTGGCGTCGAGCGCCCGGAGGAGAGCGTCTTCTAGGGACACCTCCACCGTGTCGGCCAGCGGCATCGACTCGTCCTGAGCGATGGCGGACTGTTCGGCTCCCCATAGAATTCCAATGAGAACGGCAGCCACGAGAGAACGCACGAGAGGAAGAGAAGACATTGCAGCACTGCAAGAGTTACGAGGAGGAGACCGAACGGGGACAGAGAGAGCTTGTGGAGTGAGCGGAGAAGCCGCCTTCCTCTAGAGGAAAGTAACGCTGCTCCACATTGGCTCTCGGCACATGCCGACCCGCATGGCGTAGGGAAAACCCGTTCTCCTCACCAATTATTGCACACTTCGTCCACCATGTCTACGAACGACGCGCCCCGTCCTCTCGGGGAGGTTCTCAAGGAGGTGATCGACGAGCTAGGGGTGCAAGAAAAGATTGATGAAGCCCAGGTCATCGAGATGTGGGCGAGCGTGGCCGGCACCGAGATCAATGGGGTTACTGAGTCGGTGTGGATGAAGGGTTCGACGCTATACGTGAAGGTCACGTCTGCCGCTTGGCGGCAGGAGCTCCACATGAACCGCCGCAAGTGGCGTAAGCGTCTGAACGGCGCCCTAGAATCGGAACTCGTCGACGAAATCGTCTTCCGCTAAGAAGCTGTTTGACGGACTGTGTGAGACTATCCCGGAGAACACTCGGCCAGTACATTCCCGGTACCGGGACTTCGTGGATCTCACGCAAAACGGCGGGTTCTGGACCCGTCCGGTAGCGCTGCTACGGAGTTCGTTCAGATCCCGTTTTGCAGCGGTCAACCACTGTGTTTATTCAGCTGCCCCTCGCCAGCCGCCATGCTCGTATCGGTAGCTTCTAAGCGGCGCCGGGCGTGCGCGTTTTCGGCTCATTGGCAAACCTTCTCCCCTTGCGCTACTCGTCGTATGCCCGAAGGGCGAGCGAGGTGTTGTGGCCGCCGAACCCGAACGCGTTAGAGAGTGCGACGGTTACGGGCTGCTCCTTCGCCTCGTTGAACGTGTAGTCGAGGTCGCACGCCGGGTCGGCCTCCTCGAAGTTGATCGTTGGGGGCACCACGTCGTGCCGAAGAGCCTGGATGGTGGCAATGGCCTCGATGGCACCCGCCGCCCCGAGCAGGTGCCCTGTCATGCTCTTCGTGGAGGACACGCTCAGCTCGTAGGCATACTCGCCGAAGACCTTTTTGAGTGCTTTTGTTTCCGCTTCGTCGCCAAGGGGAGTGGAGGTGCCGTGAGCGTTGATGTAATCGATGTCGGCAGGCTCGATCCCAGCGTTTTCCAACACGCGGTTGAGGGCGAGGCACACCCCGCCCCCCTCTGGATCGGGAGCCGTGAGGTGGTGCGCGTCGGCCGACATGCCGATGCCAATAATCTCCGCGTGGATGGTGGCCCCGCGAGCCTTCGCCCGCTCCAGGTCTTCGATAAAGAGCGCGCCGGCCCCCTCACCCATGACAAAGCCGTCGCGGTGCGCGTCGAAGGGGCGGGAGGCATGGGCCGGATCGTCGTTTCGTGTTGATAGGGCACGCATGCTGGCGAAGCCCGCGATGCCAAGCCGGGTCACGCACGCGTCGGTTCCCCCGCACACGGCGGCATCCATGTCGCCCTCCTGAATCATCCGATAAGCATCGCCAATGTTGTGATTGCCGGTAGCGCAGGCCGATACCATCGCGTGATTGGGTCCCCGAAAGCCGTGCTGCATCGCAATCTGCCCGGCGGCGATGTCGGGAATGAGCGCTGGGATAAAAAACGGCGAGGTGCGTTTCTCGCCCCCCTCGATGAACTCTTCGGTTTGATTCCGAAACGTTTGAATGCCCCCAATACCGGTCCCATAAACGACCCCGGTGCGGTCTTTTTGTTCTTGGGACATAGCCTCTGGGTCGAGGCCTGCGTCCTGCACGGCCCGGTCAGCCGTGACGAGAGCGTACTGGCTGAAGGGGTCGACCCGCCGGGCTTGTTTGGCCTCGAGGTAGTCCTCCGCCTCGAAGCCGTCGAGCTCGCAGGCAAACGTCACGCGGAGCCCCTCTGGGTCAAACGACTTGATGGTGTCGGCTCCACTTTGTCCGTCCACCAGCCCCTCCCAGTACGAATCCACCGAGAGACCGAGGGGCGTAAGGGCCCCCATGCCTGTAACGACGACCCTACCTGACGTGCCAGTCATGTCGATGTTGAATATGCTTAGAGGTGCAGTGCCCCACCGGCCCATTGTCCCGGCTTCATACACGAACGCCCGGCGAGCCGAACGACGCGGTCGGACAGGGCTCGCCGGAGCGTGGACTCAGGAGAGCTATGCTTTCTCTTCGAGGTAATCGATCGCATCTCCAACCGTTGCAATCTCCTCGGCCTCCTCGTCCGGAATTGTCAGGTCGAACTCTTTCTCGAACTCCATGATGAGTTCGACGGTGTCGAGCGAGTCAGCGCCCAGATCATTCGTAAACGAAGCCTCCGGCGTTACATCGGAGTCGTCGACGCCTAGTTTATCTACGATAATCGACTTGACCGTTTCTTCGATGTCGCTGGCCATGGTTGGCAGTATCGTTGATGAGTCTTGTAGAGGAAGGTAAGATCAGTGCCTCCTATCCCGTCCGGACGGAGAACCGCCGCTCGGGATGTGCTCAAATCGGCTGGAGGCACGGCACGCGCGGGCTCCGAGGAAAATCGGAGCCAGGCGTCATTCAGCCGTGCAAAACTACAACGGGGGCCGTGGAGAAGCAACGCCCCCCCTCCGTTTGATGCAAGCTTCGCACTCGTGAGGCCTGTTGTGAGGGCTGTTGGGCGTGTTTTTACAAAATGGGATTGGCAATAAAGGCCCCGCTGCTTATGTTATCGGTCCTTGCGCAAAATTTTCCCCGACCCTTTTTTCTGGCCGCCCCCGCTCGCTCTTCGGAAGGGGGGATCTCTTTCACACGAACCAGACTATATTCATGGCTTACCGCTTCACCTCCGAGTCGGTCTCGGAGGGCCATCCCGACAAGATTGCGGACCAGATTTCAGACGCCATCCTCGACGCTCACCTGGCGGAAGATCCGCAGAGCCGAGTGGCTGTGGAGACGCTCGTGACTTCGGGCCTTGTCGTCCTCAGCGGCGAGATCACGTCGCAGGCCGACGTGGAACCCCGGAAGATAGCCCGTGAGGTGATTCGAGATATCGGATACACCGATCCGCGCATTCGGTTTGACGCCGACTCGTGTGGAGTCATCAGCAGCCTCCACGAACAGAGTGGGGACATCAGCCGGGGGGTCGATGGGGGTAAGGATCAGGGCGCTGGCGATCAAGGCCTTATGTTCGGGTACGCGTGTCGGGAAACGTCGGAGCTGATGCCCATGGCCATCACGTTTGCCCATCGGCTCGTGCAGGAACTGGCCCACATCCGCAAAGAGACGGACAAGATGCCGTACCTGCGGCCCGACTCGAAGAGTCAGGTGACTGTTGAGTACGACAACGACCGGATGACGCCGCGACGGGTACACACGGTCGTCGTCTCCACTCAGCACGACGAGGGCGTTCCTCAAAAAGAAATCCGAGAGGACGTGCGCGACATTCTTCTTCCCCGTGCCCTCCCGACGGACCTTTTGGACGACGACCTCATTCTCCACGTCAATCCCACGGGGCGCTTCGTCACCGGCGGGCCCCATGGCGACACGGGCCTTACGGGTCGGAAGATCATCGTGGACACCTACGGGGGGAAGGGAGCGCACGGCGGCGGCGCCTTCAGCGGCAAAGATCCTTCGAAGGTGGATCGGAGTGCCACCTACGCCGCCCGACACGTCGCAAAGAACCTGGTCGCGGCGGAGCTCTGCAACGAGGCCGTTGTGCAGATCGCTTACGCCATCGGCGTGGCCGATCCCGTCTCGATCGACGTGTCGACGAACGGTACTGGCGTGATGCCCGACACTGAGCTGTGTGCGATGGTGCGAGAACACTTCGATCTTTCCCCTTCGGACATCATTGAACGGCTCGATCTTTTAAAGCCCCGGTATCGGAAGACCGCCGCGTACGGCCACTTCGGCCGTCCTAACTTTCCATGGGAGGAACTCACCCACGTTGAGGCCCTCAAGCGAGACGCCGCCGAGGTGACCGCATAGGAAAGATCCCCATTCCGGCTTTGATTCCCTCGTCGCCTGTTGGCGGCGAGGGTTTTTTATTCCGGGATTTGGTCGTGCTCCGTCCTTTGAATTTCTGTCGCCTCTGTCGGGAAAAGGCCGTCCAGTCTTGCGGTCCTCGGAGTCGTTTGGGCCGGTTGTAACCCTTTCCGTCTCCGGTCGTCCACTCTCTGCACTTTGACGGGGACCTCTGTTTGATCGGGTCGTTCGGGGCTTTCGAATACGGAGACGTGACTGCGATGGGGCCCGTCGAGCGGGCAGTTCACTGGTCACTCCATCTTGTCGATCCATTCAAAACTCCATCCCTCGCTATGAGACGTTTTAGAGCATCCCTCCTATCGGTGGTCGTTGCAGTTGGACTTCTGTTTGCTGCCGGCTGCGATTCGGCGGGCTCTCCCGGCGTAAATGACTCCGAGAGCGGAGGAATCATGCAAATGTACTTGACCGATGCCCCCGGAGACATCCTTAAGGCGAAGGTGATCATCGAAAGCGTATCGATCGTTCCCGTCGAAGATAGCTCGGAGGGCGGATCCACAAATGCGGGAATCTCCGTTCTGAGTGAGGAAGACTTCGAGGTGGATCTAACAAAACTGCAGGGGGGCGTCGACACCCTGATGGCAGAACTTGAGATTGATTCTGGAACGTATGGCCAAGTTCGCTTGAAGACGGCAAACCCTGAGGACTTCAGCGTAGAGGACTCGTTTGTTAAGCGCGGAAACACAGGCGAGTATAACTTCAAGCCGACCGTGAAGGCGACGGTCGACACCAGCGCTTCTGGAAATTAACGGCCAGTCTCGGCATCTTTCCCTTTCCAATGAACCGATGGGACGCAACGGGCGGTCCGCCGGTACCGGGCGGCCGTTCCAAGTCAGAGTCTCTCCTGATTTGCCCGGGACGGGTTACTGGTAGATTCAGGGGGACCGACGGACGAAAGCCGTTCTTACAAGTTTGTTCTGTGCCCGCGAGGGGGCTTGGCTCGTGATAAGACAAAAGGAAGAACAACCGGTTGCGACGAATTTGGCACGTATCCTGCATTTTTATGGGGTAGTCAATCGACAAGCATGGTCGATCTGCGCTTCCCCTCTGTCTTTCCGCTTGATGCAGACTTGGTATGGCGCACGACGCCTCCGACGGTACCTACGCTCGTCGCGTACAGGATGGAGACCGAGAGGCCTTCCACGTACTCGTGGAGCGGTACGAGGGCATGGTGTTCGACCTGACGCACCAATACGCCGATCAGCCCGAGGCGGCCGAAGACCTGGCCCAGGACATCTTCCTAAAAGCCTACCGCCGGATCGAGGACCTGCGGACCCCGGATCGGTTTGCGTCCTGGCTCTACGGCATCGCTCTCAATCGGTGTCGGGACTACGCGAAGAACGTGCGCCGCGAGACGTACCCGTTCAGCCGGTCCGGTCGGGAAGAAGCAGATTTGATGGACCGCGAGTCGGAGGCGCAGGACGATCAACTCGTCGCCGACGAGTATGGAGCCCAGTTGTGGGACGCACTGGAAGAGCTCTCGTCTACCTACGCCACCCCATTCCTGCTCAAGTACCGAGACGGACTCACGTATAAAGCCATGGCGAAGCGGCTCGACGTGTCGGTGAGTGCCCTGAAGGTTCGGGTTCACCGTGCTCGCAAGAAACTCCGATCAATGCTGAAGCCCTATCATGAAGAATCCCGATCCTGACACGGTTGTCCGGCGATTCATTGACGGGGACCTCTCCGAGGACGAGGTGCGAGAGGCCTTGCACCGCATCGCCGACGACCCAGAGGCTCGCTCCCTGCTTCAGTTTGAGCTCCAGATGACGCAGGACCTTGCTGCCTCCCGGTCGTCCCAGCCCTCGCCGGGGTTTGCGTCGCGCACGGTCGAACAATTAGCGGAAGCGGACGCTACCGCCCCGTCGCTTGGGAGTCGCCTTCGAGCGTGGTGGCAGGCCGTTACTCGTCCCCTCATCACCGTTCCGGTGCGTCCCGCCCACGCTCTCGCTGTTGTTCTACTGGTGGGAGTGGCAGTATGGCTCACTGATCTTTCCACTCCGTCCGACCGGGCAACGGCGGTTTCGGAACAGTCGAACGTGACCTCGTCGGTACAGACGACCACGACCTCGGCCCGCCAACAGGCAGAGACCGTATGGACGCGATTCGTCTATACCGACAACGAGGCCGACTCCGTTGCCGTGGCAGGGGACTTCAGTCAGTGGGAGCCCATTCCGCTCACTCCTCACCCAGTGGAGGGCACTACGGTTTGGACCGGTCTCGTCCCCGTATCGCGGGGTGAACACGAGTACCAGTTCGTGATTAACGGCGAAAAGTGGGTGACCGATCCCCTCGCTCCGGTGAAGCAGGACGACGGGTTCGGGGCCAAGAATGCTGTTCTAAAACTCTAACTTGCCTCCGTTCAATCATTGGACCTACCAAGCCGTAAAAATAATTCCTCCCTACCGGTAGCTCCTAAAACAAGGTTCGGAATTTCTCCTCGGATTGGTATGCGGCGAATTTTTCTCGGGCTGTGGCTTCTCGGTGGCCTCCTTTCGGTTCCCGCGGAGGCACAGCAGTGGACCGGTACCGCGGCCCTCACGATTTCTGGGGGACACCAAACTAACATATATCTCGATCCTGTGCTGCACTCTTGGGACCTTCTTTCGGATCCGGCATTTGCGGCCTTGACGCCGCAGGTGGGACTGGTGCGGAACGCGAGACGGACGCGGCTCCATCTGACGGCCCGAACCCGTCTGTACCCGCGTCGGCCAAACACGCCGCAGTTTGCACAGGGGCATGCTCGGGGGGAGCACCAACTGTCTTCCTCCTGGACAGTCGGCAGCAGCGGCGGCGCAACGCGGTACCGGTTTGCCGCGTCGCGGGACAGTTGGTGGGCCCTTCCGTTCGTCGAATGGACCCCAACCTCAAGCTCGACCCTCGCGGTACAAGGGGGGCTTATGGAGCGATACGTTGCCACGAATCAAGGAACCTCCGATCGCCAGACCAGCGGTCTCGTTTCCCTGCGGGCCGATACGTGGCTGACCGATCGCCTTCACACGGAAGGACGTTTGTATTGGAGCGACGGGCACACAAGCATTGCCGACGCCGACTACGGCGGAACGGGCGTGTCAATCAGAGGCACGTACTGGCCCAGCAACAGCTGGTCCTTCGAGGTGGAGGCAGCCGCCGAGCAGGTGCGGTACGCGTCGAGCGCCTCCTCGACATCTCACGACCGCATCGGCCGGGGAGGAATCAAGACCGAGTGGCGCGTCCGGCCATCGGTGAGGCTCTTTGCTCAGACCCGGGTTTCAGCGGCCCGGCTTGCGCGCTCCGACCAGCTCGACGCAGACGTGCACATCTCGGCGGGCGTTCGCCTACAAGCACACCGCGTGCTCGGAGGGACGACGGAGCCGAATCCCCGCCGACGTGTGTGCCGGACGTCCGAGGACGGAATTCGGGTTCAGATTCCCTACGACGGGCCTGGTCAGCCCCACCTCACCGGCGACTTCAACGGCTGGTCGCTTCCCGGCATTCCCATGACGCGATCCGACACCAATACCTGGACGACGATGCTCTCTGTTCCCTCCGGCGAATATGCCTACCGCATTCGAATCGTCAATGACGCCGATCGTCGTTGGCTCACTCTTCCCTCCTACGCACAAACCACCGACGATGCCTTCGGCGGCACGAACGGCGTGTGCATAGTCCATTAGTCCCATGATTCGCCTCCACTTTTCCATGCGGTTGCCTCAGGCTTTCTGGTCCTGGTTCGGAACGGCCCTCGTGTCTCTCGCTCTCGGGGTCGGGGGGCCTCATGCTGCCGTCGGCCAGAATGCCGACGTGCAGGCTTTGCTCGAACGGGGCCGTGAAGTCGGAGCCAACGTGGAACAGATGAACACGGTGGTCGAGCGGGCCCGCCGGGCCGGTCTCAATGACGACGCCACCGCCTCCCTGCTTCGCCCTGCCGTGGCGCTTGCCGAGCAGGATCTTCCCAGTGCTCACCTGCTCTCGAAGACGCTCGAAGGCCTGGCCAAGCAGGTTCCTCCTGCCCGCATGCAGCAGGTTCTCCAGCAGTACCGCACCCACACCGAAAACGCAGGAGAGCTCGTGACCGAGTGGAGCCAGCGGTCTGAGGTTCAGCAGCTTCTTGGGGAGACGGAAGGCGGGTCGGGAACGGATGCCCATCAAAAAGCGCGCGCCCGAATGGCAACTGCCGTCGCCAAGGCTCAGCAGCAGAACGTTCCCGCCGGGAATGTGGAGTCTTTTCTGAATGACCTTCCGACGGGCCTAGAGCGCCGGTCCGTCTCACTCGAGGAGATTGCGGTGGCTGTCAACGTGCTGCCCGATCTACCCGCGAGCGGAGCCTCTCCGGAAACGTCCCGAGAGTTGCTGATTTCTGCATTGGACGCCGGATATAGTCCAGAATCGCTCCGGAAGCTGCCGTCTGCTCTGAAGGCTGCGCGTCGGAAAAACAAGCAGCCCGTCGATGCGCTGGCCCAGGGAACTGCCCAGGCCATTGCGCGGGGCACGCCAGCCGCCGAAGTGCTTCAAGGCCTGTTTCAGGGGTCCTTTCCCGGTGGCGGCTCGCCCATGGGGATGGGAGAGGGTCCACCCGGAAATAAACCTGGCACAGGCAAACCCCCCGACCCGGGCCCTCCTGACGAAAAGGGCCCCCCTGACGACAAGGGTCCGCCGGACGACGTCGGGCCCCCGGATGGTTCCAGCGGCGGATGATTCTTCCGATGCGCTCCAGAGGCGGAGGAGGGGGGCTTCAGTCCTTCTCCTCCTCCCGGCCGAAAATGCGAATGGCCGATTCACCGTCGGAGTTGACATAGGCCCGAAACATCCCACCAGTGCTAAAGGGCATGGCGATGTGGCCGTCGCGGTCGAGCGCAATGACACCCCCCACACCATCTAGTTCTTCGATTTCATTGATCGTGGTTTGGGCGGCTTCCTCAAGTGAGGCCTTTCCGAATCGAACGCGCGAGGCAACGCTATGGGCGGCCACACTGCGGATGAAGAACTCGCCCTGTCCTGTCGCCGAGACGGCGCAAGACTCGTTTGAGGCATATGTCCCGGCCCCAATGATCGGCGAGTCCCCTACACGACCAAACTTTTTGTCCGAGATGCCGCCCGTAGAGGTCCCGGCCGCCACGTTCCCCATCTCGTCTAGGGCGACGGCCCCAACTGTGCCAAAGGCCTTTCTTTTCGAGGGCGACGGGGGATCAGACGCGCCCTTCGCGTCTCCCGAGCGACGCGCCGCCGTAATGAAGTGCTCGTTCTCGACCAGTTCAAGTCCCTGCTCCTCGGCGAACGTCTCGGCCCCGTTCTGGGCAAACATTACGTGGTAGGAATCCTCCATGATGGTTCGGGCCAGTCGAATCGGATGTTTTACTGTTTTTACGCCCGTGAGCGCCCCGGAATTTTGGGTCTTTCCATTCATCACAGCGGCGTCCAACTCGACGGTGTTTTTGCTCGTGAGTACCGCCCCCCGTCCCGCATTAAAAAGGGGATCGCTCTCCATGGTCGTGATGGCAGCCTGGACCGCATCTAAGGCACTACCTCCCTCAAGGAGTATGTCATTTCCGTCCTGGAGAGCCGTCTGGAGGGCGGTTCGGTACGCCGTCTCTCGGTCTTCACTCATCTCGTCGGGAGTGATTGCACCGGCCCCACCGTGAATGGCGAACGCGGTCTTGGACGAAGGGCCATTCTGAGCCATAAATGTAACAGGTAGCTGACAAAGCCAACTGAAGATCAACCCACAGAGGAAAAGCACACCGTACAGCCGGGGCGGAAGATCGTACACCATCGTGGACATGGTGTGATTCTGGACAGTCATGGAGAGGACGTGCTCCACAAACACCTGAACAGAAAAAATGAATCACCATCCTCCGAGTGTCGCGCGCCCTTCTGACGAAACGTCGGTTCGGGAGGAAAGACGCGCTCCCTCTGTTTTGAACGAAGAGGAACGAGAGGCTTTTTGCACTTCTAGGCACAATAAAGTGCGAAACTGTGGGTTCTGACGTCTTCTGAACCAACTCCCCCAGTCCCCCTCGGAGGAGAACCTCCCCGAATGGCCGGTTCCGCTGAATTCGGGAAGAGTTTTCCGCCCCAGGTGCCTATCATCGCCTTTCGGTCGAAATGACGGAATGCCCAAAACTATCGCTTGCCCTCACTTAGTCCGGTGTCAAGAAAGTAACCTCAGGTATTTCCCTGTCGATTTGACGGAACTCGTGTTTCCTTTACATAATCTTAGGGGGGACTTTCCAAAAAACCCCCTCTTGGACCGCATTTTGCTTCACAATAATTCTCCAACGTTACGCGTTTGGGAACACGTGGTCAAATATCTAATTTGTAGCATTTTCCGCTTGCGACTTAGCGGTTTGCTTCACACATTGTCGTATGGAATCGGCCACGTTCCCGACGCTCGGCACTCCCGTACACAGAATTATTCCACGGATATATGGCGAAGGACAAAGCGGAAGTCGTCACCAAAAAAACAACCTCGAAGGACAAGA
>CAYRPX010000071.1:0-12606 GCA_964426195.1 uncultured Salinivenus sp.
AGGAGCAGATCCAGCCGCAGTAGGCCCCCTTGCCCCAGAAGTAAATCATGCCGGGAATGAGGACGAACGTCTGCACGAAGCAGATGCCGAGCCACCACCAGAGGGGATCCGGCGTGAATACGTTGTAGACCATGAGCGGCCAGGCCAAAATAAAGCCGTAGGCCCGCCAGTACTCCCGGCCGTGGGCGGCCCACTCGCTGGTGGGAAAGAGGCCGTTGAGCATCGCTTCGGGAAGCAGGCCGTTGCCTCCCAGGTAGGGCAGGATGATTTCGGGCAGGAGGAACAGCGGCACCACCTGGATGGTCGCGAGCGTGATGGTCTGCCACCGGATGTAGGGCGTTTTGCGCCGCACGATCCGGCGGTAGCCGAAGATGACCACGATGGCCGAATACGCGAACGTGTAGTAGAAGGAGGGCGATTGCATCGAGGTGAGCGTTACGCCCACCAGGCTGTCGGGCGCCACTCCGGAGACGGCGTCTCCGAGCCAGAAGGGAAACGCGCTGGCCGACTGGCCGACCTGGTAGAGCCACCCACCGCCCTCTTTCCAGCTGAAGATGGCCGTCATGAAGGCCAGAAAGGCCGCCAGCGCCCCAATGCGGCCCCAGTTGAGGCGCCCGAGCCAGTCGAGGGACGACAGGGCCTCGTCGATCGAACCGGGGACCTCCCCCCAGTCGTTGCGCAGCTCGATGCCGGAGCGACGGAAAAAGTCGAGCGGCGCCTCCCGCCCAATCATGGCAAAGACGTGGCTGGCCTCGACCGTCTCGGTCGTGCCGTCCTCGTCGGAGAGGACCACTTCGTCGTCCCGGATCTCCTCCACGTCGGTCGGCATCTTGAGGGTGAGGGAGCCCTTCCCTTCGTGGTAGGTGGCCAGTTCGTAGAGCCGCTCCACGTTTTCCTCTTTGGGCCGCACGAACTCATTGCGCCGGTACGAGAGGACCACATCCGATCCTTCCTCCACCAGCGCCGTAGCCGCCTCCGCGGCCGAGTCGCCCCCGCCAATCACCACGGCCTGCTCGTTGCAACAGCGGGTAGGGTCGAGCAGGCGGTGCTGTACGTGGTCCTTGTCTTCCCCCGGCACGTCGAGGCTCCGGAAGTTTCCACTGCGCCCGATTGCCACGATCACCCGCTGTCCCCGAATCCGGTCGCCGTCTTCGGTCACCACCGCGTGGCCGTCCTCGTCCGGTTCAACGCGGTTCGCCTCCGCGTGCCGCACCGGGATGTCGCGAGTCTGTGCCTCCAGTTCGTCGACGAGCGCCTCCTTCACCTCCGCCGTAATCTCAATGTCGCTCTCCGGCGTCATCTCCTTCGGGTAGGTGTAGATCGGCTTCCCCGCCTGAAAGTCCTTGATGGTGGCAAACCGGCGCTGCGACTCCAAAACGCAATACGAGAGCCCACTCTTCTCCGCCTTGCGGGCGGCGGCCATGCCGCTGGCCCCCGCTCCCACGACCACGACGTCGTACGGCCCCTTCTCGTCCTTCGGCTCTACAGGGTCGATGCCCTGCGCGAGAATGTCCTGCACGGCCCGCGCACCGCCGTCCACCGAAAATTTGAGCAGCGGCACGCCCGCCAGGTCGCCCACGACGTAGACGCCGTCGACGTCGGTGCGAAAGTGGTCGTCGACCTTGGGCAGCTTTTCAGGCGTTCCGGCGGGCCACTGCAGGTGGAGCCAGTCGGCGTATCGGGCGAGCACGTTGGACATGAAACGCGCGAGGGACGATGCGGGAGGAGAGAAGCTGATCCGACGCGGGGAGAGGGAAAGCCATCCCACCTCTGTTGACCGTCGGAGTATGTCTGCCAGCGTTACACCGGGACAGCTGTACACACGCACACAGTTCGAAATGGTGCCGTCCGTAGGATTGCCGCTCGGAGAACTGAGCGATCGGTACAAAACTCAACCGACCTGCTTGGGGTTTGGGAGAATGTGCGCAAAGGGGTCAGCGATGCCTACGTTGATCCCGTTTTCGTCGCGACGGTCGTCGTACTCTTCGCCAAAAACACTCGGGCTCCATGATACACGCCAGGGTGTAACGCGCCCCGTCCCAATGTCCCAAAGGGCACGGAACGGTTAGCACTGTCGATTTTGCCAATCTCCTCACTTTCCAAGCTCTCCGACCCATCCATGCACCGCTGTGCTCTTTGGTTTCTGGGGCTGGGCCTCGCGGCCATTTGGGCCATCGCTGTCGTCCCTACGGGACAGGCGCAGTCCTCCCTCCCCCCGGAGGCCCCGCCAGCCCTCGAACAGTTCGACACGGATTATTCAAGGCACAATATCGATCTCTCGACGCTGAAGTCGGGTGGGCCGCCGAAAGATGGCATCCCGTCGATTGACGATCCGTCGTTTGTCTCTGTGGGGGCGGCGAGTGACTGGATTGCAGCGCAGGAGCCTGTGATTGCCTTCGAACACGAGGGTACGGCCCGAGCGTATCCCCTCCAGATTCTTACGCACCACGAGATTGTGAACGACCGGATTGCAGCCACGCCGGTAGCCGTTACGTTCTGCCCGCTCTGCTATAGCGCCCTCGTGTTTGAGCGGACGCTTGCCGGAGAACCCGTTGAGTTCGGCGTCTCCGGTCTGCTTCGCAACTCGGACCTGGTGATGTACGACCGCAAGACCGAAACGCTGTGGCAGCAACTCACCGGAAAAGCGATCGTGGGCGACCTCACTGGGCGGACGCTGAAGCAACTTCCGTCCCAAATTGTCTCGTTTCGCCAGTTCGAGAAGGCCCATCCAGATGGAGAGGTCCTCTCGCGCGACACAGGGCACAACCGGCCCTATGGCCGCAACCCGTACGCGGGCTACGATGATGTGAACAACAAGCCGTTTGCTTTCGACGGTCCCATCGACGATCGCCTCCCACCCATGGAGAAAGTCGTGGCGGTGAGCGTCGGGGACACCCACAAGGCTTATCCGCATACCGATACGGAGGCGCAGCGGGTAATTCACGACACAGTTGCCGGTCGCTCCCTGGTGGTCTTCCACGCCCCGGGCGCCGTCTCGGCGCTCGATGCGGCTCGGATCGAGGATTCGAAGGAGACCGGATCGACGGGCGTGTTCGACCGCCAGGTGAAGGAACGCACGCTCACCTTCTCCTATCTCGGCGACGGCCGCTTCCGCGACGAAGAAACCGGCAGCACCTGGACGGTGATGGGGGAGGCCGTTGCGGGACCCCTCGACGGCACGCGGCTCGAACGTGTTCAACACGGAGACTACTTCGCATTCGCCTGGTTTGCCTTTCGTCCCGACACGGCTCTCTATAGCACCAATGCGGGCTCATAGCCGTGTTCTCCCTCGCGTTACCTGCAAAAAGGTCCCCCTCGTACCATGCCCTCGGCTTATTCGTCCCACTCCTTTTCGCACCTTGTAATTGCCCTTCTCGCCGCCCCATTGTTCCTCGTGGGATGCGATTCGGGCCTCTCTGGCAGCAGCGATCGCAGCAGCGACTCGGGCTTCGAAACGGGGAACTGTACCATTCCAACCTCTCGCCTGCAGAGCGGTTGTCGGGGCGGGGCCGACTGTATTCCCTCCATCGACAACGTCACACCGGGGAGTGCCGGTCTCGTCGATGCAGGGGAGGCAGATGGACTCGCCGACACGTCGCGCGTGATCGGATTACTCTTTGGTGATCGGACGGTAGCCGTTCCCCAAAGTGTGCTCTGGACCCACGAAATCGTCAACTTTGACAACTGGGGCGGCCGCACCTTTGCCGTTACGTACTGCCCCTTAACCGGCTCGAGTCTTGCGTTCGATCGTAGCACCATCGACGGGGCCGAGTTCGGCGTCTCCGGCCTTCTCTTTGACAATAACCTCGTGATGTACGACCGGCGGGAGGACGAATCGCTCTGGCCACAAATGAACCGGCAGGCGAACTGCGGGGCCAACGTCGGCGCCACGCTCGATATGCTTCCGGTCGTCGAGATGCGGTGGAGCCGCTGGCAATCGCTGCATCCCGACACGAAGGTCGTCTCCGATGGGGGCGGGTTCGCCCGAACCTATCCGTACGGGGACTACGAAGGCCTCAACACGGACCCGTTCAACGGCATGTCGGTGGACGGTCGGCGCCCTCCGAAGGAGCGCGTGCTTGGCATCCCGGCCGGGTCGGACGGGGGCGTTGCGCTTCCCTTTCGGGCCCTCGATGCGGCCGGCCCGGCGCGCGTCGTGGAGGTCACGGCCGGCGGCGCGCAGACGGTCGTCTTCTGGAGCCGGGCGGCGGAGAGTGCGATGGCCTTCCGGGGATCGAACTCCTTCTCGGTTCAGGATGGCCAGATCCTAGATGACGAGACGGGAAGCACCTGGACCGTGGAGGGCATCGCGATCGACGGCCCCCGAGAAGGAGAACAGCTCGAACCGGTCGACGAGGCCTACGTGGCCTTCTGGTTCGCATGGGCCGCGTTTCAGCCCAGCACGGAGGTCTGGACGGACACCTCGTGATCTGACGTTTTTTCAAAGCTACCTCGCAGTGTTATGACAGTGACCCTTCGTCGCCTGCCATCCTTCGGGCTTCTCCCCCTCCTCCTTTTTGGGGGACTCCTCGGGGCGTGCGACGGAGTCTCGACAACGACGGAATCCCCCTCCAATCAATGCGCACTCTCCTCGTCTGATTTGGCCGATCGGGCTACGTCTCGCGACGCCATTCCGGCGCTCACCAATCCCCCTCTCGTGACTGTAGAGGCGGAACAGGCCTCTTATCTCTCCGACGATGATCGTATAATCGGCCTCCTCTTTGGAGATTCGCCCCTGGCCGTTCCGCACGACATCCTATGGCACCACGAAATCGTCAACCTCGACGATTGGATAGACCGGCCCATCGCGGTCACGTACTGTCCGCTCACTGGCTCCAGTCTGGCCTTCGATCGGGAAGACGTGGACGGGGCAGAGTTCGGCGTCTCTGGGTTGCTCCTACACAAGAACCTCGTCATGTACGACCGGCGAGAGAACGAGTCGCTCTGGCCGCAGATGAATCGAGGAGCGCGCTGCGGGCCTGAAACGGGAACCACCCTATCGATGCTGCCCGTGATTGAGATGACCTGGGGGCAGTGGCGCCGCCTTCATCCCGGCACGAAAGTGCTCTCCTCCGACACGGGCTTTGATCGAGACTACGCGAGTGGGCGCCAGGCGAATTCGATTTCCTCCGCCACCGCTTCCTCAAACGTTCCCCGAGAGCGGGTGCTCGGACTTCCCGACGGGCAGGGCCTCGCCTTTCCGTTCAGCACGCTGGACGATGGGTCCGCACTGCGGGTCGTCCGCGTGCGTCGCGGCGATTCGCCGATTGTGGTGTTTTGGCACCGGGCGGCCCGGAGTGCCATGGCGTTCCGGCCGAAGGGGGACGAGCCACTTTCGTTCACTGTCCAGGACGGTCGCATTGTCGACAACGAGACCGGAAGCACCTGGACGGTCGACGGGCGTGCGGTTTCTGGCCCAAAGGAAGGGACTCGGCTCCCCCCGATTACGACGGCGTACACGGCATTCCGAGACGCCTGGATGGCCTTCCATCCGAATACGCAGCTCTGGACGAATGCTCCGTAATGTGAACTCAGCGAGTGCCAAGTCATGCGAGGTCACAGCCTTTCCGCTCTGAGCGTCCTCCTGCTCGCAGGACTCCTTGCTGCTCCCGCATCGGGCCAGTGGGTGGAGCCCCCCGGTACCGGATGGGTGAAGGTTCAGGTCGCTCATCAGGACACCCGTAGCAAGTTTAGTCGGGAGGGCACGATCGTCTCGTTCGACAACGAAGATGCCCGGTCCATCACTACCACCGCCCGGGTGACAGGGGCCCTTGGCCTGTGGCGCGGCGTGGATGCCTGGGTAGGTGTGCCGTACTATCGCCTGGCGTTCAACGACGTGCAGGACGAGCGCCTGACGACCGGCCTCGCCGATCCGCGTCTCTTTCTGCGGGTGGGACCCTCCGCGATCGGATTTGACGACCTGCCGGTGGCTGTGGCGCTCCGCGGCGGCGTAAAGTTTCCCGTGGGCGAGTTCGAGGTCGATGCAAACGCGATCTCGCTCTCGCAGGGCCAGCGCGACTGGGATCTGCTGCTGGAGGTGGGCAAGAGCCTCCATCCGTGGCCCGTGTACGTAATGGCCTGGGCCGGCTACCGGTGGCGGGAGGTCAACACGTCGATTCAAGAAAAACCGGGCGACGAGCGGCTTTTCTACCTCGCGGCGGGAGGGTCGTTGGATCGCTTCCAGTGGAAACTAGCGGTCGACGGTCTACTTGGCCGCCCACCCATCCGTACCGACTTCGGCCTTGTGCTCGAAAACGACAACCGTGAGCTGGTGCAAGTCATTCCTACTCTCGGATGGACGGTGGGCCCCGGTGCGATCGAGGTTGGGGTCCGCCTCCCCGTTCACGGTCGTAAGTTCCCCGCGGGCCCGACGTTCACGCTCGGGTATTTCCTCTCGTGGGACAGCCCGCTCTGGAAGGAATAACCGTGGACGACAGGCTACGGACCGCCGCGAGACCACGGGAGCGCTTTCATCCTCAACAGGCGCTTCCCGGTTGTTATGATTGTCTGAAGTACCCCGCCGAGAGAACGTTGCGTTTGGAGCCGTCACGATCCACTCGTACACTTAACTAATATCCTCACATACCTTTAATACTCTTCTCAGCTCCACCATGCGTCGTTGGGACGAACTCGACCTCGAAACGGAAGGCACCGGCATCTCCAAGCCCTTGAGTCGCCAGGTAAATCTCTTGGGGAGCATGCTTGGACAAATTGCGGAGGAGCAGGGGGGAGAACCTCTGTTCGAGCACGTCGAAGGGCTGCGGGCGCTCTGTAAGGAAGCGGAGCAAGCGGACGATCCGGTCCTTCGGGAAAAGGCGGCCCGTCGCATCGCCAATCTTGACCAGGACACGCTGGAGCGGCTGCTGCACGTGTACACCACCTTTTTCCACCTCGTCAATCAGGCCGAGCAACAGGAAATTATTCGCATTAACCGGGAGCGTGCCCGTCAGTCCGGCCCGGCGGAGTGGCCGCTGGGGCCCGGCACGGACCAGGGGAGTGCCGAGGCCGAGCCGCGTCCGCAGTCGATCGACGCGGCCGTGGCCCGTCTGAAGGACGAGGGGTATTCGCTTGACGAGGTGGTGGCCCTGTTCGAACAGCTCGACATTCAACCGACCCTTACGGCCCACCCCACGGAGGCCCGGCGCCGCACGGTGCTTCGCAAGGAACAGCACATAGCCGACCTGCTCTCTACTCTCCGTCGTCCCGACGCGACCCCGGACGAACGGGCCGAGACCCTGGATCGTCTCTATAGCCAGATCGCGTTCCTGCTGGGCACCGACGAGGTGCGGGCGGAGCGGCCGACGGTTCGGGAAGAGGTGGAGCAGGGCCACTATTTTCTGCATGGCTCCATCTGGGACACCATCCCCACCATCCACCGAGACGTGCAGCAGGCCCTCCGGCGCCACTACGACGCCGCCGCCGAACTGCCGGCCTTCCTAAAGTATCGATCCTGGATCGGGAGTGATCGGGACGGCAACCCGAACGTGACGGCCGACGTGACGCGCTGGACGTTTGCTCGCCAGCGACGGACGACGCTGGAGCACTACATCGAGGAGCTCGATCAGCTACGGGACGACCTGAGCATCTCGACCCGCCAGCTTTCCGTCTCGGACGCGATGCAGGAGTCCCTAGACGCGGACGCGGAAGAGGTAGATCTGCCCGACGACGTGCGGCGCCAGTATCAGCGCGAGCCGTACCGCCTGAAGCTGTCCTACATCGAGGCGCGGCTTCAACATCTGGTGGAGCGGGTCGACGCCACCGATGTGGAACGGATGGCCGACGGGTACACGGCCGACGACCTCCTCAATGATCTCGACCTGATTGCCGACAGCCTGCACCACCACGGATTTGAGAATGCGGCGCAAAGCGGCCACCTGCACCGCCTGCGCTCGCTGATCAAGACATTCGGGTTCCACCTCGCCGCGCTCGACGTGCGCCAGCACAGCGGCGTCCACGAGGCCACCGTAGCGGCCCTCCTTGAAGCGGGGGACGTAGTGGACGACTATGCGGCCCTGTCGGAAGAGAACAAGCTCGCGGTGCTGTCCGACGAGCTCCAGAACCCCCGTCCCCTCGTGAATCGCTATGCCTCCCTTCCCGAGGACGCCGCTGAGCTGATGGAGGTCTTCGACGTGATCCGGGCCATCTACGCCGTCGATCCGGACGCGGTGGGCAGCTACGTGGTGAGCATGACTCACACTGTGAGCGATTTGCTGGAGCCGATGCTATTGGCCAAAGAAGCGGGTCTGGGCGACATCGTGGATGGAACCTACCAGTGCCCGCTCGACATGGTGCCCCTCTTTGAGACGATCGAGGACCTTGACATCGCTGACGACCGGATGGAAACGCTCTTCACGCATCCGGTCTACGCCGCCCACCTGGAGGGACGCGACGGCTTCCAGGAGATCATGCTAGGCTACTCCGATAGCAATAAGGACGGGGGCTACTGGATGGCCAACTGGGCCCTGCACAAGGCCATCCACGCCCTCGGCGTAGTATGTGAGGAGTATGACGTAGACCTGCGCCTCTTCCACGGTCGGGGCGGCACCGTAGGCCGGGGCGGCGGCCACACCTCGCAGGCCATCAAGGCGCTTCCGCCCGTTGTCCACAACGGCCGCATCCGGATGACCGAGCAGGGCGAGATCATTTCGTTCCGCTACGCCCTGCCTGACATTGCACGGCGTCACGTGGAGCAACTCGTGAACGCCACCCTCACCGCCACGGCGGACGCCCAAAACCGCCCCCCCGATGACAACCCCCTCCTGGCCGACAAGGTCTCGATGGAGTCCGACGTGGTGGATCTCATGGACCGTCTTGCCGAGGCGGGCATGTCGGCCTACCGCGCGTTCATTGACGACCCCGACGGCTGGCGCTGGTACACCGCGGCCACGCCCATCGAGCACATCAGCCGCCTGCCCATCGCCTCGCGGCCCGTCTCGCGCGCCTCCGAGGGCGAAGAGGTCCAGTTCGAGAACCTGCGCGCCATCCCGTGGGTGTTTTCCTGGACACAGACGCGCTACATTGCACCGGGCTGGTACGGCACCGGCCGGGCCTTCGCCACGCTCCTCGACGAAGAGCCCGATGCCCTCGATACCCTCCGCACCTTGTACCGCCAGTGGCCGTTCTTCCGGACGGTGCTCGACAGTGCCCAGCGTGAGATGGCCCGCGCTCGCCTCCACATCGCCGAGCGGTACGACGCCCTCGCCGACGTGGACACCTCTTTTCACGACCCTATCGTGGAAGACTACGAGCGGGCCGAGGATGCAATCCTCCAGATCACCGATCAGGAGGCGCTCTTCGACAGCAATCCAGTGCTCAAGAAGTCGATCGAGCTCCGAAATCCGTACACCGACGTGCTCAATCTCTTACAGATCGAGCTTCTGAAACGCTACCGGGCCAGCACGGACGAGGCGGAGCAGGAGACCCTCCGCGAGGCCATCTTCCTGAGCATTAACGGGGTGTCCGCCGCCATGCAAAGCACCGGTTGATCCTGGCTGTCCTCGTTGCGGAGACGGTTGTAGATGAGTGTGTAGGGAGACCGCCCTGAATCGACTGGTCGGCCTGCATGAATGAGAAAAAGGGTGAGAGGGAGCGCGGACGCTCTTCCCTCCACTCCCATTCCCCCACGCTCCCTCTCCCTAATCCCCCCACACGTCTCCGCTTCGAGCGAGGAACAATCGATCTTCATCTCGTCTACAAACGACCCATTTCCTCTCCATGGGTGCCGATCCGTCATGACCTCTCCTCGCTCGATCGACGACGCGGACATTTCTTCTGTCCGGCACGACACAGAGGCGTTCGAGCAGTCTCTCCGTCGCCTCCTCGGCGGAGAGGAGCCCTCGAAGGCTCGGGTCCTTTTCCGCGGGGGCACGCGAGAGGATCGGCAGCAGGCCCTGGCCATGGTCATCCGCTACACCACCGCCACCGTGCACCAGTTTCAGGTGCCCTCCCTGCTGGCCGAGCAGCGCATGCAGACGCAAAATGCCCTGCGCAAGGCGTTCGATCACGCGGCGGAGGAATCAGCGCTGCTGTACTTCGATGCCGCGGACGCCCTCTTCACACATTCTCACGTCGACACCCCCGACGATTCCGAAGAAAGCGCGTTTCCCTCCACGGCTGAGTATTTCTTTGACCGCGTGGTGGCTTACGACGGCGCTGTGGTGCTGGCCCTCCGGAAGAAGAGCCGCGTCGAGTGGGTAAAGGAAATCATCCATCTCCTCGTCCAATTCAGGTGAGGGACCTTTGCCTGGTGTCATTGTCCGGGCCCCGATCAGGAGCGCCGAGGCGCCTGAACAGACTGGCTCGTCGAGCGTGTCAGCCTCCGGTCAAAAATGCAGAAACGCACGGTCACTTCTCATAGACGGTTACGCCGACTCCTCTGCCGCCGTTCTGGTGCCGGGCACGAGGAGGGGCGCTGAGACATGAGCGATGCCCAAGCCCGAATCCTTCTCGTTGAAGACAATGCCGTCCAGGCTCGTGCCACGAAGAACTGCCTCGGGAAGGCGCACGAGGTCGTCCTGGAAACCTCCGCTGAGGACGCTCACTCCCGGTTCGCCCCCTCGGAATTTAACCTCATCGTCGTCGACTGGGGACTGCCGGGGAAGAGCGGACTTAGTTTCGTGCGCAGTCTACGGGAGGATCCCGATGTTCAGAACCTGCCCATCATGATGCAGACCGGCGAGGATCGCCCCGAGCACGTCCGGAGCGCGGTGGAGGCTGGTATTGACGATTACGTCGTCAAGCCCGTTTACTGCGAGACCCTTCGCAAAAAAGTGACGGTCCTGCTCGAGTCATCTCCCGCGGACCCGTGATCCCACGGTGGGAGACCGGCGCTATTTCGGAGAACCGGTGAAGAGAAGGTTATCCGTTGAGGCGGTCCGCTTTTTCCACGATGTCGACCCCTTTGACCTCGAATCGAGCGCCGCCCTCCTCACTCTCGGCAACCGAGAGGCCCCAGCCGTGTCCGTCTGCGACCGTCTCCACGATGCTGAGCCCCAACCCCGTTCCGTCGTGGTTCGACGAGTAGCCCTCCCCGAACACCTCTTCACGTTTTTCTACCGGAATCCCGGGCCCGTCGTCTTCGACGAAAAAGCCGGTTCTGGAAGATCGCCGCTGGCTCTCGATCCTCAATGCTGCCGCAACTCCCGAGGGCTTCAGCCGTAGGCCGAAACGGCCTACCCAACCTACGCTATATCTTTCCTCCGGCCCTTTTTCCAAACGATTCCTGCGGTTATGCGAAGCAAAGGTGCCATCACCATTGCCGTCCTCGTCCTCATTCTTGGCTTCGTGGGATGTGGGGCCACAAGTTCGTACAACAGCCTCGTCCGGAGCGACGAGCAGGTTCGCGAGGCCTGGTCGAACCTGCAGGCGGCCTACCAGCGGCGGGCCGACCTCATCCCGAATCTCGTGGAGACCGTGCAGGGCGCGGCCGACTTCGAGCAGGAAACCCTGACCTCCGTCACGGAGGCGCGGGCGAAGGCCACCTCCGTTCAGGTGAATCCCGAGGACCTCGACAACCCCCAGAAGCTTCAGCAATTCCAGCAGGCCCAGTCCGCCCTCGGCAAGTCGCTGGGGCGCCTCCTGGCCGTCTCCGAAAACTATCCGAAGCTCCAGGCCACCCAAAGCTTCAGCGACCTGCAGGCGCAACTGGAAGGCACCGAGAACCGCATCACGGTGGCCCGGCGCGACTACAACAACGCCGTGCGCCAGTACAACACGCAGGTGCGCTCCTTTCCTACCGTGATCTTCGCCAGTCTCATGGGCTTCCAGCCGAAGACGCCGTTCGAGGCCGAGACGGGGGCCGACCAGGCGCCCGACGTGAGTTTCGATTGATGCGTGAGGTGTGAATTGTGAGAGTGATGCGTGACGTGTGAAACGTGACCTCTCGTCAGGTCCTCTCACGCTTCACGCATTACGCTTCCTCCGTAGATGGGAAAAGAGCATTTCCCCAATCCTCGTTCATTATTCTACCACAGCTGGCCTACCTCCCTCAATCCGTGCCCACCCGCCTCCGCTCCATTCTGCTGCTCGGAGCTGCACTGAGCCTCTTCGCGGTGACCCTGGCGACCCCGGCGTCCGCGCAGCGCTACGACTTTCCGCCGAAGCCGAGTGGCCCCGTGCTCGACCAGGGCGAAATGCTCTCCGGCGGCGAGGAGCGCGCGCTGGCCCGCAAGCTTTCGGCGTACGAGGACACCTCATCCACGGCCATCGTGGTCGTTACCCTGACGTCCCTCGACGGCGCGCCCGTTGACGACTATGCCATCTCGCTGGGCCGTGAGTGGGGCGTGGGGCAGGAGGGCAAGGACAACGGCGTGGTGGTGCTGGTATCGAAGAATGACCGTAAGATGTTTATCGCCACGGGGTACGGGGTGGAGGGCGCCCTCCCCGACGCCATCGCCAACCGGATCGTGGAGCGGGTTATGACACCGGCCTTCCGGAACGGAGACTTCTACGCGGGGATCGACCGGGGTACGGACGCCATCATTCAAGCCACCGCGGGCGAGTACACAGCCACTGAGGAGACCTCCGCCTCGTCCTCCGACGACGGCGTGTCCACGACGCTCATCTACATCTTCCTCATTCTGGCGTACTTCGTGGGAAGCTCGTTCT
>CAYRPX010000072.1:0-12593 GCA_964426195.1 uncultured Salinivenus sp.
ACGAAGACCTGGAAGAAGGCGATCGCCTCGAGTTTGAAATCGAGGAGACCGAGAAGGGACTAAACGCCGTTAACATTCAACCCATTTCGGAACCCGAGTGGTAATCTCGGTTCGTCCGAATGCCCCTGGGGTTTCCCAGGGGCATTTTCTATTTGGAGGGCTTTTGGGAGTTGTCTTGGGGCAATTTGACCGTCCATCGTCATTGTCACTATTGGGCGAAGACACTATTGTCACTTCGCGCCCTGTTTCGTCCATCGCTCGTTCCAGGTGCTTCCGAAGGGGAGCAAATCGCACTTCACCTCGGTGGTGTTCGCAGGACTGGATTACTGGCCGCTCCAGCGCATCGTTTCTGGTATTTCGCGGCCCACGTGGGCAGATACGCCTTGATTCTCACCACTATGAGCCTGGCTCTCAGGTTCGACCGACACACGCGAGACGGCGCTTGGCGTACCTCAGGGCGCCTGCGCTAGTGATCTTGAGTGATCTTGTACCACCTCGGCCCGATTGAGCATCTGCTGGTGTGGCTCCACTGCCGGAAGGCTCCTTTCCGTCGAAGGGGCCAAGGGAGTGATCCAAGACGTGGTCGGCGGGACGTAGCGTGGTCGGAGGGGGGAATGTCACACAGTTCCGCGAGTAGCGACGCGCAGGGGCGCGCACCAGTCAATTCAGACCTTTTTCCGCACCGATCTAGTTTCAGACGAGAGTGACCTCGCACATTCTCCCGTCGGTTACCGGCCTTCTGCCTCCGTCGAAGATTCCGACCGAACCTCTCGGAACTGGCGACTCAAGAAATCGAAATTGCGCCCAATCGACGCAGCAAGGGCAGCTTCGAGGTCATGGAGGTGGTGCCGGTGGACGGGTGGGTTCGACCGACTACACTCGGTGTCTCTCTGAAATGGCGTCCGAAACGGAGATTCTTTACGGTTCATGGTTCTCACGAATAAACCTTCGTGTGACATTATCAACGGTCTCTCGCATAAATATCTATGCGATGGAGTGAATAAAGTTCCTTTTCACGGTTTGAAATTCATGATGTCCTGTTCATGATTCTCTGGAAACATGATTGGGGCGATTGACTAATAAAAAACGATTTTGAGCTCAAAATCACTCGACCGGATGCGTTCTTGCTATGACCATCAAGGAGCTTCAGTCCCTCAAGCCGTACCTGAAGATCTCGAAACTGGCCGACGAGATTGAGGGGATCAACAAACACACTCTTCTCTCGAAGGTGCGGCGCGGCACCGAACTCACGATTGTGGAAAGTGAAAAGTTGGAGGCAAAGCTGGAGGAGATCATGACGCAGGCGGGGTTTGTCCTGCGTCGACGCTGACGCCCGGCAGCAGTTTTTCGTGGAAGGAGCTTCTGTTCAGAGTACCATTGCTCTTTCGGAAAGGGGAGCGCATGATGGATGTGGTTCTTCCGTCGGTTGGCACACAGGGGGCCGCGGCGGAGGTCCTGCTGGTGAGGTGTGGAAGTTCGATCATTCAAGGTGAGGAGTGCGGTAGAGGCTCACCTCGGCCAGGAGAGGGTCTGCACGGGCGTCCTCAATGACGACACGCACCTGTCGCGCCGTGACGGGCTCCGCAAGCCGGTCCAGCTTCTTGTGGCCAATGGTGGTGCCTCGGCTGATCGGCGTCCAACCGTCGTGCGTTGAGACTTCGACGCGGTACGCAGCCACCCGCTGCCCCAGTTGAATCGGTTCTTGCAGTTCGATGACGTCAAACGTTCGTGACTCCTCCCACTCCAGCGTTAAGGAGGCCGTTTCGGTTGAGTCGGCGGCTGCCCAGTAGGACGACACGTCGTCGTCAAGCACCTGGAGTGGACCGAACCGCTCGGCGCCCTCCCGGAGGGAACGGGCCGAGGCCTGAGCCCCCGTCGTCAGGTCGACGTCGAAGATGGCGTTGAGAGCGTTTCGGAAAGCATAGAGCCGACGGACGTCTTCCGCTGCCAGCCGTCCCGTCGGGGCCGGGGGGACGTTGAGAAGAAGAACGCAGTTTCGGCCCACGGACTTGAAGTAGATTTCCAGGAGCTCGTCGACAGACTTCGGGTCCTCGTTCGGGTGCCAGAACCAGCCCGGTCGCAGCGAAGTGTCACACTCGCCCGGCACCCAGTCCGGACCTCCACGCTCTCCGTTGTTGAGGTAATTGCCCTGGCCCGCCCCGCCGATTTCGATCTTCGACCGATTGATCGTGGACCAGTTCGTTTCGCCCGCGAACCCGTGTTCGTTACCAATCCAGCGCACGTCGGGACCTTCGTCGGAAAAGAGGACGGCACCAGGCTGGTGCTGGCGGACCATCGACCAGTAGGCTTCGAAGTGATAGGTCATGTCCGCGGCGTCGTCTCCCTTTGCGCCGTCGAACCAGACCTCCCTCAGCGGGCCGTACTGCGTGATTAGCTCGCGGAGCTGGCCGAGGTAGAGCTGATTGTAGGCCGTTTCGTTGCCGTAGCTGGGGGCGTGGCGGTCCCAGGGCGAAAGGTAGAGGCCCACCGTTCGATCCTCCGCCCGGGCAGCCTCGACGAAGGCGGCCACGACGTCCCCCTCTCCGTCGCGCCACGGGCTCTGCTCGACAGAGTGATCCGTATATTGGCTCGGCCAGAGGGTAAAGCCGTCGTGATGCTTGGCCGTGAGAATCATCGTTTGAAAGCCCGTCTCCCGTGCCACGCGGGCCCACTGGCGGGGCGTAAACTGGGTCGGCTGAAAGACCGACGGGTCCTCGTCCCCGGTGCCCCATTCCTGGTCCGTAAACGTGTTGGGACCGAAGTGGAGAAACATGTTCATCTCGCTACGCTGCCATTCGAGCTGTCGTGCCGTAGGGACTGGAAGTACCGGGGGGGGCGGCAACGCCGACGCGCCGTCGGACGGCTGGGCCGGACACGGAACCACCGGTCCGACCAAGAGGATGAGGAGGAGACCGCCGATCTGCAGGACGGAGGTCGATGACGAACGGAAAGACATATGGGGGGAGCGGTCAGTCAAGCAGGCGGTATGGAGGGCAATCTATCGCAGGGCGTCTTCCAAGACCGTCGCCGCGTCGGTGTCGGCGTCGCGGTACTTCACGATGACGGGGGCGGAGAGCGAGAGGCCGTGCTTCTGGCCGAAGTCTGAGTCGACCGAGCGGGAGCCGGGCACTACGACGGCCCCGGCGGGCACTTCGAGTGAGCCGTCGTCGGCGGTGTAGACCGTCTCCTTTTCGAGGTCGTACAGCCGGGTCGAGGCCGTGAGCGTCACGCCCGCGGCTAGCACGGCCCCTTCGCGGACCACGCAGCCCTCATAAAGACCGGCATTGCCCCCCACAAAGACATCGTCCTCCACGATCACTGGAGTGGCGTGGACGGGTTCAAGAACCCCTCCGACCTGGGCCGCAGCGGAGAGGTGCACCCGCTTTCCGATCTGGGCACAGCTCCCAACGAGGGCGTGTGAATCAATCATTGTCTCTTCGTCCACGTACGCGCCCACGTTCACGTACATCGGAGGCATGCACACTACGCCCGGCGCCGTGTACGATCCGGTACGGATCGAGGAGCCGCCCGGCACCAGTCGTACGTCGTCGGCCTTGCGGAGCGGTTTTACGGGGAATGTGTCTTTGTCGTAGAACGGAAACTGGTCGCTCGAATAGTCGACGGTGCGGCCGATGCGAAAGCCGAGCAGGATGCCTTCTTTCACCCAGGCGTTGGTCTCCCACGTGCCGTCGTCGGTGGGGGCGGCGGCGCGTACGTCTCCGGCATTGAGGGCCCGGACGAGGTCGGCCACGGCGTCTCTGGCCGCGCCTTGGTTGACGCCCGACGGCTCTTTGGATTGGGCGACGAGTGATTTGAGGCGGTCTTGCAAGTCGGACATGCGGGGAAGAAAGGATTCTGGGAAAAGCCAATGGAAGCGGGCCCGGCGTTCGTGTATGTTGGGCGCATTCGTCATGAAGCTCCGAAGCGGCGGACACATTGTAAACCCGTGGTCCGTAGCATTTTTGTGCAATTGGTATTCGTGAGGGTGTCCCGACGGATTGAATGAGCACGATTCGATCAACGGCATCGTCTCCTCAGGTCTGACAGTCGCTACACACGTGCGACGGGACGCCTCAAATTTCAGAGCCCCCAACATATTGTCACTGATTCTGACTCACTCATGAAACGATCGATTCTCTTCGCCGCTCTGCTTCTTTGCGCCAGCCTCACCTCCTGCCAATGTGCCGATCAGCCGGACGTTGGTCCAGTAGAGGGCGAGGAGGAACAGGCTCATCAAGTTCCAGGGGGACAGGGGCATGGCTCCCACTTCGTTCCATCGCAGAACAGGCTCAAACTTTCCGTAAGAACGTAGTGCAGTGTCAATCCTGATTTTTATACCCAAGATACGATCTCAACCCCCGATTTACAGCAGTCATTCCGAGCGGGGTCGAGGAATCTCCCTCGGGCTGATAGCTCATTTCGAGGAGGTTCCTCAACTTCGCTCGAAACAATTTGCCCTGGGGGTTGAGATCATGTCGACGCTAAACCAACATTGACGCTTGATACTACAGGAGGATACACATATATCCCATGCATGCTGTGAGGCACTGATTCTGTCATGCCGATCCCGGACGAAAAAGTTGAAGAGGTTCGCACCTCGGCTGATCTCGTGGAGGTGGCGGAAGATTACGTCCAACTGAAGCAGAGCGGCTCGCGGTACATGGGGCTGTGTCCGTTCCACAACGAGGACACGCCCTCGTTTAGCGTCGATCCCGATCAGAATCTCTACTATTGCTTCGGCTGCGGGGAGGGAGGGGACGTGTTTAAATTTGTCCAGGAGATCGAAGGCGTGGGCTTTCTGGAGGGTGTGCGTATTCTGGCCGAGCGGTACGGCATTCCCCTCCCCGAGGAGGAGTCCGACCCGGAGGCCGCCAACGAACGAGAGGCCATCTTGCACGCGCTTCGCTTTGCGGCCCGCTTTTTCTACCGCCAACTCACCCAGTCGGATCGGGGACGACCGGCCCTCGACTACCTCCGCGAGCGAGGGTTTACTCCGGATACGATTAAGCGGTTCGGGCTCGGCTTTGCGCCGAACGAGTGGGACGCCCTTCTGACGGCCGCGAAAGACGAGCAGGTCGATCCAGAGACGCTTGAGAAGGCCGGGCTCGTCATCGAACGCGACGATGGAAGTGGGTACTACGACCGATATCGGGGCCGCATCATCTTTCCGATCTTCTCCCATATCGGCAAGGTACTGGCTTTTGCCGGACGCATTCTGGACCCCGACGACGAGCGTGATCAGCCAAAGTACATCAACTCCCCGGAGACGGAGGTCTACCACAAAAAAGAGGTTCTCTACGGCCTTCACCAGGCCAAGCGGGCCATTCGGCAGACTGACGAGGTGCTGCTCGTCGAAGGCTACACGGACGTGATAAGTCTTTCCCAGGCCGGGGTGGAGAACGTGGTTGCGTCCAGTGGAACCGCTCTCACCGAGCAGCAGGTGAGCGTTCTGGACCGGTATGCCAATCGGGCGTTGATGCTCTACGACGCTGACGAGGCGGGGGAGCGGGCGACAATACGGGGGTTGGAGCGGGTGCTGGAGGAGGGAATGGGGGCCTACGCCGTGGAGTTGCCGGCCGGCAACGATCCGGACGACTACGTGCAGGAGAAAGGGGGCGATGCTTTTGAGAGCTACATCGAGGAGCACCGGCAGGATCTCCCCTCGTTTGCATACCAGCGTGCCCGGCGCAACGGCGACCTCGAGACCCCGGAGGATCGTGTCGAGGTGCAGCACGAGATCATCGCGTCGGTGGCCCGCATCCCGAATCCGAATTTGCGCCGCGAGTATGTAGGCCGTACGAGTGAGGTCACGGGCGTTCCGGACTCCGATCTGTATCGCATGCTGGAAGAAGCGCGTGAGCAAGTTGAGCGACGGGCTCAGCGCCGACGGGAGCGCGAGCAGCGTCAGGAGGCGCAGCCGGAGCGTGCGGAGGTCCAGGCCTCGGAGAAGCCCTCCGGAGAGGGAGGGGACTCGCCGCCAGCCGATTTCGAGGCGCCTTCTTCTCTTCCTGCACCCCTGCCAGAGGAGAAGGTGTTGTTTCGGCTCATGCTCGAGAACGGAAGCCGGATGGTGTCCTTTGTCCTCGGCCACATGGCGCTGGACGAATTTACTGAGGGGCCGCCCCGCGACCTCGCGCGGACCCTCACGGAGATGTATGAGAAGGGCACTGTTCGGCCCCAGCAAATTCTAGGCGGGGAGCACGGCGAGGCCCTTCAGCAGTTAGGAGCCGCCGTGCTGATGAACGAGCACGAAGCGTCAGAGCACTGGGCTCAAAAGGAGGACATTCCCGTGCCGCACCTGAACGATCGTCCGTATGAGGCCGCCGAGAGCGCGATGAAATTTCTGAAGCTCGATCGGGTAGACGAGGCCCTGGACATGGTGCGGGAACGAATGTATCAGGCCACCCAGCAGGGAGACGAGGATCGGGTTCAGCGCCTCCAGCAAAAGGTGATGTCACTGCAGAAGCTCCGGAAAAGCATTAAGCAAGGGGACTTCCTCGACGACTAAGACGCTGGAGAGGGGAGAGGGACTACCCCGCTTCGTCGGGGGCGATCCCTTGGCCTACGGCGCGGGGTCGACTGCTTGGAGGCTTTCGGGAAGATCAACTTGGGTGGGAAGGAGGTCGAGCGGCTGCCCCTCAATCTTCATCCCTTTCGTGGCCCGCCTTGTCGCCTCGGCCAGGGTCTCCCACGGATTCGACATCCAGAGGCGCCGGTGCGTGCTGATTATTTTGAGCTGACGCCGGCGGAACCGGCTCGGGTTTCGCTCGGCGAGGGTTTGGAACCGGTCGTGGAGTTGGAGGAGTCGGTCGCGATTCTCTTTTGTGAAGCCGAAGTGCGCGATGTCGTCGATAAGCGCCTGGTACTGTCGGTCCCAACGGGTGATTTGGCTGGGGGGCGGTGGGGCGTAGGTCGAGGTGTCGAACCGGAACGTGGCGGTTGAGTCAATGGCGTCGACGCCGGCAGCTCGTAGGGTGGCGGGGGCGCGCAGAGGGAGGAAAAAGCGTACGGCCCGGCCTTCGACCGAGGAGACGAGCCGGACGTTGCCCGCGGCTGGAACGTCACCATCGGGCGAGGGCGGCAAATCGAAGTGGGGATTGAGGCTTCGGAAGCGCTCGTAGGCCGATTCGGCTGTATCGGCGGGCGGGCCCCACTCAAATGATTGGTCCACGGAGTCGAGAGGGACGATCAATGAGCGCAGTCGAACGCTGGCGCCCGGCTTCAACTGCAGACGAGCGGTCTGGAACGATGGCGACTGGTCGACGGGCCGGTTTTCTCGGGCGACCAGCGCGCCGTAGGCGGCGGGCACGTATCCTCGCGAATTGCCGCCAAAGGTGGACCCGTTGCTGACGGTTTCGAATCCTTCCGTCACGGCCCACGAGTAGGCGTCCGCGACCGTGGAGGAGGGGCTGAAGTGTTCCGAAGTCGTATAGTAGTGACGGTACAGCTTAAACACGTTGCCGGGGCCGGTGTGGTAGGCCGAGAGCCCCGGAATTTCGTGGCCCACGGCATTCACGTATCCCCGCAACAGCAGGAACGCAGGTTCGAGCACGAGAAGCGGATGTCGTTCCTCTCGCACACGAACCCACGAGTTTCTTTCGGCGGGGAGCGTGTATTTGGTCACGCCACTGCGACGCAGGATCCAGGGCAGCATCTGATAGCGGCTCCGGGCCCCCGCCGAGGACACGAGGTGGTCCTGGTTGAACGTTTCGACCGTGCCAATCTCGGTGGCCAGCAGACTCAGCCCAAGGGACTCCGCGAGACGGCGTTCGTAAGCCCGGTAGGCCTGGTCACGTTCGTGAGCGGTTTGCACTTGGTTGGCACGTCCCCACCGCACAATGATGTCTTTGCGGGGCACTCCTTTTTGGTCGTACTTGTCGATGAGTCGCTTCATGGCCTCTCGTCGATGCCGATCGACTTTCTTCCAGTCCCGAGTTTGCCGATCCCCCGTTCGGAGATCCTCGAGCTCATAAACCTCGAGCACCTCGTTCGACCGACCATCGAAGACCCGAATGGTGAAATTGTCGTCCACTGTTTGCCGGAGCACGTACTGGTCGAGCAGGTCGTGAAATTGTCGAAGAACGGGAGAGTTGCTCGTTGACGAGGCGGGGGAAGACAGAGAGAAGTATGGGGCCAGCTTCGTGGTCGGATAGGAGGAAAGGTCCTCGAGGACAGGGAGAGCGTTCTCGTCCGGCTCCGCCTCCATTGTTCCCCGGTACGAAGCAGGGGTTACGGGAAAGAAGTTAGAGAGGGCTTGTGACTGGCCGGGACGAACCTGAGCGGCCACGATCAGGAGGACGAGCAGCGTGACACCGCCCAACATGACGGCCGAGAGGCGTCGGATCAACTGACCGGCCTGGGGAAGGGCAAGGTCCGAGGGGTCGGTGAAGCGGTCGGGCAGAAAGGGTAAGCGCATAAGAACGCAGGAATAAACCCGTCAACAAACGAATGAGGAAACGCACGTGCGTCAGGTGAGAGCGGTTGTCGGCAGAGACGTGGCCTGCTTGACGAGGGCCTCGAAAAGGGGTTTTGTGGCGGTGCTCATACGTTCGGGATGAAACTGAACCCCGACGAGGGGGGCGTTTTCGTGCTCGATGGCCTCAATCACTCCATCCGGTGCAGTAGCGGCCACCGTGAAGCCGTCGCCAAGGGACGACACGGCCTGGAGGTGGCGCGTATTGACCGTGAGGGTCTCCGTATCAAGCCACCGTCGAAGACGGGAAGACTCGGCGAAGACAACTGAATGGGTTGTGCCGCCCCGCTTCTGGCTATGAGTTTGGGCGCCATCGTGCTCGGCCTCTACGTCGCCGTAGATGGTGCCGCCCGCGAGGGCATTCAGCCTCTGCATGCCGTAGCAGATGCCCAAAACAGGTCGACCGGTGTTCCAGCACCGTTCAATCCATCGCCGGTCCGAGTCCGCACGAAGGGGATCGAGTCGATCGAGGTCTTCCGGCACCGAACCGGTAAGGTTTTCCGTCACGGCCGGTCCCCCCGGCACCACGAGGCCGTCGATCTGATCAAGCAAGGCCTCCACGGTGGCCTCCGAATCGGTCGTCGGCAAAATGACCGGGAGGCCCCCGGCCTTCTCGATCGCTGTGACGTAGCGGCGGTTCAAGTGCTGAGTGCCGTCCTCGAACGAAGTTGTGATTCCGATGCGAGCGGGCATGTAAGAGACAGGGGGTTGTTGGTCGGCACGTTGAGGAAAACGGCTCCGAACTCCTCATCTATCGGAAGAAAAGAATATTATTCGGCGCTGAGAATTGCCATCGAAGTCGATTCGGAGGTTTTACGGCGGGCTCGTTTCTGCATTCGGGGACCTGGACTCCTCAAGGCCGGAGTTCGCTCAGCGTGATCCGCGTAGGGTCGGAAGGGGCAGTCAGGTCGAACACCAAGGTCAGCGTGTCGCGGGAGCGCATGACGTCGGTGGCGTGTGACGCCAGAGTTCCCCGGTCGAGCAGGTCGTGGAGAGCTCTTTTGATGGTCCGCCGCTGAGTACCCTGCGTGGTCGAAGATCCGTGGATCACCTTCAGCCGATTTCGCCCCCGGTCCTCGGCGAGCCGGAGGATGCTATAGGTGAGATCAATGGCCTCGTTCACCGAAAGGCCGTGCAGGTCCAGCGTGACGGTAGTTCCGTCGTCTTCCAGGTGAGGGGTAGCCATAACCAGGGAATCTTGCGCTCAAAGGGGACAACTACTATGTACGCGATGCGGTGCAAAGGGGTCCGGCGCAATTAAAGTTCGTGCCGGGCCAGAAGGCGATTTCGTCACCGGTAGGAGGGGAGTAGTCAGTACTGCACACGAATGGCTCGGGGAACGAGTTCGACGGTTATTGGCAGTTTGCCGAGTGCTTCTCCGTCCGCTTCTACCCAGACGGGTCGGTCATCGTTGATGGGATGGATGCGAAGGTGGCGACCGCGGTGCGTACTCACTCCATCGAGCGAGGGATGGGTTCCCAGATAAAACCGGTGAACGTGGCGGAGCAGCGACAGCACGGGCACGTCGTGAAGTACGGTCGCATTGAACAGTCCGTCACGAGGGGTTGCGGAGGGAGCAATGGGCAGGCCCGCGGCGAACGCGTGGCCGTTAGCCATGGCGACAAGTCGGATGTACGGAGTACCGAGAGGCTCGTCGTCGAGGGCAAGGCGAACCGGAACGGGGCGGCTCGTGATCAGCGCCCGTAGGGCTGACTGAAGATAGCGGAGGCGCGGCGGCACAGGGAGCAGGCCTCGAGAATAGCGTCGCACGACGGTGCCACTCAGGCCGACGGAGGCAATGTTGATGGCATAGCGATGGGCCTCTCGTCCCTGTTCTGTCGTGTACAGAATGCGCAACAGATCAAGGGAATGGATCCGAGGACTCCGCAACTGTTGGACAGCGTCTGCGCCGGTCGGGGCGCCGAGGGTGCGCCGGAAGTCGCTTCCCGATCCGCAAGCGATAAATGCGAGCACCGCCGAAGGGGCGACGGGGGCCTCTGCCTCAAAAAAACCGTTGACGACCTCATGGAGCGTTCCGTCGCCCCCCACCGCCACAATTCGCTCGAATCCGTCGTTTAGCGCATGTCGGGTTAGTGTAGTAGCCGACCCCGGGCCAGTCGTCCAGCGCACGGACAGGGACGCAGTGGTCTCCAAAAGCCGGGGAAGCAGCCGCGGCCATAGCCGTCGCACTCGCCCGTTTCCAGCCACCGGATTGACGATTGTACAGGTGCGCATGGCGGCCTCGATCGTTCCGCATTTTACCCTCCGTCCAGGCGGGCACGTTCCCGTTCGATTTGGTCGACGAGGCGCGGATCGTGTTCCACGAGACGCTCGATGAGGGAGACGAGACCGTCCCGGTCTAGGTCGGCCACGAGATCGACCACCGCGGCGGGCTCTGTTTTCGGCACGTCGTCCGTCTCCAGCACCTTCAGCAGGGCAGCTACAATGTGCTTGCACCAGGTGCCCCCGTGGTACGGACAGGTGCACTGGACGTCCGTGATCTGATCCGTATCGAATCGGACGGTGACGAGGTACGGATGCACGTCGCTCCCCTGGACCTGTGCCTTGAGGGTGTGCTCGTCGGTCTGCTTCAGTGACTGTACCGCCCCATCCGCGAGGTACCGCTGGCCGCGCTCGAATGACCCTCCGGCGGTGTGCTTCTGAATGTCGTCTTTCGTCAGGGACGGAAAAGCCATAGGGCTCACAGGAACGACAAGGAGTAATGCCAAAACTAAGCGTTCGTTGCGGACAAGGAGGTGCCGGCAGGCGTGTTGGCTACGTGCTCAAGGAAGTTGTCGAAGACTTTGGTGGCCGAGCGGGCGGCTTCCACGTTGTCCTCGGTGCAAGTGTCGAGGGCCCGTTGGATGGCGTGGTCGGACAGCTCCTTTGAGTGAATCATCGCCTCGGCCGTCTGCAGGTCGTACTCGGGGTGGAACTGCACGGCGTAGACCTGCTCGTACCGGAAGGCCTGCACGCCCGTTTTGTTGGAGGCTAGGAGATGGGCGTCGGGCGGCATCTTCACCACATGGTCCGAGTGGGTGGCAAAGACGGTGAAGGGGTCCGAAAGGCCGTCCCAGATTGGGTCGGTCATCTCCTGGTTGACTTCGACGTATCCGAGCTCATAGGACCCGCCCCGAACGGTGCCGCCGAGAATCTGGGCCAGGAGTTGGTGGCCCCAACAGACGCCGAGAATGGGAAGTTCGTCGGCAATGGCCCCCTCGGTCCACCGGCTCAGCGTCTGTATCCACGGCCGGTGGTCATCGTAGACCGAGGATTGCGACCCGCTGATGATAACCCCGTCAAACGACTGGATCGTCCCGGTCTTCGTCTGAATTGGTTCCGGATCGCCGATCGGGGGCGGAATGTCTCCTTCATTCGCGTTGTAGATAGAAAGGGTCGCGTCGACCTCTCGCGTGAAGTTGCGCTGTGCGTGGGGCGTGCCGAGCGAGGCGTCGATCAAGGCGAGGTGCATTGCAAGAGGAAGCGTTCGTTCGACAGATTCTCGTTAAAATCACCGCTGACGGGAAGTCACGTTCCGCTCGTGAGAATTCTTCGCTGCAACGGTCGATGATGTTCTGGGGCTCCGACTAATTGTCCTTCAGCGCGATGTTATCGGCCCCGAAGATGCGCTGCGCCCCGCGCATAAACTCCGCGGTCGGCTCGATGACGTAGGCGCGGCTCCGCAGGCGCTCCCGGCCCCGGAGCTCGGGCGCGTCCACGTCGAAGTAGAGCGTGCAATTTCCCTCGGTGTTCTCGCAGAGGCGCTGGAAGGTCTGCAACTCGTCCGGCATCACCTGATCGAGGTCCACAGTGAGCACGACCTCGCTCACCATTTGCTCGCGGACCTTCCACATCGGCGTAATGTCCTTGGCGAGCACCTTCACGGTGCCGCCGCGCACCTCCACGTTGCCCTTCGCGAGAACGACGTTGTCGACCTCCAGGTAGGGCTGGACGCGGTCGAGGATGCTGGAGAAGATCACCATCTCGCCCTGGCCCGTAAAGTCCTCGATCTGTGCAAACGCGATGGGCTTGCCGGACTTCGTGGTGTTGCGGTCCACGTCGGTGATGATGCCGCAGAAGGTGCGGACGGGGCCGCGGTTTCGCCCGTCCCCGCCCGCTG
>CAYRPX010000073.1:0-12567 GCA_964426195.1 uncultured Salinivenus sp.
CTCGGCAAGCATTTGACTCGCTTGGGTAGGACCGATGATCTCCTCTCGAACTGCGCGAAGAAGCTGACCTGCAATCCCGGGAATGTCGAGTCCAATCTCTCGCGCAACCGTGCGTCCTGCTTCCTCCTCAATGAGCAGCGGAAGACCAAACTCCACTGCGAGCTCAAGTGCCTCCTGTTCGCCCGGATCAAGATGCTCTGTCGCGTCCCGTTTGGAACGCTCCGGGGCTTCCACCTGCAGAAGATCCCTGATCCCAAAGTGGGACAGGTAAGCCTCGCCGCTCCCAAACGGACCCGCCGCCAATTCCCGAAGCACTGTTGGAGGAATGAGCACTTCATCGTAGAGCCGGTGAAGAATCCCGTAGCCTCCGTCGATTTTCTCCAGCGAGATCAGTGGACTGGTATCAGCAACGATGCGCCTCGAGCTTGTCACGTGTCAAGTTCTGTCTGGACGTTTTCCTCATTGTCGACGAGAACGGAAAATCCATAGCGCGGCAACATGTCCTCGAATTCCCGCCGACTCACCCCCAGTATCTCCCGGGCCTCGCGTCCCGAAAGCTTGCCGTTGCTGTACAGTGTAGCCACCAGTGCCTCCCGAGCATAGGTCTCGTCAATGTCTCCAAATCGGTCGGGAAGATCGATCGTCACTTTCATAGGTCTACACTCGTCAATTGGAGATGCTTTCAGTCGGAGCAAACGCACCTCTTGACCGTCGGTTCAGTGGCGGAGGCATAAATCTTATGTGGATCCAATCCGTAATAAAACACGGAATAGATCGGCATAACATGAATTAGGAATTCGCGTAAATTGTGATGTTCCAGGGGGTTAGTGAATGCAACGTGAGTAGAAAGCCGAACGGTTCCACATATCAACAGTATGCCGACCGGATCGCAGGTGGCTACATCGTACAGCTATTCGATGTGCAAATCAATCCCAACGGAGGCGCGCGCCTTGTCCTCGCCTCGGGGTGCTGAATTCGATCGCGCGGTGCCTTCGGGTCCGTGGACGACAGGAGGAAGGAGGGCGATCAGTCCTTTAGTCGAATCAGTGTCTTCAAAATCTCGAGGGTCGTGTCCTCCGGGGCCTTCTCCGTGCTGATGCGGACGTGCCGCGAATCTTCCAGGGCGTCGGGGGCCTGGTAGCGGGCGCTGAGTGTTTCGAGGTCCTCAGCGCGAGCATCCGACGCGGCGGCAGACACTGTTGATCGCTGGCGCAGTCGCCGCTTGAGGATGGCGTCGGGGGCGGTGAGCTCCACGAAGACGGAGGGCACGTCCGCGGCGCGAAGGGCGGTGCGGAGCTGCTCCCGCTGCTCGGGGCTGCTGAAGGTGGCGTCGAGGACGGTCCCGCGCTGGCGGCGGGCCCGCTGGACGGCGCGGGCCTGCAGCGTTGCGTAGGTTGCTTCGGTCAGTTCGTCGGTGTAGAGTCGCTCGCGGGTGTCGGGGTCGGCGCGGCCATGAAGGGGCACGTCTGCGTGGGTCTTGCGGATCGGGTCGGAGGCAAGATGAGGCCACCCCAGGGCCTGCGCGAGGGACTCGGCCTGCGTGCTCTTGCCGGTGCCGGGACGCCCCATGACCAACACGACGAGGGGAGCGCTCCCGGCCACCGCGTAGCGGAGGGCCCACTGATAGTGGTGGCGCGCCTGTGCCCGACTCCGGGCCCGCTCTCGGACCGGCACCTCGGTCTCTGCCGCCCGCAGCCCTCCGACCTTGCCCCGCACCTGGGCCCGCTGGCTCTTGTAGAAGTTGATCAATCGGGGCAGGTCCGGGTCGCCCAGGCCCGTGGCCATCCGGTCCACAAACCGGTGCGAGAGATCTCGGCGGCCGTGCACGTCGAGATCCATGGCCAGAAACGCCACGTCGTTGGCCACGTCGAGGTGCCGGAATTCCTCGTTGAACTCGATACAGTCGAAGATGGCGATGCGATCGTCGGGGACGTGGACGTGCTCCAACCGAAGATCGCCGTGCCCCTCCACAATGAACCCCCCAGCGCGGCGTCGATGAAGAAGGGAGGCGGACTGGTCGTAAAACAAGTCGGCGTAAAATTGGAGTGCTTCGTGAGCGGGGCGCGAGAGAAGACTCCCGATGTGACCAGTGGCCTCCGCGAAGTTTTCCTCCGTGACGGCCCGGAGACGCTCGATGCGGCCCGCCTCCGCCACCTCTGGGGTCGATGGCTGCGACTGGTAAAACTCGCACAACTGGCGGGCGACGCGATCGATGTCGGCGGTTCCGGCGTCCCCCCGCGACAGGCGGGCGTCTAGAAACTGACTTGGTTCGAGGTAGCGCATTTTCACCGCTACCTCCACGACCTCGCCGGTCTCGGGATCGCCCTCCACACGGAGGCCCTCGTCGGTCCGGACGATGGGCACGACGCCCTCGTAGGTGTCGGGGGCGAGGCGGCGATTCAGGCGCACTTCCGCCTCGCAGACCCGGCGGCGCCGCTTCAGGGTCGAGAAATCCAGGTACGAGAGCGAGACCGGCTTTTTGATCTTGTAGACCCGCGGCGGCACGAGAGCCACCAGCGAGATGTGGGTGTGTTCGAACTCGATCCGTTCCGGCTCGTGCGGATAGGCGGCCGGCGTGGAGAGAGCCTCTTGCAGGGCCTCAACAGAAGGAGAGTTGGACATGCGCTAGGCGTGAAAAGTCGTGTCCTGCGATGCGTGCGTCGTGAGGCGCTCCGCGGCCCGGAATCGGTCGCCGTGTCGATCCGCCAGGTCGGTTAAGGACTCGACGATTTGGTCGGCCCCTTCTCGGTCGACGTGTCGGAACGGGCCGCCCAGGAACGGCGGAAAGCCGAGGCCAAACACAGCACCGAGGTCACCGTCGATGGGAGCGCGGAGCACCTTGTCCTCCAGGCATTGTACGGCCTCGTTCACCATGATGAGGAGAAGACGGTCCTGTACCTGTTCCGTCGGGGGTGTCGTGCGGGTGGGGGCGTCGGCATAGCGGTACACGTCCTCATTCACCCCCTCGGGGTCCTTGTCGTCTTGGTCGTCCTCCGCCCTGTACTCGTAGAAGCCCACATCGGTTTTTTGGCCGAGCACATCATCCTCGGCAAGCAGTCCGGCGGTCTCGCTGATGTCGACGCGTTCGCTTGAGAGGGCATCGCCCATGATCTCTGTAATTTTGGCCGCCACGTCCAGCCCCACGAGGTCGAAGAGCTCAAACGGTCCCATCGGGAAGCCGGCGTCCTTCATATTCTCATCGACCTCTTCGATGTCGGCGCCCTCTTCAAAGAGCAGCAGGGCCTCATTCATATAGAGCGCCAGGATGCGCGTCGTGTAAAAGCCGGGACCATCGTTCACGACGATAACGGTCTTGTCCTGTGCCACGCCCGCCGCGTAGGCTGTGGCCAAAGCCTCGTCGGAGGTCTCCTCCGTCGTCACAATCTCCAGCAGTGGAATGTCTGGCACGGGGGAGAAGTAGTGCATTCCGAGGACCCGATCCGGGCGGTCGACACCCTCAGCGATCTCGCTGATCGGAATGGCGGACGTGTTGGTTGCAATGACGGCCGCGTCGGCGACGTGCTCTTCGACCGTCGAAAGCACGTCGTGCTTGATCGACAGGTCCTCCGGCACGGCTTCGATGACGAGGTCGCACGGGCGGAGCGGGTCGTAGTTGGCGGTGGGGGCCACCCGCTCGGCAATTTGGTCGCGCGTGAACGTGTTGATGATGCCTTTGTCGGCCCGCTCATTCAGGGTCTCCCAGACGGCCTTCTTGCCCTTGGCCGCCAGCTCCAGAGTTTGGTCCTTCAGGATCACGTCCGTTCCGTTCTCGGCCGTCACCTGGGCGATTCCACTACCCATGAGGCCCGCCCCAAGCACCCCGACGGTGTTCACCGATTGCGCCCGCTCCCGCATCGGGTTCTCCTCGGCTTGCTGTTTGGCAAAGAAGAGCGAGACGAGCGACTGCGATTCGGGGGTAAACACGAGGTCCCCAAAGTGATTGCGCTCGGTCTCCAGGCCGGCCCGGAGACCGTCCTCCATCCCCGTCCGAACGGCATCGATGATGCGGGGCGGGGCGGGGTAATTGCCCCGGGTCCGGCTCTCGGTTCGTTTGGCAGCCTGCCGGTAGATCACGCGGCGACTCACCGGATTGCCTTCCAGCAGCTGGTCGCCCCAGGACTGCTCGTCGCGCTCGATGGACCGCTCACCGCTTGCGAGCTGGCGCGCCGCCCGCCGCGCTGCGCCGGGGACGCCGGGCGGGTGGATGAGGGCGTCGACGAGACCGATCCGCTTTGCTTTTTCGGGATATGTGTTTTTTCCGGTGAGCATAAGCGTGAGGGCCTGCTGCACGCCCACGAGGCGGGGGAGAAGCTGGGTGCCTCCACCTCCGGGGAGAAGGCCCAACTGCACTTCCGGGAGCGCCAGTTTCGTGGCGTCGGCAGTGGAGGCAATGCGATAATCGCAATTCAGCGCCATTTCCAGGCCGCCGCCCATCACCGGGCCGTGGAGGGCGGCCACAGTGGGGAGGGGGAGCTCCCGCACCCGGCTCCCCAGCGCGTGTGCCTCTCGGCTCAACCGACGCGCCTCCGTCGGCATGTCGAAATTCTGCACCATTTCGAGGTCGGCCCCGACGATGAACGAATCGGGTTTTCCGCTGGTGAAGACGAGCCCCGTCAGGTCCGTGTGGGTCTCAATCACGTCCAGGGCATCGGAGAACGCCTCCAGCGTGTCCCGCGAGATCTTGTTGACCGACGCGGTGGGGTCGTCGAGCTGGAGCGTCGCCACGCCGGCGTCGTCCACCTCTAGGGTAAGCAGGTCCGTCGGTACGTCGAGCAATTCAGGCATTGGAGTTGGGCAGTCTGCAGGAAGAGGGTGGGAGGGGTGAGCAGTCCTGACGGGGGGAGGCTGTAGATGTCCTCGGTCAGGGACGTGGCCTCAACGTCCCGGCTGTTATTCCATCCGCTCGATCAGCATGGCATGGCCCTGTCCGCCCGCGGCGCAGGCCGAGACGAGGGCCCACCGGCCGCCTTCGTCGTGAAGCCGGTTCACGGCACTCATGACGAGCCGGGCCCCCGTGGCCCCAAAGGGATGGCCCAGGGAAATCGATCCGCCGCGGGTATTGAAACGGTCCATGTCCACCTTGCCCACCGGATCGCTTTGATTCAGGTGCTCCTCGGCGAACGTCTGGGAGCGAAGCGCTTCGAGCACGGCCAGAACCTGTCCCGCAAACGCTTCGTGGAGCTCGATGACGTCAATGTCGTCGAGGGTGAGGCCGGCCTCTTCGAGCACCTCAGGAATTGCGTATGCCGGGCCCAAGAGCAATTCTGTTTTCGGGTCCTGGGCGACGTACGTATAGTTCCGGAGGGCCGCCCGGGGAGGGAGTCCCTCGGCCTCGGCCACGTCTTCCGCCATCAGAAGCGTCGCCGAGGCGCCGTCTGTAAGCGCCGAGGAGCTGCCGGCGGTGATGGTGCCGAACGGCTTGACAAAGGCGGGAGGGAGGCCCCGGAGCTTTTCCATCGAGGTGTCGTCCCGGATCACGTTGTCGGTCGTGATCGGATCGAAATCCGGGGGCACCGTCGCGGGGGCGAGCTCCTCATCGAGCCGACCGTCGTCGCGGGCCTCAGCGGCCTTCTGGTGGGAGCGGAGCGCATACTCGTCTTGTGCCTCCCGAGAGATGCCAAACATTGCTGCGAGCCGATCTGCACTTTCGCCCATCACCTCGCCGGTCGAAAACTCCGAGATGGAGGGCGACTCCGGGAGCAGATCGCCCGGGCTGAGTCCGGCGAGGAGATCAAGATAATCGCCCGGACCTTTGGCCTTTTGGGCCTTGAACAGGCGCTTCCGAACGGGGCGTTGCAGGCGCACGGGCGGGTCGCTCAGGGTTTCGGTGCCCCCGGCGACCATCACGTCGACCTGCCCGGTGCGGATGAGATCGATGCCGCTGGTCACGGCCTGGTTGCTGGAGATACAGGCCATCGTGACGGTGAAGGCGGGCACGCTGTTCGGAATGCCGGCGGCGAGGGCGGACTCGCGGGCCACGTTGCTCGTGCTCACATCCTGTACCACCGTTCCCATCACCACCCGTTCGATGCGAGCAGCGGGGAGGCCGGTGCGGGTGAGCAGGTGTCGAAGGGCCATGCGGCCCATGTCGTAGGCCATGAGGTCGGCGTAGCCGGTGCCGGAGCGCTGGAACGGCAATCGACAGCCATCAACGAAGACCGCTGTGCGTTCGGGAGCAGAAGCAGTCATTAGGCGGAGTCGATAGGAAAAAGTAGACTATAATATCAAGCGACGAATTAGATCTAACAGACTAAGGGTCCGCACCGTCGCGTTCAATCCCGGGTAGAAACCGCTCGCCTTTTGGGCGAAGGCCAGGCGAAACGAGGAGGCGCCCGAATCTTCACTCCCATCCAGAAGTTTGTCAGGCATCGAGCGTCCAGTGTGTCGAGATTCTCCCGGTTCTCTCTGCCCCTCGCTTATGACTGACAAGGATACTTCTACTCTCATTGGTCGTCGACCCGTCCTTGAGGCCCTGGAGCGGGACGATCTTGGCATCGAGAAAGTCATGTTGGAACAGGACGCAAGCGGAGAGCGGATTGGGGCCATTCGGGCCGCTGCCGAGCGTCGTGGTGCGCCGGTGCAGTACGTTCCCGCTGCTCGTCTGCGCCACGAAGCGGACGGAGCGGCCCATCAGGGCGTCGTGGCCGTCACGGCCCCCATTCGCTACCGGGAGGTCGACGACATGCTCTCCGAGATTGCTCCCACGTGGGATGCTGTCCAGACCACAAATCCGGTCTTGCTCGTCGTCGACCGGGTGACGGATCCTCGTAACTTTGGGGCCATCCTCCGGAGTGCGGTGGGCGCGGGCACCGACGGCGTGATCGTGCCGAGCCGGGAGATGGCTCCCCTCAACGCCGCCGCGATCAAGGCGAGCGCAGGCACGGCACCCCGTATCCCGATCGCCCGGAGCAACGATGTGCCCCGGGTACTGACGCAGCTGAAGGAGCGTGGATATTACGTGTTTGGGGCGGAGGGGACCGCCGAGACGTCGCATTGGGAGGTCGACTGGGATCGGCCCGTGGCCGTGGTGTTGGGGAGTGAAGGGGAGGGACTGGCCCCCGAGGTGTCGGAGGCGTGTGACCAGTTGGTCTCGATCCCCCTGCAGGGCCCGGTCGAGTCGCTCAACGTGTCCGTGGCGGCGGGGCTACTTCTCTTCGCTGCGGCGCGGCCCCGGTCAGAGGAAGAGTAGCAGGCGCGGTAGAAACGGCCCTTCATCACACAACGCGTATTTCAGTATACCACTTCTCTCTCGGCGGACCCCTTCACATCTCCAGAATCTGCGGTGACCGACGATGAGGGCAATCCGATTTGGCGTATGGCCCCCACACCTGTCGGCCGTTACTGGGACAGAGGCATGAAGGTTGGATGCCAGGATGCGGGCAGCTGGACCATTCCGACGCAGACGACGGGCGATAAGCGCCACGCCGCCTGGATGTGGGCGCAGTTCGCCTCCTCCAAGACGGTATCCCTCAACAAATTCAACGTCGGAAACACGCCCGTCCGGAGTTCGACTGTACACTCGGCGTACTGGAACAAGTACGAGGATAAACTCGGCTTATTCCGCCGGAATTGACCATCGCCGACGTAGGTATCAATGACGGAAATGGGAACGGCACCATCGAGCCCGGTGAACTCGTGGAGGTTACCCCGCGCATCCGCAACAAAAGCCGAGGCAGAGCCGAGGACGTTGCCGCAGAAATCAACCTTGGCGAAAATCTCTGTGACCTCGGACACCCGTCAGTCTTTTGACCTCGGGACTCTCGGTCCGGGGGAGTACCAGGACGCGACGTTCAAGCTTGTGGTGAACCAACAGGCCGAGTCGATACCTGTCACGGTGGATCTGTTGGAGAAGCATGGGAAGTTTGGTAAGGAGGGCATTGAGCTCCCGCTTGCGCTAGACAAGCCGACCGATCAGATCACTGAGGTCCAGGTGGAAGATCAGGAGACCGACGTGGCCATGCAGACTGGCGAACGGCTCTCCGTCGACGTTGAAAGCAACATTCCGACCACGCCGATGGATCGGCCTGATGCCATGGCCGTGGTAATCGGTATCCAAAGCTACGCCTCAGAGGGGGGGCGGACGTCGAGTACGCCCGACGCGACGCCCGTTTCGTGCGCAAGTACCTGACCCAGACGCTCGGTTTCCACGAAGAGAACGTCCTCCCGCTCATCCCCGGCGGTCGCGTTACCTACGCCGAGCTCCGCACGCTCATTCGCCAGAAGCTGCCCAGCTACGTCAAGGAGGGCACCTCCGAGGTCTTTGTCTACTACAGCGGCCACGGCGCGCCCAGCACCGGCGAGGACCGCTATGCCTACCTCGTTCCCTCGGACACTGATCCCAACTTCGTGAGTGATGACAACGCGTACCGGTTGAGCCAGTTTTATGAGGACCTGGCCGCCCTGGACGCCGCGTCGGTCACTGTGGCGCTCGATGCCTGCTTTACGGGACAGTTTGGATCGGGAGACATGATGCTGCGGCAGGCTAGCCCGCTGGCCCTCTCGGTCGAGAATCCGCTGCTGGGCGTCGAGAACGCGACGGGCTTCCTTGCCGCAGGTCGTAGGATCAGCGAAGAACCGTGTCCTGGTGCGGTACGAATAGCTCGTCCGTCAGCTGGCTGTAATTGGGCGGTATGGTATGAGCTGGGCTCTCCAAGACAGCTGATAATGGATGCTGTTACTGGACCAGTGTGGTGCCGATAACTGCGTGTAAGACCACTTGTAACGCAGCACTCCCCACGAACCGCGACCCCGCTAGGGAAGATGCTCGTGGAGGGTGCGAAGAAGCGTGCCGTCGTCGGCGGTGTGCTCCCAATACATCATGCCGGCGAGGTTTCGGGATTGCACAAAATGCGCTTTTGCCCGGAGTGAAGTCGGAGTCTCGTACGTGACGATCATCGAAGAGTCGGCGTTCCACAGCGTGGGGGCCTGAGCGGCCACATCCCATTGCTGCGTGAAGCCGGGCCGACCCGCGAGGTGATTCGCCAGCGTGTCGTACGAAAAGCTTCCCCGCGCCTCGGCGTACGGCTGGTAGAGGCCATCATCCTGAGGCTCTACGCCGGTCCAGGCCCGTCCGTAGAAGGGAACCCCAAGGACAAGCTTGGAGGGCGGCACCCCTGCTTTCACGAACAGATTGACCGCCTCTGCCGTCGACCGCTGCGTCGTGTCGGGCGTTGCAGGAGGGTAGAGATTGGCGTGGTGCCCGGTGTGCTCCGTCCAGCTGCCGTGGAAATCGTAGGTCATCAGGTTGACGAAGTCGAGTGGGACCTGGGCGTCGGCCATCTCAGTGTGCGCAAGAAAGTCGGCACTGGCCCCGGCGGCGATCGTAAGCAGGTAGCGGTCGTCCCCGGTTCGCCCATCTCGCTCCCCCTGCTCGTCGAGGTGTCGGCGGACCGTCCGAAGCATGCGCGTAAAGTTTTTCGTGTCCGCGGGCCGATAGACGTTGTCCTGGCCGGGCTGGGCGGGGTATTCCCAGTCAATGTCGAGACCGTCCAGATTGTGTTTGTCCAGCAGGTCAATCGCCGTTTGGGCAAAGAGCGTCCGGGAGGAGTCGTTGAGGGCAGCATTCGAGAAGTAGTCGGACCACCCCCAGCCGCCAATGGCGAGGAGAATGTTGAGATCCGGGTTCTCCGACTTCAGTGCGCGGAGCTCGGCGAGGTGGATCGAGTCGCGTTCTCGCTCCAGCACCACACGCCCGTCCTCGGTTACGTTCGCGAAGGCATAGTTGATGTGTGTCAGCCGACGAGCGTCCTCGGGCGCGATGTCCGCACTTCCGTGGATGTACCCACTTCGGACATACTCGGGGGAGGGCTCTTGGCCGCCGCACCCGACGACGGTCCACAGGCCCAAAACGAAAAGCATTCCTCGGAGCATCGTCTGTCGCATGGGAGCCGGGGAGCAGTGCTATTGAGTGGTCTTTGCCACTTCCGAAGATTTATACCAAGTCCGGCAATGGAGTTCGGGAATGAGCCCGTCGATCTTCGTCTCTACCTCCGATTCTGGCGGAAATCGAAAGCAAGATTCCCGAACTGACCAACCGGATTTGCTATTATCCCTGCGTGTGCGGGACCACCCCTGACCTGAGCAGACGCCCCGCCCGTTCCGATCGATTCGTCCCACGACCACGAAAGGGACGTGGGCTCAAGGAAGGTCGTCCAGCTCGTGCTGCTCGATCGAGAAGGCGGTGGGGACCGGCTGATATCACCGCCTGACTTGTCTCGGCCTTCATCGCCCACTCTCACAGCTCTGCCTCGTCGTCAGGGTCGATGGCCATGGCGAGGTCAACTCACGACGTAGTTGAGCAGGATCACGAGTCCGGCCACGGGGCCGGAGCCGGCAAGCATCCACCGTAGGAGCCGCGCTTCCCCAGCCGCTCCTCCGAGAGCTCAATGCGCTGGGTGAGACGCTCGTCGAGCTTCTCAATGGCGCTTCGTGTCATCACCTTCGCGCCATGTTTGTGCAGAGGTTATTCTATGCGGTCGCCTTCGGTTGAGACCCGTATCGCCGGACGTCAACCTGCACGCCAGCCTCGATAGCAGCCTCGGCTTGCTCATACACCTCTTCAGAAACATCTTCTCCCACGAACGCCTCCCCGCAGGTGTCGCAGACGTCAGCCGGCACGTCCTTGAAGACGATCGTGGCTTCGCCGCGCTCCATCGTGAGGGTCGTGGTGCCCTTTCGGAGCGTGCCGGCCGGGCACATTGGGCACTGGGCCTCGTCAGTCTCGCTTCTCTCGGAAGTCATCGGTCCAAAGGTCGGGGTCGGGTTCATAGACGGTGAGCACGTACGTCACGTCCGCCTCTTTGTCGTCGGCCGCCACGACGTGCAGCGGGCGGCTCCCGCACCGAGTCCATCCCAGCATCGTGTATTTCGGGAGGGGGTTGGCATCTGGGCGCTCCTGGATCACCTCACCGCCTTCCAGAACCTTTAGGGCTTTTTCCGCGATTTGCATTCCACGTGAAAAAAAATATCATTAGATCATCGAGTCCTGGACGACGGGCCTCGAATTCTCACAATTCAGCTCTTCCAAGACGCCTATCCCGAACTATGAATTTACCGATACGACTTGAGCGCTTCTCGAGGGCAATTGTCTTAAGCCTTCTCGTTACTGCCACGATTGGAACCGTATTCGTGGGGTCGGCTGAGGCCCAGGCCCCAACCGAGGACGCGACGGTCTTCCAGCAGCTCCAGCAGCTGAGGGAGGAGGGCAGGATCGATAAGCTGCCGGCCTCGGTGCTTCGCCAGCAGGCCGAGCGGGCCCCACGGGCGCTTTCGCCCGAACAGCGGCGCCGCGTCCAGGCTCTGCGGCAGGAGAGAGGTTTGCAGATCGGAGGACCGCGAACGAAGGCCGTTAATGCTTCAGGCCTTGAAGTCCGCGATCCGCAGGCGAGCTTCAACGAGGAGCCCTGGCCTCGCAGTGACCTAAACTTCATTCCCTTTGCGCTTGCCGAGCCGGCAGGGGACGTGGACGGGGACGGCACGAACGACTGGATCTACCGCTACCGGAACGTGGCGGACAACCGGACGAGCGATCCGTCGGTGCGGACGGACAAGACGCTCCTGGCGTTTGGCGGGGGAGGCTTTTCGGCCCGGTACTACGACGAGCTTTTCTTCGGGGACCTTCAGCCGGTCGGGACCTTTCTTGGGGACGACGAGCGGGCCGACGCCGTCGAAACGACCACTGAGGGAGAGCTGATCGTGTATCGGGGCACCGAGAACGGATACGCGGACGTCGGGACCCTCTCCCCCCCGACCGGTGCGTTTTGGGCCAGGGGCGATCTGGACGGAGACGGATTCGAGGACCGGGTGTACGTGGAGAGCCCGAGCGTCGCGGATGATATTGTACACGTGGTCTTTGGGGCACCCTCGCTTGGCGACGTCGAGACGCGAACCTTCGAGTTAGGGGAGGGGCTATCGAGCGGACGGGCTGCGTTTGCGAACGGGGACGCCAACGGGGACGGAAGCGAGGAGCTCATTCGGATCGACGGAGATAGCGAAGAGGAGGAGAGCCCGCCGGTGCGGGTCGAGATCTTCCAGATCAATCAGAACCGCGAACTGACCCAGACCCAGAGCTTCGATCTCGTCGATTCGAATGGAGATCCGGCCGAGGCGACGGCAATCCGGTCCACGGCGGCATTGCTCGACGTGGACGAATCCGGGCAGAACGAGCTTCTCGTCGGTTCTCGTGATTTCGACGAGGTTCTCGTGTACGCCGCCGAGGAGGGGTCGTTTGAGGGCGTCACGCCGCTTTCCTATCGGGACGGAATCGCGCCGGTTGGGGACCTCAATGGCGACGGGCGGGCGGACTTTGCCTTCCGGGACGCGGACGGCAATCCGTTCATCGGGCTTGGCCCCGAGGCTCTGGAGGACGGGCTCGGGGAAGACCTGCCGTTTGCCGAGGATCTCGCCCTGGACGGCGGAGAGTCGATCACCATCCGCCGGTCTGGATTGCTCCTCGATCAGAGGAGTTTCGGCGACCTGACCGGCGACGGGCGGGCCGACTTCATCGCGCAGGTGACGATGGAAGAACAGTTTGGCACGCGCCTCGTGCAGGTCACCGAGGACGGAAGC
>CAYRPX010000074.1:0-12564 GCA_964426195.1 uncultured Salinivenus sp.
CCCGGGAAGTTGCGTGGCACCGTGCGGACCGAAATCTGTCCGGTGGCTGGGGCCTGCCCCATGCCGATGCAGCCGTTGCAGCCAGCCTGGTGGATGCGAGCGCCAGCACGGGTGAGCATCTGGAGGTGCCCGGTGTTCATCAGGTTCTCCAGAATCTGGCGTGAGGTCGGGTTCACATCGAAGGAGACCCGATCGTGCACCTGCTTGCCATCGACGATCTCGGCGGCGCTGGCAAAGTCTCGGAAGCCGGGATTGGCGGACGAGCCGACGTAGCTCTGATAAATCTCTTTTCCTTCCTCCTCACGCACCGGCACCACGTTGCCCGGGCTGCTGGGCTTGGCAATCTTTGGCTCCAGTTTCGAGAGATTGATGGTCTCGTGCGCGTCGTACGCGGCGTCGTCATCGGCCTTGATGTGACGGAAGGCCTCTCCACGACCCTGCCGTTCAAGAAAGCTCCGCACCTCCTCATCCGCGGGAAAGACGGTGCTAGTTGCCCCCAGCTCTGTGCCCATGTTGGCAATGACGTGACGATCCATGCAGCTGAGGCTGTCGAGCCCCGGCCCGTAGTACTCGATAATGCGCCCCACGCCGCCATCCACGTCGTGACGCTCCAACATCGTGAGAATCACGTCTTTCGCGCTCACCCAGTCTGGAAGTTCCCCGGTGAGTTCCACGCCCCACACCTCCGGCATATTGATCGTGTACGGCTTGCCGGCCATGGCCATCGCCACGTCGAGACCTCCTGCCCCAATGGCGAGCATGCCAATGGCACCCGCGGCGGGAGTGTGGCTATCCGAGCCAATAAGCGTCATGCCCGGCTCCCCAAAGCGTTCCTGGTGCACCGGATGGCTTACCCCATTCCCGGGACGACTGTACCATACCCCGAACTTCTTGCAGGCACTTCGCAGGAAGAGGTGATCGTCCGGATTCTTAAAGTCGGACTGGATCAGATTGTGGTCGACGTACTGGGCCGACAGTTCGGTCTGGACGCGGGGAATCCCCATCGCCTCGAACTCCAGCATCACCATCGTGCCGGTCGCATCCTGGGTCAGGGTCTGATCCATTTCGAGTTCAATTTCTTCCCCCACCTCCATCTCTTCAACGTCCGTGTCTCCGTTAGCGAGATGGCTCTCAATTAGTTTTTCTGCAACGTTTTTGCCCATGATCTTATCAGTGCTTTTCAGATAGTGCGGTAACGGATCGGCGGTCTGGCCACTTCAGAACATAACGTAACGGCTCGCGACCAGAGTTGATACCGCCACGCGTAAAAATTGTGTGCCCGCCCGAAAAACGAGTCCCATATACCGAAGACTTTCGGTACGGCGAGTGCTTTTGCACGAGCCCCCTGCGCAATTGAGGCGTTGGCCCCGCCCCGAGCGCCTCAGACAGCCCGCCCACGGCTTCAGAAGCAAGGAGGACTCGTTTCTCTTTCCCCGTGCGGACTTCGTATTACGATTCGGGTTGTTTTGCCGTCACCCAAATCGGCGACGACCACGCCTGGTTGCCATCCACCTGTCGGAGGTAGACATAGAAGTAATGCGTGCCACGGAGCGGTTCTGCAGGGGTGAATGAAGTGGCTATCGAACCGTCGTTGTCTTCTACCGATAACGACCGGACGAGGTTGCCATCCCGATACACATCGATCGACGCAATCTCGGCTGTGCCGTCTACCTCTACGTCGAACGAGGGGAGACGAGAGGTTCTATACTGCTCGCCCATCCAGTGATCGCCACTCTTGAAAATCAAACGGATCTTATCAGTGGCGCCGAAGGTGCGCCGGTGCTTGAGTGCCTGGAAGATGGAGGCGCGATCTTGATCTCGTGTCCAGACCCCGGCGTAGCTTCGATGGGTAGACAGATGATCGCTGCTGGCAATAAACCCCATGCGATATCCCTCATCGAGCCCCTCGTGGGCGGCCTGGTGGGTTGATCGGTCCCGAAAGCCCTGGTAGATTTCCAGCAGAGGGCGAAGCTCGTCGTCGTGATGCTCCCATACCTCCCCCCGGAACGGAGCGTGCGGAATGGTGATGGTACTGTCTTCCAGTTTGTCCCAAAATTCGGGAAGCGGCGGCGGGTAGTTCCGCAGCATGTCGTCACGGAGCGAAATGACGTTGTGGTCGGTGTTTTGGTGACTGCGCTCGAAGGCGAAGTACGGGAAAAAGGTCTCCTGCAAGCGATGTCGCTGCACCTCTTTCGTACTGCGCCACCAGAGCTGCGACAGGGCATCTCCCCGGTCGATGTCCCTCGTGTGATCAGTAATCCCGAGAAAATCCAGCTCCGTCACCTCAATGGCGTAGCGGTACGCGTCGTCTATCGATCCATCGAAGAAGGGAAAACAGAGCGACAAATCGGTGTGGCGATGGAGATCTCCCATGACGAGCTGGAAGTTCTCCCCGCCAACCTGAGCAGGAGCCGGATCACTCTCTGGGGAAGAGATACTCTCCGCTGTAAGGGCGGGCTGGGCCGGCAGCAAATCCGGGTCGAATCCGTCGTTGCCGTCCTGGGTGATCGAAGTCAGGGCCACCCCTCGCGGCCCCGGATTCTCACGCCGATCCGTACGGCCGGTCGTCCAGGCCGCTGCGATTCCGCGGGCGAGCGGTGTGACACTCAACCGCTGCAGTCCATCCCGCTGGTGGATATCCATGCTGTACAGCTGAGACCAGTCTGTCCCCTGGAGATACCGGGCATAAAGGCGCCATCCGCGCTCGACGTGATGTTCCAACGGCTCGTCGATACCAACCTGCGGCAGGTAGAAATGCCGGTAGACGACCCACAGCCGGTTCTTCCCGTCAACGGCCAGCTTGCCCCGTTCGTAGTAAACGCCCAGGTTTTTTGCCCCTGAGCGTCGGGGTGAGCGGTTCGCAGCCTTCTGCCGAGCTGGCATCGGCAGAGACTGCCGCAGCGTCATGACATCTCCGTTTCGGTGGAGACGTGCAACCTTAAGTTCTCTGAACCGGTGCAGCGGACCGTTACGATCGTTCACATGATACGTGCCGGAGCTGTCCCGGGCGATATAGTTGTCTCCCCAGTTCCGACTTCCTTGTTCCCAGAGGATCCATGTTCGATCGTTCTCATCGACAGCCATACTGACCCGCCCCTGAAACGACCTGCCGTGCGCCACGACGGTGATGGGCCGCGCACGCTCGCCAGCGGGATATCGCCGCGTATAAACGTCAAAACTTTCTCCGTCATACGCATCCCAGGCTACGCGAAGGTCCCCGTCAGAAGTGACGGCAACGGCCGGCTCCCAGTCTCCACGGGGGGAGTCACTGACGGTTCGCTGGACTCCCGACGTTATTCCGTCGTCTTCCAGCCGGACCCGTCGAAGCAGAATGTCAAACTGACCGCCGCGGTCGCCCTGCCAGGCGATCCACAATCCGCCACTGGGGGCCGGAGCTGCGGCGTGGTTGATGTTGTTCCCCGTACCGGCACTCAACCGGGTGGGAGGACCAAAACGCGTTCCGTCGAGGTGCCGTCGGACGTAGAGATCCCAGGTGCCGTCGTCGTTTTTCATCTCGTACGTGAGCCAGAGCTGCCCGGTTGGATCCCGCGTTAACGTGGGAGCCACGTATGTCCCTGGTGTATCACGCAACGGCTGCCGGTCAATCCAGCTGTTGTCGCTGCGTTGCCCGACCCAAAGGCGATCTCCTTCATCGGGGATGAACTCCAGCCACGTGACCCACCGGCCGCCGTCGTAGCGTTCCATATCGGGTTCATAAAACGTGTCGTCTTCGAGAAGTGTGGCTGACATCTGCCGGGCGGCCCCATCGTACTGAAACGAGGCCTGGTCCTCGTCCGAATCTGACGTCGACGAGCATCCGGCCGTCCCCAACAACAGTGTACCGATCAACAATAGGGTTGGCGACCAGCTTCGGTCCGAATATAGTGTCATATCGTTCGTCTTCGGCCTGACGAAAGGAATTTGAGTGCACCTTTTATTTTAGGCGTAAACGTTAACGAATACCAGTCGCCAAAATTCAGTGTACAGATTTCTTGGAATAGGAAGTTCGGAGGTGCGCCTCGGGACGACATTTCTTCCTTGACCAAACCCCAGGGCGATTGCCTGTTAAGATTCAGGTCAAGCATCCGGAGGCGCTACTGCTTCTGAGGTACGGAACGAGCCCAGGATGCAAGTCCACGCGGGGCGTGGGAGCGCGCGCGACGTTCAGCCGTTTCGTCCGGCAGCACGGCACGAGCAGACCGCCCTCGTCGAGATGCGATTGCCGTGGACCAAATCCATGACGTGCACATCGATCCTCAAAAGTTGGTACAAGGGCGACGGTCCCAACACATACGAGTTGTGTCGACTGCTTCACCTCGAAGGGCTCCTCCGAAAACAATCGACGAGCCGTATTGACGACGCCGGTCCGCCACGGTCTCGACCTGTGGAAAGTGGATTTACGCAGCCAAGCAGAAGATTACAACTGCTTTCCAGAGGGGGAGCGTCTTCAAAATCGAGGGACGTGGTCGGGGCAACCAGAGTGGGCACAAGCGCTATCTTCCCTCTGAATCTGGTTTCCACGGCGGAGCCTCATCGTTTAGAAACGCATCGATGCCCGCCTTGCAGTCGTCTGTGCCGCGGGCGAAGGCGTTCATCTGCACGGCGTAGTCGAGGGCCTCGTCGAGCCCCATCCCTGGAATGCGAGCCAGCATCTGTTTTGTTAGTGCCACCGCCGAACCGCTCGTCTCCCGAGCCAACTCTTGAGCGAGGGCGTCCACCTTCCCCGACAATTTGTCTTTGGGGAACGCACGTGTGACCAGTCCGAGGTTCGCGGCGGTCTGCGCGTCAACGAGACGCCCCCGCAGGAGCAGATCGCGAGCCTTTGTCTCCCCCAGTTTCCGGCGCAAGAACACCATCACAATGGCGGGGACGAAACCAACGCGCACCTCGCTGAACCCGAGCTTTGTCTCCTTGGCGACGTATGAAAAATCACAGACCGCGGCGAGCCCACACCCGCCCCCAATGGCAGGGCCATTGACTTTTGCAATAACAGGCTTCGGATGCTCGTAGATTTGCCGGAAGAGCTCCGCAAGGCGGCGAGAATCCATCCGGTTCTCCATTGGCCCGGCGTCGCGCATGGCTCGAAGGGACGACAGGTCTGCACCAGCGGAGAAGGCGGATCCAGCCCCTGTGAGGACAACCGCTCGGATGGCCTCCTCGACTGCGGCCTCATCCAGCTCTGCTTTCAGCGCCGAAACGAGGTCGGCGTTCAGCGCATTGCGCTTTTCAGAGCGGTTCAGGGTGAGGGTGCGGACGTGCCCATCGGTAGTCGTCTCCACAAGGGTGCTCACGAGACTCAAGAGAAAGTGCTGAACTGGAGTATCGCGGCCGGGAGCCTGCCGTCGTTGGGCACCCGTTCAATACGTGAGGGGCCCAGCTGAGGACCTTCCGGAACGTCCTCGAACCGATGCCTCCTCCCTTTCCTCGGTCTATTGGACGATTGTCAGCTTTCGCGTTCGGTCTGCCGTCTCTGTGGACAACCGCAGAAAATAGGTCCCACTCGGCAGCCCCGAGACGTCAACTTGTTGCTGCTGTCGCCCAACTCCGGCAGTTCCGTGTTCAAGGGTACGCACCGTACGGCCTAGGGTGTCGTAAAGGTGTAACTGGACCTCCTGCCGGTTCTCTCTTTCAGGAAGCGCATAGCGCACCGTTACTTGTTGACGAACCGGATTCGGGGAGAGAGGCTTCAGGGTAAGCTCCGTGACACCGAGACGAACGGAAACGGGGGTGCTGTAATGAACGGTGCCATCAACATCCACCTGTTTCAGACGATAGCGAAAGCGGTCGGCATACGGTAAATTCTCGTCGACAAACTGGTAGCTCCGGGATTCGGTGGTCGTGCCAGCCCCCTCGACACGCTCCACTGTGTGCCACTGTCCGTGCCCTTCTTTTGTCCGCTCGACTTCAAACCTGGCGTTGTCGGTTTCCGACACGGTCTGCCAGGAAAGATGGATTTCTTCCCCATCTGACCGAGCGTCAAAGGAGGCAAGCTCAACAGGAAGCGGACTGCCGTCGGACTCGTGTACCCCCATGTCGACAATGGAACTCCCCGTGGCGTTTTGCACCCGCGGATTGCCGAACCGATCTATGGGAAAGTCCTCCGTCTCGTCTCCATCCCCATCAATGTCAGCGGAGTCGGGAGGGAGGGCTGACCCGTCGCCCGCGTCGAGAGCGGGGGACGGCCCACCCCCGGAATTGGGTCCCTGCAGGCGCAGATCGTCGTCCAACGTTCCGGGCGTACTGTCGGGCCCGTCGGCGTCGGCAAACTGCGGATCCGAGTCCAGATTCCCTTCCTCATCAGTGGTTGAAGACCCCCCGTTTTCAGAAATGGCCGAAAGCCCCCCTTCAAGCAGAGAGTGGTTCACAGTGAGAGTGGTGCCGGAGCCGTCATTGTAGATCTGGTCGCTCCCAGTTTGGGCAGTGTTCCCCCAAAGAACAGAGTTGTGGAGATCGGGCTCGACGGGGTGTCCTCCGGCGCCGACGTTGTGCATAGCCCCGGCAGTAGCAAAGTCTCCATTAGCGGTGTTTCCAGCAAAGGTCGCGTTGATAAAAATTGGGCTACTCATTCCGCCACTGCTTGCAAAGTTATAGACCGCCCCGCCCTGCTCGGCTTTATTCCCACTGAACACAGCGTTGACCAGGGTTGGGCTGACCTCCTCCGAATTCCCATTGTTGTAGAGCGCCCCTCCTCTTTGTGCTTCATTGCCAATGAAGGAGACATTCACGAGCAGTGGTTTCACGGAAGAAGCAAAGGGCTCATTGAACTGTCCACCGCCACTTCTTTCCGCGTGATTGCCCGCGAACATTACACGACGGAGGGTCGGACTGCCTTCGTTTCGAAGCCCTGCTCCGCTCTGTTCATCAAAGGAGCCATCGGCCTGCCCAGCGGTAATCGTAATCCCATCGAGAAGGGTTTCTAAATTGGCTAGGTTTCCCATGACCACAACTTGGTGACTGTTGTCTCCGGCAATGTCGGCTGCCGTTTCCGTGACGCCATTTGTGTTGCTCGCATCGTCCTGGGTGATGTCCCCGCTGAGAACAGTTACATGGGTTTCCGGGTCCCGTGCCCCACCTCCAGCCGGATATCCTCCTAGTAATTGGAGATTGTAGGCCGAGGACGAGGGGGCAAGTTCGAAGTGCTCCGTCTGGTCATCAGCGGAATGGTCCCCGTCACTATCCGCATCGGGATAATAGACCCCCTCGGCGACCAAGATTACGGACTCTACGGTTTGCTCGTGCACCTCATCCACGGCATCCTGGAGGTGCTCGTACGCGTCAGTCCAAGACGTGCCGTCATTCGCTCCGGAGGCAGACGAATCTACGTAGAGCGTATCCTGCGCTGGAGCTGGCTGCGCAGTGAGCAAAACAAGGGTCAGAGCAACAGAGACCGAGAAAATTGTACGCACTGACGTCATGAATTATCGCAAGTGGTGATTTCAAAGATTCGAGAATGATGTCGGTGATGTGGGGGTAACGGTGGGAGTGAAACGCCACGACCCTCTATTATCCATACCGTAGCGGACACAAACAACCACAGAAACGGGAGAATGCCTAACGGACCTCGCTATAAGATGGTAGTTTTCATATTTTACCTCCCTGGCCATTACGACGGTCAAAGAACGACGTACAAAGAAATAGATGAGGATCGTGCGTCCCTCCCTGGATTCCGTACATTCGTCTCGGCGGTTCTACCCCACCACGCAGTCGAGTTTAGACGCAGAACCTCGGGCACCGGCTTCGGAGGTAGTGAGATTCAGTTCCCCACAAAATAAAACCGGTAGATTGGCCAAAGGTCGAAGACGAGGCCGAGTGCCCGATCGACGAGCGCCGGGCCCAGATCAAGGGTCTCCTGACGGGAGAGATAGTGACGTACATAAATTCCCTCTGCCCCTTCCACACTCTCCGGAACGGCGTCCAACGGCTCGGTGAAGACGTCTTGCGTTTCGTTCGAGCCCGAGCTCCGGTGCGTGTAAAACCGCCAGTCCTCCCGCTCCAAAAGTGGATTGATCAAATCAAGATACGTAGATGGAGCCACCTCGATGTGTCGCTTGGCCTGCGCCAAAAGGTCCGTCGCGTAGGCGCCGACATAGACGCCCACCGCAAAGCCATCAGGCGAGACGCGATGGGTGATCTGCACGTCCTCCAGCCGCCGCGTCTCGGGCCGGTAGAACGACATCCAGAGGTGATCGTGGCACCCCCCGGCCCCAAAATCGTTCTTGAGCAGGCGGCTAAAGACGTGTTTCTCCGTCTCAAAGCCCAATCGGTTCGGCAGCACCCAGTTGACCACTAGGTCGTCCCGGTACCGTCGAAACGGATCTTTGAGGTGGTCGGTGATGCCCGGCTTCTCCTTTTTGTATTGGTCGATGTGGGGCTCAGCGCGGAGACGATCCAGCATCTCGAAGACCTCCGGCGACCATCCCTCGAACGAGAGATCCAGCGAGACCGGCCGTGTCATTTCCTCGACAGAGACAGCCGCAGGATCATAAGCGTCGAACTCTGAATCCGTCATCGGAACGTGCTGGCAGCAGTTGTTCGCGTCCGCGCGCATTTTCATACCGGAGTGGCGAGGCTCCTGTTGCGGATCCGAGGCCCAATCGGGACCTTTCGGCAATAGATTGCCCTCGTCTCCCTCTTGCCGGATCCCTTCCTTCTATGAGCTACGTCCTCGCCCTCGATCAGGGAACCACGAGCTCCCGATCGATCCTCTTCGACCGGAATGGCCGAATCGTGGCCACCGCGCAGAAAGAGTTCCAGCAACTCTACCCCAAACCCGGATGGGTCGAGCATGACCCCGAAGAGATCTGGTCGACGCAATTGGGAACGGCCTCAGAGGTCCTGGGGCGGGCCGGCATCTCGGCGTCGGACGTGAACGCCATCGGCATTGCGAACCAGCGGGAGACAACCCTCGTCTGGGACCGAACCACCGGCGAACCCATCCACAACGCCATCGTCTGGCAGGACCGCCGAACCGCCGACCTCTGCCACACCCTCGACGAACAGGGCCATGCGGATTACATTCAGCAGAAGACCGGCCTCGTGCTCGACGCCTACTTCTCGGGACCCAAGGTGAAGTGGATCCTCGACCACGTCGACGATGGCCGATCCAAGGCGCAGGCCGGAGAGCTTGCCTTTGGCACGGTGGACACTTGGCTCGTCTGGCAACTCACGAACGGGGAGCATCACGTCACCGACGCCACGAATGCCTCCCGGACGCTCCTGTACAACATCCACGAGGGCGAGTGGGACGATGATCTCCTCGATCTCCTCAACGTCCCGCAGTCCATGCTGCCAACCGTGCGGGACAGCAGTGCGGTCTACGGCCGGACCCACGGCGACATTTTTGGGGCGGCAGTGCCCATCGCCGGCATCGCGGGGGACCAGCAGGCGGCCCTGTTCGGCCAGATGTGTACGAATCCGGGCCTCGGGAAAAACACGTATGGGACCGGCGCCTTCATGCTACAGAACACGGGCGAGAAGGCGGTGATGTCTGAGCACAACCTGCTCACGACCATCGCCTACCAAATTGACGGCGCGCCCCATTACGCCCTGGAAGGCTCTATTTTCGTGGCGGGCGCCGTAGTACAGTGGCTGCGCGACGAGCTTCAGCTCATTCGGGAATCCAGCGAGGTCGAAGAACTGGCCCGAACGGTCGACGACAACGGTGGAGCCTATTTCGTTCCCGCCTTCACGGGCCTAGGGGCTCCGCACTGGGACCCGTACGCACGGGGCACGATCACGGGGCTCACGCGGGGGGTCAATCGAGGACATCTAGCCCGGGCCGCCCTCGAAAGCATGGCCTACCAGGTGGCCGATGTGATCGACGCCATGGAGGCCGACTCCGGCATCGAAACGACTGAACTGCGCGCCGACGGCGGGGCGGCGGCCAACAACTTGCTGCTTCAGTTTCAGTCCGACATCCTCGACATTCCGGTGGTGCGCCCCCACACCCTGGAAACGACGGCCCTCGGAGCCGCTTACTTGGCGGGCCTCGCGGCAGGCGTCTGGAGTCACCAGGCCGAGATTCGGGATCAGTGGACCGTCGACGAGCGATTTTCTCCGTCGATGTCGTCCGATCGCGTCGCCGAGCTGCGGAAGGGGTGGGCCCAGGCCCTCGACCGATCAAAAGGCTGGGCGACCACGGAAGACGCGTAGCCTCCTCTTTCTCTCGCACAACCCACACGCCCCATGCAGCGACAAGATGGGATCGATGCAATCGAGGCCCGGGACAAACCGTGGGATTTTGTCATCATCGGCGGCGGAGCGACCGGCCTCGGGTGCGCCGTGGACGCCGCCTCGCGAGGATACGATCCCCTGCTCCTCGAGATGCACGACTTTGCCAAGGCCACGTCGAGCCGTTCGACGAAGCTGGTGCACGGCGGTGTGCGATACCTCGAACAGGGCAACGTCTCGCTCGTCTTCGAAGCCCTCAAGGAGCGCGGCCTCCTCCAGCAAAATGCCCCTCACCTCGTCGAGAGTTTGCCCTTCGTCGTCCCGAACTACAAGTGGTGGGAAGGTCCCTACTACGGCATTGGACTGAAGCTCTACGACATCCTTGCGGGCCGCCAGAACTTTGGCCGGTCGAAGCAGCTGGGCCGAGAGGAGACGCTGAAGCACCTGCCGACAATTGAGCCGGAAGGGCTGCAGGGCGGGGTCATGTATTACGATGGACAGTTCGACGATGCCCGCCTCGCCATCAACATGGCACAGACGGCGGTCGAGCAGGGCGGCGTGGCTATCAATTACGTGAAGGCGACGGATCTGACGAAGACGAACGGAATCATCGACGGTGTTCGTGCCCGCGACCAGGAAACCGGGACAACCTACGAGATCGACGCTCGGGCCGTCATTAACGCGACGGGAATTTTCACGGACACGATCCGGCAGATGGATGATCCGGAGGCGTCCCTCACGCTCCGCCCGAGTCAGGGCGCGCACCTCGTTCTCGACGAGTCCTTCCTCCCCGGCGAGCACGCCATCATGGTGCCCAAAACGGACGACGGGCGCATCCTCTTTGCGATTCCCTGGAACGACCGCATCGTCGTGGGAACGACGGAGACGCCGGTGGACGAGGTCAGCCTCGACCCCGAGCCGACGACCGAGGAGCTCGCGTTCCTGCTCGACCACGCCCAGCGGTACCTGGTGAACGACCCGGCGCCGGAAGACGTCCGGAGCGTGTTCGCCGGCATTCGTCCCCTAGTGGCCCCACCCGGCAGCGACGGCGGGACGGCCGACATTTCCCGGGAGCACGAACTCCACGTCTCCGACAGTGGCCTGGTCACCATCTCCGGGGGCAAGTGGACCACCTACCGAAAAATGGCCGAAGACACAATCGACCTGGCCGCGACGACCGCGGACTTGCAGTGGCGGTCGTCCGTCACCGGCGACCTCCAAATCCACGGCTGGCACGAGCACCCAGAGGAGTTCGACGACTTAGCGTCGTACGGCTCGGATGCGCAGTCTCTCCAAGAACTCATGGCGGACCGCCCCGAGCTGCGCGCGCCGCTTCACGACCGGCTTCCCATTCGGGGGGCACAGGTGGTGTGGGCCGTTCGCCATGAGATGGCCCGCACCGTGGAGGACGTGCTCGCTCGCCGCACGCGCTGCCTGCTCTTGGACGCCGAGGCAAGCATCGACGTAGCCCGAGACGTAGCCCGCCTCATGGCCCAAGAGCGGGACCACCCCTACAGCTGGATCGAAGAGCAGGTGGATGCCTACAACAAGGTGGCCCGCAATTATCTGATGCCGTCTACCGTAGCAGAATAGCAGGGCAATCGCATCAATGATCTGCGCTTTACGGAAAGCCCTCAAACGTCCATTTTCAGAACCGTGTGTTGATTGGAGTTGACCCGCTATAGTGGACACCGTACGGCTTTCACGCCGCGATGGGTGAATGAGGTTCCTCAGATTGTGAGTGATCGTGTGAATGGTACTCGTCCTCGTAGTCTACCGGTGAGAGGTAGCCGATGGTGGAGTGGAGCCGATCAGGGTTGTACCAGCCCTCGATGAATCTAAAGACCGAGTGGCGAGCCTCCGATCGGTCGGCAAACGTCTCTCGTTCGATCAGCTCGCATTCGAGCGTGGCAAAGAAAGACTCGCAGAGAGCGTTATCGTAGCAATCGCCAACCGAACCCATTGAGGGACGAACCCCTTCGGCCTTGCACCGCTCCCCGAAGGCGATTGCGGCGTATTGAGAGCCCTGATCGGAGTGGTGAATCGTTTCCTCCGGACTGCGCTGCTGGGCAGCCATGTCGAGCGCATCGAGCACGAGTTCAGTCCGTAGGTGACCCGCCATCGTCCAGCCGACGACTCGCCGGCTGAAGGCGTCGAGCACCACCGCCAGGTACAGGTATTCCTTCTGGGTCGGAACGTAAGTGATGTCTGCCACCCAAAGCTCATCAGGCTTCTCGGCGGTAAAATCGCGTTCCACAAGGTCCGGAGCTGGTTGCGCGGATTCCTCCCGAATCGTCGTGGAAGGTCGTTTTCGGCGACTTACGCCTTGCAGGCCCGCCGCTTTCATCAGTCGAGCGACCCGCTTTTTGCCGACGCGAATGCCTTCGGCCTGCA
>CAYRPX010000075.1:0-12432 GCA_964426195.1 uncultured Salinivenus sp.
CCTTCGTCCATTCGATGGGCTCGTTATTGGCCCAACTTTCCCGCACGGGAAGCAAGCGAGGTGAGTTCGATCGGATCTGACTGTGACACGTCATGCACGTCTCCGTCGAAGGGATGTTGGCGTACTTCGAATTTTCCACGTTGGTGTGGCAGTACTGACAGTCCATTCCCAGTTTCCCAACGTGCGTCTCGTGGCTGTAGGGCACGGGCTGCTCGGGCTGGTAGCCCACGACCTTAAACTCCGGCGAGAAGTAGTACCAGACCAGGAATACCAAGAGAATGCCTCCGAGGAGAGACGCCCCAAGCGAAAGTAGAGGCAAGGTGTTGGCCTTCTTGGAAAAGAGTTGCGGCATACCGACGTACCGTTCGACAGTGAAAAAATGGACCCTCCATTCCCCTCATATGGGGATGAGCCCCCACCGAGTCAATCTTTTCTCCTGATCCAATTTCTGCGCGGAATGAACATACGACAGAGCAACCGGCAAGCCAAGACCCCGACCGCCCTTACGTCAAATCCTACAGGATTTACGCTAAACCTTAACGTCCGCACTGGAAAGGTGTTAGCCCATATCTTTGCTGTATTCGGCTGTTCTCAGTGCCCTAAAAGCCAACTATCCCCCCGACCTTGGCTTCACTCTACGGTTTGAAGCCAATGGTGTGAAGTTGTTTGCTTGCGTTCCGCACAGGTGGATCCAGGTTTTGCTGATCCCGCCGTCCGAGGTCGAACAGCGCCTGACATGTCGCTGCCTGAAACTTTCGCCATAGCTTCTTCGGACTGGACTGCTTGCCCCATTCGTTGAAGATTGTCGGCAGTCCTCATACGATCAGGGCCGTGAGCGTCTGTCGCACCACCCCGGTTGGATCCCGCCTGACGGGCAGTCCTGTTTGTATTCGATCCTTGAGCCACCGAAATACAATCTTTATCGACCACCGTAGGGACTGCTTATAGAGACGACAGATCCGCTCAGCCTCGGGTCAAAGCAGCCTCGTCAAAATCCGAATCTCCTTTTCGGCAGAGACCTCCACGGTGAGCACTCGGTACCATCGATTCGCGTTTCCTCCCTTCCGATCTGCTCGATCAGAGCCCGAAGGGGCTCTCAAAAACCGAGCTTGCAGGCGTTTTTGGCGTAGTCGGCCTCAGCGCCGAGTGCGATCGAACCCACGTGTCCACGGGGGTCCACACACTGGACGCATGGCCGTCCGATTGGTATCAATGACTTCTCAATCTGAGGGGACTATTTCAAAACATTGTGAGATCGAAATCGCTGTGATAGACCTGGGGATTTTCAGGCGGGCTGGTCAAAGAAGGGTTCACGATCCGGACTGCGACGAATCGGGGACCGAAGGGGTAGATTCTTCGAGGGTTGCATTGATCGGGTCTGACTCCAGGCTGTAAAAGGCACCCGTTGAGAGATCTACAAGCACACCCGGCACGATCAGATTCGTCACGTTAAGGGCACTCCATAGACTTCGGCCTCGGCGAAGCGTGATCTTATGCGGCTCATAACCTGCATGATATATGCGGACGATATGGTCCTCATCGCGTCTCAGATCCATTGTCCGACTCCTTAAATTGCGAGGACCGCAGCGGAGGGGTCCGGGGACACCGGTGACTGATTGATTATTGTGTCCTCCGTGGAGGGCGAACCTGTTTTTTCAGCAAAGCCTACGAAGCCGCCTGCGAAAAATGAGATAGATCTGTTTCTCGAAAGGACCCTCAGTTCATTGCAGTCCGTGTGAGATCCACAACACAGAGGTGTACGCCATCCGGAGCTTGGAACCTTCTTGTTGGTACGCATTGGCCTGAAAGGTTTCGGTACCCGTTTCGCCCATCATTCGTCTCAGCATCGTTTCTGCCATTTTGCTGTTCTGCTCTCGGTTCCGCGACTGCTGTCCTCACATGCTGAGTCCGTATCGACTTCTTCCGATCCTAGCGCTTTTTCTACCGACTCTCCTCCACGCCCAGAACACCTCTCCGGAGGGAGACTCGGATTCCTTGCAGCCTACGCTTGACCGGCCTGCGCGGGTATTCCTGGACTGTCGGCGATGCTACACGTCGTACATGCGACGAAATTTGACGTTCGTCGACTACGTCCGCGACCGCAAGCAGGCTGACATTCACGTGCTTGGAACCCGTCGGCGAACGGGGGGGGGAGGGGTCTCCTATCGGTTCGAATTTATCGGTCGCGATCAATTTGAGGGCCGCAGGCACGAGTTAACGTACGACGCTGCGTCCACTCAGTCCCGCGAAGAGCGCCGGCGCGGCCTGGCCAACCGGCTGCGTCTGGGTCTGATTCCTTTTGTCAACCGAACCCCGGAAGCCGACCACCTCAAGGTCTCTTACGAGCCGCCATCGGACGAGGAAAAGTCCCCGGAAGAGGATCCCTGGAACCAGTGGGTGTTCGATATTGGCATCTCTGGAAGCGCCGACGTTCAGGAACAGGAGTACTCCTACGAACTCGAAGGAGACCTGAACGCGGAGCGGATCACGGAGGCCTGGAAGATCGATTTTCGGCTGGACGGCGAGCAAGAGGTAGATGTCTTTGAACGGAACGATACCACGGAGATCAGAAGCACTTCCGAGGACTACGATTTTGATGCGGATGTCGTTAAAACCCTTGGCCCAAATTCCGGAGTGGGTCTCTCCGGCACCGTCTACTCGCGAACGTTCACCAACATTCTGCTCGGAAGCCGCCTCGGAGCCGCTGTCGAGTACAACCTGTTCCCGTATGACATCTCCGACCAAAAAGAGTTGACCTTCCGGTATCGGATTGGCCCGGAATATCGCAACTACCGAACGATAACGATCTTCAATCAAAATCGAGAAACCCTCCTCCGTCAGTCTGCTCAAATCGGCCTCGGCCTGAACCGAACGTGGGGATCAATCTTCGCCCGTCTGGAGGGCTCGAATTACTTCCACGACCTTTCAAAAAACAGCGTTGAGTTCGGAAGCTATGTCAGCGTGCGGCTAACAGAGGGTCTTTCAGTCCGTCTCCGCCTTAACGCAGAACGGATCCAGGACCAGCTTTCTCTTCCCGCAGAAGACCTCTCCGAGGAGGAAGTCCTCCTGCGCCGTCGAGAACGAGCCACGACCTACGAATTCGGGGGGTCCGTTGGCATTTCCTATACGTTCGGCTCCATATACAATAATGTGGTGAACACTCGGCTGTAGCCGTCCTCAGTGTTCTCCGCACTTTCGCTCCGGTTCCCCATGGCCTCTCCTCCCCCTCTCCTCGGCGTCCATCACGTGTCGGCCCTCACCGGTCAGGCGTCGACCAATCTCCAGTTTTGTACGGCGGTACTGGGCCTGCGCCTCGTCCTCAAAACCGTCAATCAGGACGATCCCTCTTCCTACCATCTATTCTACGGCGACGAATCGGGCAGTCCCGGCACGGACCTGACGTTTTTTGACGTCCCCAACGCCCGCAATCAACGCCCTGGCCACGGCCTCATCACGGGTCTCTCTCTTCGTGTTCGGGGGACGAAAGCACTTGCGCAGTGGGCTCAGCGACTCGACGACCACGACGTGCGGCGCACTTCCCTCCACGAACGAGCCGGCCGCCGCGCCCTCACTCTCTACGACCAAGAGGGGCAGACGCTTCACCTGGTGAACGACGCCGCGGAAACGGGCCTCGTGCCGGACACGTCGCCCTGGACGGACGGGCCCGTGCCGACCTCGATGGCCATTCAGGGGCTCGGCCCCGTCGAGATTACCGTGGAGAACCTGCCTCCCACACGCCGAATGCTGACCGACGTGCTCGGCTTCAATGAGGGCCGTCCGTACGAGGTGGACGAGTCGGGTCCCAAATCGTCCCCCGACCGGCCCATTCCCTCTCCGGACGATGCTGCCAACGCAGCAGTGTTCGAAACGGGGTCCGGCGGGGTCGCCGCCGAGATCCACGTCATCGAGCGTCCCCACGATCCGCGCGGAGGGCTCGGAACGGGCGGTGTGCACCACCTCGCCCTTCGGACACTCGACGGCGACACGATCCGGGCGTGGCGCGAGCGCATTGTTGAGGCAGGCCTCAACCCCTCCCCGGTGATCGACCGCCACTACTTCGAGTCGATGTACGTCCGCGAGCCCGGCGGCATTCTGATCGAGATCGCGACCGACACCGGGGCGTCGTTTCCCGTCCAAGAAGCGGCGGCGGGCACCGTCTCCCTCCCGCCGAACCTAGAACCCAGACGGGAGTCCATCGAGGAGGCCCTGCCTCCGATCGATTCGTCCACCCCGCCGGAGGACAGGTTCTCCTCCTGACCCGCGGCGGTTAGAACGGGACGGTCAACTAAAATTCGTAGGTCCCCCCTACGAAGAGAATGCGCCCCGGCTCCGGAATGGGCGTGCCGAAGTACGGGTTCTTCGCGTTCAAGTGGTTGACATAATCGGTGTCGGTGAGGTTGGTCACGCCGCCTTCCAGCGAGAGGCCGAGCCCCACCTCTGCGCCGCCCTTGAGATCCACGGTGACGTGACCCTCCGTCGGTGTCTCGCCCAGCACGTTCGCCACGCGGTCCTGCTCGGTAGCGGCGCTCAGTGTGCTTTCAATGTAGAAGCGCCCCTCGGGCGGCTCCCAGCGAAGCCCCAGGTCGCCCCGGAGCGGTGCCACACCCAGCGCCGACTGACCCGTCTCCAGGTTCTTTCCCCAGAGGTAGCTCCCGCTTGCACTTGCGGTGAGCGACGGAAGCACTGCGACCGACGTCGACGTCTCGCCGCCGGAAAAGGTCGCCGTCCCGTTGGTGTAGCGGAAGGGTCCCTCGGCGAAAATTGGGAGCGGGAGCATCGGCTCCACGTCGGGCGCATCTTCGAGTGTAATGTAATTGGATAAACGCCGCGCGAAGCCACTCACCTTGAAGGAAGCGCGGTCGTAACGTGCCCTCAACTCGAGATCCGCCTGCCAGGAGCGCTCCGGCTTCAAGCGCGGGTCGCCGATGAACTCGGCGCTCGTCTGTGCCTTGTTAGCGGGAAAGCGGTCGGAAAAGCGTTCCAGTGCGTTGGCCGTGCGCACGGCCGTCCCCCCTCCGACCGAGAGCGACCACACCTCCGAGAGCGGAGCCGTGAGCATCAGCGCGCCGCTCAGGTTGAGCTCCTGCTGATCGAGGGCGTCCGCGTCGAGGGATCCGTCCCCCGGTTCGGCGATGTCAAGGTACACGTCGGTGACTTGCTCCTCCGCGGCTCCGGCCCAGACAGCGTCGGTGCGGGCCGTGGCGGTCAGCTCGACGGTGCCGAACAGGCGTGTGGCCTGCGCAAAGAGGCCTGCGTCGGCGAGGGTGACGCCCGGCCAGATCTGATCGCTCTCGTAGAAGCCGGGCACCTTCGGCTCCCCGTTCATGACAACCCGAAAGGGCCGCTCGGCATCGCGGTACGCGCGGTAGCCGTCGGCTCCCATCGTGAGGCGCAGGTCCGGCGCGGGCGCCAATTCGGTCGCCACGCGTCCCCCGACCGTTGTAATGTCGGACGTGACGGACACGCGCAGCGGGGGGCCGGGGAAATCCTCGGAGGCATAGGTGACTTTGCCTTTATTGTTCATTGTGTGGAGGGTCTGGTAGCCGTACGCCTTCGCCTTAACCGAGCGCACGAGGCCCGTTCCTGAGGCGTACTCGTAGCCTAGGCGCCCGCGTCCGCTCCTGAAAACCTCCGCGTTGAGCAGGCGACCGGGGTACCGCACATCGTCCTGCTGCTGGTAGCCACCGCCGACGGTTAGGCGCTGGTTCTCGTCGAGTTCGTGACCGACCTTCGCGCGGAGCTCGCGGTTCAGGAAGTCCGCTGGCACCGTCGTTCCGTCGCCGGCCTGGTAGGCATCGCCCTGCCGGTAGGCCCCGTCGACACGGTAGGCGAGAGCGCCGGTTTGCCCGCTGGCGGTGCCAGTCACGTCATAGGAGTTGACGTTAGAGTCGTATCCGGTCTTGACGTGCCCGTTCAGTACCTCGCTACGCGGTACGCTGAAGAGATCGTTCGTCTCCACGCGGATGGCGCTGAGCTGGCCGCCCCCCCACGTGAGCGCGTAGGGGCCTTTGGCCACCTCGACGCTCTGCATAGTCGAAGGGCCGGTGTGACTCAGCGGCGAGTCCATGCGCGCCGGACCGGCGGGAAAGGTGCGCATCCCGTCGACGTAGACACCGACCTGGGTTTCACGTAGGCCGCGCACGACCGGGTCGAGGCCAACGGGGCCCCGTCGCACCGCACTAGTGCCGTTCATGTTGCGCAGGAGTTCACCCGCGTCGCGCGGATTCGCCTCCTGGATCTCGGCCCGCCGAATTTGCTCGGCGGCCTCGCGCGCCCGACGGGGGGCCGTTACCTCGACCGCTTCAAGCCCAACGGTGCGCTGCGAAAGCACCACACGTACGCGTGCAGTATCACCGGCGGGCACGTCGATCTCCCGCGAACGGGACGTATACCCGACGAAGCGCGCCTGGATATTGTACGCGCCAGGATCGAGCGGCCCCAGCACGAAGCGCCCCTGCGGCCCGGTGCTCGTGCCACGGGGACTGCCGTCGTCGGTGCCTTCGACGAGCACGTGTACGCCGGGCAAGGGACGACCGGTTTCCGCGTCGGTCACCCGACCGGTCACGATGCCGGTCTGCTGCGCGGCGGCAGAAGAAGTGGTGACGAGAGAAAGAACGAAAAGGAATACGAGGGACGAAGCGATGTAGCGATCCATAAAGAGGGTCCTCCAAAGTTTTTTGGCGCACGGATGACCCTATCCGCGCGAAATCCGAACGACAGACATAGGACGCGCCTGTACGGTCAACTCACACGCACAGGGGGCGTCGTTCGGGGAGGACGGAAGACATCATCACCGACGCGCTGCGGCGACAAGGAGCGATAGCTGTGCGCGTAATCAGTACTGGTGACGTGAGGAGCCGGCCGACTCGAGCCGACCGGCGTCCATCCTAGAGGAGAAATGCTTGGGCTCAGTGCGTCTGTACCGCCTCCATTACACGCTTCGAACACGGGTCCCACGGGGGACTCGGACTCCGACGACCGGTCCTGCGTGTCGTGATGCATGCAGGTGCAGGGGCCCTCTGGATTCCTCGGACACACCTCTTGGTTGGCGTGATGACGACATTGTTTTTCCACAACCGTGTGCTGCATGGACTGCACGAGGCCCCGGAGCGGGCCGGTCTGTAACAGCAGTGCTCCCACAAGTAGTAGGGCCAACCCTCGCCCCCACCGAGAGAGTTGGAATGAGAGTGAACCCGGGCTCATGGCGCTTGACACTTGATTAACAGCCACCATTTTCAATGTAGACTCGGATCCACAGATCGGTCTACTCCGTCAAAACCCCGTAAAGGGAAGAAGCGGAAGTAGCCCCGGAATTCCTCTCCCCCACACCAGAAACGTGGCTGTAACGTCTCCACGAATTTTCTCACAAAGATATTCTCCCTCAAAAACCCTCCGATCCCATGAACCGACGAGCGTTCCTCAGCCACTTGGCGTGCGCCTCCACCGCCCCCCTTGCCCTCTCCCTCTCAGCATGCACCCAGAGTCAGTCGACGCCTATCGCCTCCCCCGCGATGCCCGACACTCTCCGGATCCACACGATGCCCGACGCCCCACCCCCACTCGACAAGTCGAAGGAAGACTGGCGGGAAATCTTGTCGGAGGACGCGTTTCAAATTCTTTTCGAGGAGGGTACGGAGCCGCGGCACTCGAGCCCCCTGCTCGACGAGAACCGCACCGGTACGTACATCTGTGCAGCCTGTCGATTGCCTCTCTTCTCCTCAAAGACCAAATTCGAGAGCGGAACGGGCTGGCCCAGTTTCTGGGCGCCAATTGAGGGCCAAATCGACACGAAGAAGGATACGAAGCTGGGTTACCCCCGGACCGAATACCATTGCACACGGTGCGGCGGTCATCAAGGCCACGTCTTCGAGGACGGCCCCGAGCCGACTGGCCTTCGATACTGCAACAACGGGCTTGCCCTCGCCTTCGTCCCGGCCGAGGAGCCGCTTCCAGAACTTCGGACCTAGCACACCTGCACGCTGAATATTGGGTCGCATGCCGATTCTATGCGTGGACCGACAGACGACTGCCCCGCCCCTCGACCGTGGAGGACAGCCCATCACGCGGTACCGTTTTTCCGCGGTCTGCCCCGCTTATCGACTGCCGTCTCTCCTACACAGCAGCGAAAAAGATTGAACTCGGAGGAGGACTCCGCCCGCAGTGATGGTCGACCGAACCGTTCGCACGAGCAAATTCCTCAGCTACGTCCTCCGGCACAATCCGGATGCCCTCGGACTCGAGTTGGATCCAGACGGCTGGGCTAACGTGGACACGCTGCTCGAACGAGCGCGTCGGGACGGACGCTCGATCGACCGGACGCTGCTGGAAGAGGTGGTAGCCCGTGGCGAGAAAGAGCGGTTTTCCCTCAGCGAGGATGGCACGAAGATCCGTGCCAACTACGGACACTCGATCGACGTGGACCTCGACTTGAGGGCAGCGGCGCCCCCGCCGCACCTCTACCATGGAACGGCCGAGCATACCCTTCCCGCCATCCGCGAGGAGGGCCTCCGTCCCCAATCCCGACAGCACGTCCACCTGTCGTCTACCCCGGACGAGGCGCGCCGCGTGGGCAGCCGACACGGGTCCCCCGTAGTGCTCACCGTCAACGCCCAAGCGCTCCACGAGGCCGGCCACACTCTCTACCGCTCCACAGACGCGGTGTGGCTGATCGACCGAGTCCCGCCGTCGTTCCTCCAGAGCCCCCGCGACTGACAACGGTCACGCCTACACGTCCGAGTCAGTGTCTGAAGGAGACGCATCGAGGGCGTGCGCCTTTAGGGTCTCCAGACCCAACACCTCTAAGGCCGCTTCATTGGTCGCTGACAGCACCACAGGCGGGGCCACGTCTGCCTCCACCGCTTCTTGCCAACGGGCCGCACAGAGACACCACCGGTCCCCCGGCTCTAGCCCTGGAAAGTCCATCTCAGGGCGGGGCGTAGTTAAATCGTTCCCCTTACGCTTCGTAAACTCCAAAAACGCCTCGGTCATTTCGGCACACACCACGTGACGTCCGACATCGCGAGGACCAGTCCGACAGTGACCGTCGCGGTAAAATCCGGTTTCGGGATCCGTCGAACAGGCACGGAGCACCCCGCCGAGGACGTTTCTCGATTGTTGAACCTGCATGGGACCGGAACAGTTGAGACAAAAAAGTGGATTCGGAGGCCTTGCAAGCCACGATATCATTCTGTGTCTCGACGAACCACTGTCTCCCCCAAGTGGTTCTTTTTTGCGGCTTCGCTCTTTCTCTCAAGCTTGATCTGTCGCTCCATGCCCAGCAAATCCCTGCGCGTTGGCGTTCTCACAGGCGGGGGTGACTGTCCTGGCATTAACGCAGCCCTTCGTGCCGTCACCAAGAGCCTCACGCTCCAGCACGACGCCGAGGTCGTCGGCATCCTCGACGGGTTCCGGGGCCTCGTCGACCGGAACGTCGAACCGCTCCGTTACCGCGACGTCAGCGGCATCTTGACCCGTGGAGGCACCATCCTCGGCGCGAGCAACAAGGCCGACCCCTTCAATTACCTTCCTCGAGGGGGGGCCAATGTCTCGGCACAGGTCGTGAAAACCTACCGCAACCTCGACCTCGACGCTCTCGTCGCCATCGGGGGCGACGGCACCATGTCCATTGCCCATCGCCTCACCGACCTCGGGATTGAAGTCGTGGGCGTGCCCAAAACGATCGACAACGACATCGTGGGCACCGATCGTACGTTCGGCTTCGACACCGCCCTTAGTATCGCCACGGAGGCCATCGACCGCATTCACACGACCGCGCAGAGTCACCACCGGGTCATGGTCGTCGAAACGATGGGGCGCTATTCGGGCTGGATCGCGCTCTATGCGGGGGTCGCCAGCGGGGCCGACGTTATTCTCATCCCCGAGATCGAATACGACGTCGAAGAGGTCGCTCGCGTCTGCATCGACCGGGAACGTGGGGGGCAACGGTTTACAATCATCGCTGTGGCCGAGGGCGCCAAGCGGAAAAACGGAGACCGCGTGGTGCAAGAACGCGGGGATGAGTATCCCGGCTCGGTCCGACTTGGAGGCATTAGTGGCGTCCTCGCCGACGAACTTCGGGAGCACCTGGACACCAGCATCCGAACAACTGTCCTCGGGCACATGCAGCGGGGTGGCACACCCACGCCGTATGACCGAAACCTGGCCACTGCCTTCGGCACTCGCGCGGCTGCACTGGTCGCTGAGGGCACGACCGGAACCATGGTTGCCCTTCAGGACGGCACCTTTACGAACGTTCCTCTCGCGGAGGTGGCGGACCAAACCCGAACGGTTCCCCTGGACGAGCCGCTTCTGGCCTCGGCACTCGACGTCGGGACCTCGTTCGGCGCGAAAAACCTGGAGGTGCCGGTCGGCACCGAACCCGAACCCCAGGTTCAACCGTAACGGCCTTGTCGGTACTCGTGAAATGGCCCCCTTTCCCCATTCGTCCTCTCCCATGGCTGATGCCCCCTCCATCACTGACGTCACGAGCGCCCTTGAGGCCTGGGCTCCGCCCGGCTCCGCCCAGGACTACGACAACGTCGGCCTCCAGGTCGGGGACGCCCGTCGGACCGTCACGTCCGCCGTCCTGGCCCTGGATGCCACTCCCGCGGTGCTCGAGGAGGCCAAAGCGCACGACGCCGACCTCGTCGTCACTCACCATCCTCTTCTCTTCCAACCGCTCGACGGCGTGACCGCCGACGGGTACGTTTCTAGCCTCGCGTTGCGGTTTGCGGAGGCCGGCATCGGACTCTACAGCCTCCACACGAACCTCGACGCAGTCCCGGAGGGGGTCTCGTTTGCCCTCGCCGAGCAGCTAGGCCTCTCCGACATCGGATTCCTCGACGGTTTCGAGGACACGCTTTACAAGCTCGCGGTCTTCGTCCCTGAGGACGCCTTCGACCCCGTGCGTCAGGCCCTCGCCGACGCCGGGGCCGGACAGATTGGCGACTACGAGGCCTGCGCGTTTGCTACCAAGGGCACTGGATTCTTCAAGCCGGGGGCCGACACCGATCCGCACATCGGTGAGGCCGGGGGCGAGGTTGAATCAGCCTCTGAGCGCAAGCTGGAGGTGGAGGTGACCCGCTGGGACCTAGGCGCTGTGCTGTCCGCCATGGAGGACGCCCACCCGTACGAAGAGGTGGCCTACGACCTCTATCCGGTGAAGCAGAAAAACTCGCAGGCTGGGCTCGGGACTCTCGGCCATCTCGACGATCCGATGCCCCTCTCCGGGTTTCTCGAGCGCGTGGCCTCGCGCCTGGATGCCGGCAGCCTGCGCTATGCCGGCGATCCCGACGCTACGGTCGAACGCGTGGCCGTCTGTGGTGGCGCCGGCAGCGACTTGATCGGCACGGCCCGCAGCGCCGAGGCCGACGCCTACGTGACTGCTGACGTCAAATACCACGAGTTTTTCGAGGTGCTCGACACCGGGGGAACCCCCCAGATGGCCCTCATCGATCCCGGCCACTACGAGACAGAAGCTGTGACCGAGATGCTGCTCCGCGGCTGGCTGGACGACCGCTTTCCGTCCGTCGCCTGGCACCGCACCGACACGACGACCAGTCCGATGCGGACGTTCGTTCCGTCGTAGGACCTGCGGGCAGAAATTTATAAGGACGCTTCTCCGCGCATTGAGACTTGAAGATTCCCGGGATACCCCTTGCGTATTTCATGGTGGCCATACGCATTACGCACTACGCAATACGATTCCCGTCGCAATACACCGCACCCCCGACCCCATGTTTTTGCACGAAATGAAAGAAGTCCGAATCTAAGGTACGAACCTCCGCCCGCTTCAGTAGGTAATTGTTTGATGGTGTTCATCCGCGCTCGAATGATCCAAACCAGCTAGTCTATGCCGACAGCCCAAAAGAAAAAAACGGACGTGGAAGATCAGCTCCGAGCCCTGGTCCGGCTCCAGCACATTGACAACCGGATCGACCAAATTGAAAAGCTCCGGGGCGATCTTCCCGAAGAGATTCGCGATCTCGAAGACGAGAAGGCCGGTCTTGAGACGCGGCTCGAAAACTACGAGGAAGAGGTCCAAGAACAAAAGGTGGCCAAGCGGCAGGCCGAACTCGACATCAAAGAAGCGGAAGGGCTCATCGAGAAGTACGAAGAGCAACAACTCGAAGTCCGAAATAATCGGGAGTTTGATGCACTCACGAAGGAGATTGAAAGTCAGGAGGAGCGCATTGCGGAGGCGGAAGAGACGATTGAGGAGGCCGAAGAGACCATTGAAACGAACGAGGCGGCCATCGAAGAGACGAAGGAGCGCCTCGACGAGCTCGACGAGCTTCTGGACGAGAAGCGGGAGGAGCTCGAAGAAGTGGTTGAAGACACGAAGGAGGAGGAATCCTCCCTCGCGGAACTTCGGGAAGAGGCAGCCGAGGAAGTCGGCAGTCGATACCTCAACGCCTATTCGAAGCTCCGCGA
>CAYRPX010000076.1:0-12359 GCA_964426195.1 uncultured Salinivenus sp.
GCGGGACCCTTACGAAGGTGTGAGCTTCAGCATACCGAGAGTTACGAGGAAGAGCGTCGCAATGCACGTCTGGACATCCAATCGATGGCCATTCCTCCTGTATCTCTCCGAACCCGATACGTCCAACGAAAAGCGTTGACGGGTCGGAATGTAGTCCGTTTCCACGGAAAGGGAGCGGGCGAATCAGTCTAGAACTTGTGGTAGGCGGCCCATCGAGAACCGGGCGGGAGTTCCCGTTTTCGACTCTGTGTAGCGGATGAATGTGACGCCGCGAGACAGTGGGCGACGTATTAGAGAGGCGTCCGAAAACGCCCTGTATTTCGACGGCGTACGGGTCGGACGAACGTATACCAACTTTCGAGGATCGGTGTGCACGTCTTGGGTTTCGTCAAGGAAGGAATGTCGTCACGAGACGCGCCTCGTGACTTTTCCGTCCCAAGAAATCCGCACGGTGAATCATGGCAATTGGTAGTAGAAACCGGTTTGCACGGGATCCACGAGGTCACCGGGCATATACAGCCTGGTCGACGAGTTTTAACATTTTGTAAATGATAGATGGACAAGTGAGTTTCATCTGCGGTTCAACCAACCAGTAGCCAAGGCGAGCGGATCTTCACAGTGTGGAGGAGTACCCCCCAGAGCGAAACTTCACGATCGGGGAGGTGAGTCAGGGGTCGAAATGGAAGGTAGATTTCGATACGAGGGAGGGGAGCACTGACCCTCAGGACTTCCATTCTACCATTAGACGTTGAGAAGCTGTTTGGCGGATTGTCTGAGGCCTGCGACTTCGTGGATCTCGCGCAAAAAGCCTTCTGCACTCACCCGGTAGCTCCACTACAGGGTTCGTTTGGGCGACTTTTTGCGGCGTCGCCCACTGTGTCTCGGATTTATCATCCATCCGCCAAACAGCTTCTGAACCGGAAAGCAGTCTGTTGATGTCCACGTCGTCGAACACATCCTCGTCGTTTTTTGAACAGGTATGGGCCGTCGTCGCTCAGATTCCGCCGGGTCGTGTCACTACGTACGGCGACATTGCCGCGCATCTCGGGCGTCGAGGGGCAGCGCGCATGGTAGGGTGGGCGCTCAACGAGGCGGCAGGAGGCGATTTGCCCTGTCACCGCGTGGTAAACCGGAACGGCGTGCTGACGGGCAAGCGCCACTTCGAAACGCCCCACGTCATGAAGGAGCGTCTCGAAAGTGAAGGAGTCACCTTCGTGGACGAGAACCGAGTGGATCTCAAGGAACACCAGTGGGATCCAGAATCTGTCGACAACTGATTGCAGGGGGCAGAGTGGTCGGTTTCGGTCCGCCTTCCGGCCCCCGGTGAGGGCAATAATGAGTGGTTCTGACGCGGTTATCGTTCCAGTTTTGGGGGACGTCAGGTCCTTCCGAGACAGGTCGGTCGGCAAATTGGTGTCGGTTCCGCTAGATTAGTAGAGGGGCTTCTTTTTCGCGAGCGGGGGGAGTATTCGGGTCGTGAGCCGTCCTCACAAAATCCCCGTGGATTCCGTTCATTTATCCCAACTGAAGTAGTAGTCAAACGGAAGGAGCGCTACACTGTATGGTTGCACGTCTCCCTGTAGTACGAGATGAGTAGCCTAATGACCTTCCTGCCATCGTCGGATCTGGGACGATTCTGGACGGCCGCAAACGTACTTAGTCTGCTCCGGCTGGTCCTGGTGGTGCCCATTACGGTGTTTTTGTGGCAGGATGGTCCCCTCGACTGGTTGCTTGGACTCGTCATCTTGGTGATCCTCACCGACTGGTTCGATGGACGGGTTGCCCGGTGGACCCACACCGTGTCGGACTGGGGCAAGCTGATCGATCCGGTGGCCGACAAGTTTGCCGCGTTCATGACCGTGACGGCACTCACGTTTCGACCGGCTGATCCACACCTGCCGTTCTGGTTCTTCGGGGTCGTCGTGGGGCGGGATGCGGCCATCCTTCTCGGCGGGGCCGTCATCTCGCGACGCACAGGACAGATCGTCATGAGCGCGTGGACCGGCAAGGCCGCCTCACTCTGGCTGGCACTCACAGTGCTGAGTGTGATCCTGAAGGCCGATCCGCCGGTCTTCAAGGTATGCCTCTGGATGACGACGGGTCTCTTCTTCCTTTCCTTTGTCCTGTACGTCATCCGCTATCTGAACATCATTCGTAGCCATCTTTCGGTTCGAAAAGGGGGAGACTCGGGGACCGACTCCGTTCCGCAAACGGTGTGATGCGTGCAGACCCACAGTACTCTTTTTCACTTTTCGGTACGTTATGGGCTTTCTCGATCAGTTTACCAACTGGAACGACGAAGATGAGCAGGAGAAGCTCGAAGAAGGGCTCGATAAAACCCGAAACAGCTTCTTCGGGAAGCTCGACCGCATGGTTCGGGGGAAAGATACAGTCGACGCGGAGGTGCTCGACGAGCTCGAAGAGATTCTCATCACCAGCGACGTGGGCGTCGACACGACGCTCGACATCATCGACCACGTCGAGGCCCGAGTGGCGGAGGAGCAGTATGTGTCGGCCCAGGAACTCAACCGGCTGATTCGGGACGAGGTTGCCAAGCTTATGCTCGAAGGGTCGGCCGAGCGACCGGCCAACTTCGACGCACCGCTTCCCAACAAGCCGCACGTCGTTATGGTGGTGGGCGTCAATGGGGTGGGCAAAACGACCACGATCGGCAAGATGGCATACAAGTACCGGCGGGCCGGCAAAAGCGTAATGGTGGGAGCTGCGGACACTTTCCGTGCAGCCGCCATCGAGCAACTTGAGATCTGGGCGGATCGAGCCGGAGTTCCAATCATCAAGCAGAAGCACGGGGCCGATCCCGCAGCGGTGGCCTACGACACGATCGAGGCCGCCGAGGCGCGCGACACGGATGTCGTGCTGATCGACACTGCGGGACGCCTCCACACGAAGGGGGGGTTGATGGACGAGCTCGCCAAGATGAAGCGGGTGATGGGTCGCAAAATTCCGAGTGCTCCCCACGAGGTGCTGCTCGTGCTCGACGCCTCGACCGGACAGAACGCGCTCCGGCAGGCGGAAGAGTTTATCGACAGTGTGGACGTGACCGGTCTTGCCCTCACGAAGCTGGACGGCACCGCCAAGGGCGGAGTCGTGATCGGGGTCTCGCATCAGTTTCAGGTGCCCGTCAAGTACATCGGCGTCGGGGAGGACATCGAGGACCTTCAGGTCTTTGACCGCAAGGGATTCGTGGAAGGATTATTCAGGGGAGTGGAGACGTAAGAGTGTTACCGCGTTCGGGATTTGGGGGGGGCTGGGAGTGGGGGAAGCGGGAGGGCGGCTTCAGAGAACATGCCTGTCTTCCGCAGCCAACGACCAATCCAACGCTCAGCGCTTGGCACGGACCGCCCAACGCATTCGTCATTCGAAAATCGCCATTCGAAAATGAACGTTGTGTTCATGGGCACGCCGGAGTTTGCCGTGCCCTCTCTCACTGCCCTCGTCGACGCCGGATATACGCCGGAAGCTGTAGCCACGGGACCGGATCGACCGCGGGGTCGCGGTCAGAAGGTTACGCCGACGCCGGTCAAACAGGCCGCACAGGAGGCCGGTATCGGGCACATCCTCCAGCCGGAAGACATCACGGATCCGGCCTTCGCCGAAGCAGTGGCGGATCTCGAGCCCGACGTCATCGCCGTGGTGGCCTACAAGATCCTCCCCCCGGCTGTGTTCACGACCGCCGAACAGGGGGCCTTCAACCTGCACGGATCCCTGCTGCCGAAATATCGAGGGGCTGCCCCCATCAACCACGCCATCATGGCGGGGGAGACCGAGACCGGCGTCACGACGTTTTTCCTGGAGCCGTCCGTGGACACTGGCGACATCATTATGCAAAAGCGAATGTCCATCGGCCCGAACGAAACGGCCGGGGAGGTGCACGACCGGATGAAGGAACTCGGAGCCGAGGCCGTCGTGGAGACGGTCCGACAGATTGAGACGGGAACGGTTGAGACCCGGCCTCAGGCCGACGAGAAGGCCACCCCGGCCCCCAAGATTCACGACGAGGACTGTGAGATCCCGTGGCACCGATCCGCGGAGGACGTGCACAACCACGTGCGCGGCCTGTCGCCCTATCCCGGAGCGTGGACGATGCACGACGACACCCGCTTGAAGCTATACCGCACGCGGCGGGTCCAGGGGACCGGGGAGGGCGGCGAGGTCATCGAGGCCCACGACCGGCTCGTCGTGGCCTGCGGGACGAAGGCGGTGGAGGTGCTCAGCCTGCAGCAACCGGGACACCGGCGCCTCGACGCTTCGGACTTTCTCAACGGCTATGCTCTTTCCCAGGGCGATCGCCTTGGCGAATAGCAGGTTTGTCTCCGTGTCCCGCTCAGCGCGGGGCTCGTGCGAACCCGGCCTTCGTAATTCCCCCGCTCTGCTCTTTCCTCCTTTGCCTCCATGCCCGAGCACGACCTCTCCGAGATTAAGGACCGCATCGCCACTGAGAGTGCGTTCGTTGACGATTTGCTGGAAGAAATCGGTCGGGTCGTCGTAGGACAGCGATACATGATCGAGCGCCTCCTGATCGGTCTGCTGGCCGACGGGCACGTTTTGCTGGAGGGCGTTCCCGGGCTCGCCAAGACCCTGACCGTGCAAACCCTCTCCGACGCCATCGGGACGGACTTCCAGCGCATCCAGTTTACGCCTGATCTATTGCCCGCCGATCTCCTGGGCACGCTGGTCTACAATCAGAAAGAGGGCACGTTTTCGATCAAAAAGGGGCCGATTTTTACCAACATTATCCTGGCCGACGAGATTAACCGGTCGCCGGCCAAGGTGCAGAGTGCGCTCCTCGAAAGCATGCAGGAGCGGCAGGTGACCATTGGGGAGCGGACGTTCGATCTCGACGACCTTTTTCTGGTACTCGCCACCCAAAATCCGATCGAGCAGGAGGGCACCTACCCGCTCCCCGAGGCTCAGGTGGATCGGTTCATGCTCAAGATCGACGTGACCTATCCGACTGAAGACGAGGAGTTGGAAATTATGCGTCGCATGGCCCGCACGGACGAGCCCCCCTCGGTGCAGTCCGTGGCGACTCCCACGCAGATTCTGCGAGCCCGCGACGTGATCAACGCCCTCTACGTCGACGATCGGGTCGAGCAGTACATCGTGGACCTTGTGCTGGCCTCCCGCAATCCGTCTGAGTACGGACTCGGCGCCCTGGAGTCCCTTCTGGAATACGGAGCGTCGCCCCGGGCCAGCATCAATCTGAACCTGGCTGCGCGGGCCCACGCGTTTCTCCGGCACCGGGCCTACGTGACCCCCGAAGACGTGCGCGCAGTGGCGATGGACGTGATGCAGCACCGCCTCGTGGTCACGTATGAGGCGGAGGCCGAACAAGTCGCCGCCTCGGATCTCGTGGGGCGAATTCTCGACAACGTGGAAGTGCCCTGAGGTCCGGATCCAATTTTGGGCCACACCTTCTCGCCGCTCTCGGATTCGCCTTTCGTTTTCGGTATGGAGCGTCCCAAGACCTTTCAGAAAGAATCGATCACGGTGGCGTTCATGGTCCGTCAGTTGCGCGAGACCGTGGGGGTAGAGGTGGTCCCGGTAAACGACGCGGTGGAGGCAACTGATCGAGATGTCACCGAGAGCAGTCTCCATCGTCCCGGCCTCGCCCTTGCCGGGTACGTCGACCTGTTTACCCATCAGCGTGTCCAGATTCTCGGCAACACCGAAACGCGGTACCTCCGGCACCTCGACGACGCCGAACGGCGGGAGGCGTTCGAGCACCTGACGCAGTTTTCGGTGCCCTGTATCATCGTTACGGACGACAACGACCTCGAACCTTCTCTCGTGGACGTGGCCACGGAGGAGCACATTCCCGTGTACCGCACCCCCCTACCCACGGTGCAGTTCATGTCGTCGCTCCGCAACTTTTTGGCCGACCAGTTTGCTCCTCAACGGGCGGTTCACGGATCGTTGGTCGATGTCTACGGCATTGGCCTCCTCTTGCTCGGCAAGCCGGGCATCGGCAAGAGCGAGGTGGCGCTGGATTTGGTGGAGCGGGGGCACCGGCTCGTGGCGGACGATGTGGTCATTGCGACTCAACGGGACGAGTCGATCCTTATGGGGGCGGGTACCGATCTCGTGCAGCACTTTATGGAGGTGCGAGGGCTCGGCCTCGTGGACATCCGTTCCATGTTTGGAATTCGGGCGATCCGATTTCAAAAGCGTATCGAGATTGTCGTCAACATGGAGCTGTGGGATTCGGACAAGGAGTACACGCGTATCAATATGGTGAAAGACACCCACGAGATTCTCGGGATTGATCTTCCCATGGTGCGGGTACCCATCACGCCCGGAAAGAACATCACGGTGATCTGCGAGGTGATCGCCATGAATTACCTGCTTCGCCACTACGGCCATGATCCCGCCGAGGTGTTTACCGAGCGGCTCCGGAATCGTATTCAGCAGGAAGGGTCCTCGATGCCTCGCCGGGGCATCGAGTATTTTGAGCAGGACTACGAATAGGTACGACGGTGTTTGGGAGGCTCATTCAGAGAAGCCGTTGCAATCGGAGGAAGACAGTCCATTCGAACGGTTCGCACCCCGCTTCCGACGGCGGGAATGCGGTTTGTGAAGAATGGCGCCGCATTTCTTCACCACAATTAACTTGCCATGTGTTTGCCCTAACCTCAGCGAGGTCCGGTTGACAGGCCTTGGACTACCCCCTATGTTGAGCGCTGTTATTACCGAATATGCCCAGAACCTACCGTCTTTCTACGTTTGAAAACATGCACTTGGCGTAGTCGCTGTTCAACCACCGTTTCCGGGTGCATAAAGATCTTGTTGTCTTGAGAATCGTCGAGGCAGCGTTGTTGCTGCCGCGGCGCGTAACCCCCGCCGGATATTCATAGACGCCGCTGTTATGGACCGAAAGCAGAAGTACGTGTACGACCCTGAGAGCTGCACCTTCAAGCAGGTAGAGTCGACCTGGAGGGATTGGGCAGCCCATGTCGGTCAGATCGTCGGCCTCGCCGTGATCTTGGCCGGACTCATGGTTTGGGGAATGGATCGGCAGTGGATTTCTTCCCCCGAGAAGGAGATGCTCCAGGTCGAAAACAGTGCCCTCGAACAACAGGTGGAGCGGGTCAACAACCGAATGACGGTTCTCTCGGCCCGGCTCGATACGCTGATAAGGAAAGACCGCACGCTTTATCGACGCCTTTTTCAGATGGAGCCGATTTCGGAGGACGTGCGTCAGGTGGGAGTTGGGGGGACGGATCCGTACGGTCAATTTGAGGGAATGGGGGCGGAGACCGAGTCTCTTTTGAAAAATACGGCGCAGAAGCTCGACAAGCTCGAACGTCAAATGAGCCTACAGAAGTCCAGTTACCGGGAACTGTACCAAGTCGCGGAAAAGCGTCAAGAGCGGCTTCGTCAGCTTCCGGCGATTCGTCCGGCAGAGGGACGCATTATCTCGGGCTTCGGAATGCGAAAGCATCCTATTCTAAAAGTGCGCAAGATGCATGAGGGCATCGATTTTCTGCTACAGACAGGATCGCCCGTTCTGGCCACGGCGGCGGGAACGGTGAAGCGCGCGGGGCAGGATCCGAGCTATGGAAAGGTAATTGAAATCCAACATGAGGAGTCGGGATACCTAACCCGGTACGCACATCTGTCCGAGATTCCGGACGACATCTATCGTGGGATTTCTGTGGCGCGGGGAGATACCATCGGATACAGCGGCAATACCGGCCTTTCCACCGGGCCGCATCTTCACTATGAGGTGCACAAGCTGGACGGGCAAGCCCTCGATCCCATGTATTTCTTAATGCCGGACATGAATCCGGAAAGCTTTCGCAAGCTCGAACAGCGAACTCAGCAGTATCAGGCGAGTACCGGGCAGGAACGTCCCGCTTCCCCGCCGGCCGCTCGGTGAGGCAGAATTCTCAGATTGACCGTCGGTCCGGGAAGTCTTACGCCCCCGAGTGGGCATATCTTTTTCCCGGCTTTTCAGAGCGATCTGCGTCACCCTACGGGAACGGGCATGATCGGTGCCGAGCGAAAGGCCGTTCCGTGCGTTTGGGGGATTCCATACGGATGAAGTTTCTGCATCGTGTGACGAGAGGGACGGGCAGATCCGGCACTGTTCGCTCTCTGAGGCGTTGGGTCCTTCTATGTCGTACGGGTGGATGCGCCCGGATCTTCTCGACGTCAGCAGCCAAATGCACACACGCTCTGCGACGAACGCATGGATCTGGTTTCGAAAAGTGGGGGCCGTCGTGGTAATTGGAGTGATGGGGGGGCTTGCGGCGGCGGGATTTCAGCCCGGGCAGGCGTTTCCCGAGACGGATAGGAACGTTTCGGCGGCCGACACGACCGCTCCGATTGTGCGGAGGGTCGACGTTCAAGGCGCCCGTCATTTTTCGGAAGAAACCTTGAAGGAAAGGATCCGCACTCGTCCCAATCGTCGGATCTTCGGCATTCCAGGGATCACTTGGTGGCGTTGGATCTACCGGCTGGGCAGTGCCGATTGGATGTGGTCGCGCCTGGGATCGGCGCTTCGGTCGGGGGGGGAGCAGCCCGCCTATCTCGATTCGGCAACGGTTACGGCAGACGTTGATCGACTGCAACTGTTTTACCGACAGCGGGGATTTCGGGACGCTTCGGTCTCGTATCGGGTCCAACCTCAAGGAGGGTCCAATCGCGTTCGGATCGTTTTTGACGTGGAACCGGGAACCGCCACCTATCTCCGACGCGTCCTGTACACGGGGCTTGATTCGTTGCGTCACCCCCAGAAACGTCGCCTCGCCGAGCAGACAGTGTTCGACGCCTCTGCGGTCTCGGTCGGCGACACGATCACGCTTTCGCCTCGGGATCAGCGATACCGAGAGCCAAAGCTGCTCGAAGAGCGTCGGCGCATCCTGACGTTCCTGCAAAATGAAGGCTACGCCGGCATCAGTCGCGACTCCATTCGGGCAGTTGTCTATCGGACTACGCCCGACTCTTTCGACGTGGCGCTCCGCGTCCACACTGGACCACGATACCGCTTTGGGGACATTCGCTTCGAGGTCACGGGTTCGGAGACGTCGCCCTCTCGGAGCGATACTATCGATGTTCCCGTCGACACAAGCGGGGAGTACCGGCCCTGGGTTACGTCTCGCATTAAGGAGGAAAGGCACCTCAAACCAAGCATCCTGCGTCGAAGTCTCCAGTTTACACCGGGGGAATACTACGACCGGTCGGACGTGCAGGCGACGAAGCGTCGACTCGAAGACACGGGAGTCTTTGCCTTCACCAACCTGTCCCCGCAGTACGAGGAGACGATTCAGGTTGACCGGACCGGGGAGCACTACCTGCCTCTCCGCGTGGAGGGACGTACCCGGCAGCGGCACCGCGTGCAAGTGGAAACGTTTGCGCTCCAACGCGAGTCGGTCGGTGGGGTCAACACCAGCGGTCTGCGACCAAACGAGTTTGGAGTTGGTCTCAGCGGCGTATACGAGAACGTAAATGCCCTGGGAGGGGGCGAGACGTTTCGGTTCCGAACGTCCGGATCTGTGGCCTCCGGCCTCGAATCTACGCTCGTCAGTTCGTATCAGTTCGAGGGCAACGCATCCCTCATTCTGCCATACTTCATCCGCCCATTTCGACCGTTCGAGAGGCTTGACCTCTCGAACGCTCGCACCCGTATCTCCCTGACGGGCCTGACGGCCCTGCGCAGCGGCCTCGGACTGCGGATCCGCAGTCGCGTGAATGCCAGATTACGGCTGGAGATGGATCACACCCCGACGGAGGCCTCCTTGATCGACATCGTAGATCTGAGCGTTAGCAATCCGGATACGCTGGACCAGTTTGGGACAAAGTTTTTGGATCGCGTCTTTGGGCCCGAAGGTGGGGATCTACAGGATCCCGTACAGCGCCAGCAGATTCTGGAGGATTACACACAGCCGCAGGTGAATTCGGCCGTTCGATATACCTTCCGCTCCGCTACGGCTAATCCCATGCGGCGACGGAGCGGACACATCTACGAAGTCTCGGGGGAAGTGGGCAACACGGTCCCTCTCCTGTTCGATCGGTTTGTGTTCGCGCCCGCCACGCTGGACTATTCGCTGCCCAGTTTCTTCGCGGGGCCGGGAGGGCTGAGCGGCCGTCTCCTCTACCGCCCCTACGTCCGGGGGTCGGTCGACCTGCGTCGATATGTGTCCCTGAATGAGGGCACCACCCTCGGCGTCAAGTTGTTTGGGGGCGTGGCGCACCCGACGGCGCGGCCCACCGTGGTCCCGCTCGACCGTCGCTTCTTCAGCGGCGGCGCAAACAGCGTTCGGGGGTGGCGGCTCCGAGACCTGGGACCAGGAGGAACCCAGTTGCCTGAGGACTCGACCGCATCGGTGCAAGGGGGGCTCTCAAACATTTTGGGGGGAGACATTAAAATCGAATCGAGCGTCGAGCTCCGAACGACCCTCCTGCAGCAGTTCTTAACGGCTCGGTGGGTGGGGGCAACCTTTCTCGATGTGGGCAACGTATGGTTTGGACCCCGCAATCGGGGGTTTGGTCAGCGGGAGGTCGCCTCCGACTTAGCGATGAAGTCACTTGAGGGCGAACGACAAGAGGTCCGGGATGGCCGGTTTGACGGACTTGACTTCTTGCTTGACATGGGGGTGGGGAGCGGAATTGGTCTGCGTCTGGAATGGCAATACCTTATCGTTCGGTTCGACCTCGCCTATCGTCTGCATGACCCCTCCCCCCGGAATAACGACCTCTTTGGCGACGACTTTAGCGGGCCTCTTCTCCATTTTGGCATCGGACAGTCGTTCTGAAATGGATCCGCTTTCGGATCGGTGGGACCGCCGTGTTTCCTGTTCTTCTTTTCTTGAGGTCAGAGCCGGCGTTTTCACCTGCGCCCCCCGAAACGTTCAGGCAGTAGACGGCTATGGGGCAGAGCGACACTCCACAGAGAAGTGAGGGGCCGTGTGGAAAATACCGATCCTCTGAAGCGGGGTTCATATCTGTCGGGCGGATAAAAGCCGGCAGGCGCCCTTCCCTCCGACTTCGTGCGCCATGTGTTCGGGGGAAAGCAGCGTCGATCCGAGTTTTCCCTTCGCGCCTCCGTTGCCTTCGATCTACGCTCACTCTCATGTCTGTTCTTCGCTCAATTCTCCGCGCTGGAGGACGACTCTATCGCCGACTTTTTCGACGGCGGCTCGATGCTCACACCCGCAACGTTGCGGAACGGCTTCGAAGTGTGCCCGCTCTGAATCCCCTTTCCTCGGGTGCCCTCTACACCATGGCCGAAGTGACTCATCGGCGCACCTATCGACGAGGAGAATCGCTTTACTACGAGGGGGATCCTGGACTGGGGCTCTACATTGTCGAGTCGGGGCGCGTGCGTCTCCTTGCGGATCGGGATCCGGAGCATTCCTGTGAGCTTCGGGTGCTCGAGGCGAGCGAGATGGTTGGAGGATTGTCGCTCCTCGGGGATTTTCACCGACTCGAAACGGCCGAGGCCGTCACAGAAGCGGAGGTGCTGGGCTTTTTCCGGCCCGATTTAAAAAATGTCTTACGGCGCGATCCAAAGGCCGGGACTGAAATCATCATGGCCCTGTCCCGCCACGTCGCCGCCCAGCATGTAGAACTCATTCGTCGATACGAAGAGCAGGCAGATACGATCACGGCCCTGCAGGCCTACGCGGAAGCCGCCGGGTCCGTCGAGGCCGAGGTTCCCCCACCGGTGTAGTTGCGTCGCGTATTTCGTATCGTCGGTCAGGTCCATTCGACACGAAACCCGCAATCCCCAGTCGCTGGTCAGGCGCGTGAGTTCGGAGCCCTTAACCCCGGCGACGGAAAACTCAGGTAGGAAGAGCAGCCGGGATCAGCTCTTCCGGCTTCTGCGTTATTCCTCTGCTTTCACCGAAGTCCCTATTACAGTCCGACCCTGCTGATGGGGCCGCTTTCCCGCCTCAACCATTTCTTTTGGCGATACAAGTACCTGTTCGTCCCGGGGCTGCTCTTCACCATGGTCTCGGCCGGGTTCCAGATCACCGTGCCGATGGTCGTCCGGCAGGCAGTAGACAGCATTCCCCGTTTCGTTCGGCTGTACACGCTGTATGGGGGGACTCCGGCACAGTCGGAGTTTTACGCCTACTTTTTCATCTCCCTCCTTCTGTTTGCGGTCGTCATTATTGTCCTCTCGGGGACGAGCGGCCTCTTCATGTTTTTGATGCGACAGACCGTGGTGGTGGCCTCTCGGCACATTGAGTACGACCTGCGGAATGACCTGTACGACCATCTCCAGCAGCTCTCGGCGACGTTCTATCAGGAGTACTCGACGGGGGATGTCATCACCCGGGCCACCGACGACATCGAGAAGGTGCGGCGCTACATTGGGCCGGCCATCATGT